>NZ_JADPKL010000089.1:0-401187 GCF_023073935.1 Bradyrhizobium sp. 147 | reverse complement strand
TTCATGTCATGCACTTTCTGCAATCGCCGCCTTGCCGGCATTCGCGGCCTGATTGTGGCCCAGATGCGCAGCAATTGCGGCGTCGTTAAGTCCGATACCTCTCAGGAGAAACTCACAGAGCTGCCGCTCCAGATCGTTTGCCTTGCCGTAAGCGAGACAGGGCGTGGCCGGCAGCCTGGTCATCGCCGCCGTCATCAGCGAATGATGCGCGAACCAGAACAGGTTGAGCGGATCGCCAGTGCACGGCCGTGCGTCCCCTGCGGCAACGGCACGCTCGAGTGAGGCGACGAAGACAGCCCCGATCAGCGTCTCGATCTTGGCATAGAGCAAGCGGGCGAATTCGCCATCATCCAAATGGCTCGTGGCCATCAGTCGCAGGCGCTGCGCCTCCTCCTGGTCGGGACCGTCGGCGATCTGAAGGAAGTGCCGGACCATGCCGCGGATCAGCTCGACCAAGGCAGCCGTCGACGGCTCCCGCTCGAGCAGCTCCATCAATGCTGGTTCCGCCTCGCACTCATCGCTGAGGATCTCGGCATACAGCGCCGCCTTGGAGGGGAAATGCTTGAACAGCAGCGCCTCGGAAATAGCAGCGGCGGCCGCCACGCTCTTGGTCGTGGTGCCGGTATAGCCATGCCGGGCAAAACAGCATTTCGCGGCACGGAGGATCAATTGACGCCTCAGGTCGCTCGTCATACGCAATGAGCTCATGTGAGTGAGCAAGCACTCACCCGCGCAAAAGTCAAGCTAATTGGTGCGACGCAACCTCTGAGACTATCAAAAGGTATTCTGGGGTTCTAAATCGGCCGGAAGCCGAGATCGCCGCGAACCCGGTTGATGATGTAAGTCCCGTTCCGGCTGGGCAAAATCAGCTCAAGGCCAGCGCTGTCAATCTGAACATTGGCAAACCTGAACATTGGCAAACCTGACATTGGCAAACCTGAGCGCGCGCTCTCCTGGGCCCCGACCATGGTGAAATGGTCCTGGTGGCCCTTAAGATAGGCCATGAACACGACGCCGGTCTTGTAGAAGCGCGCGACAGCGGCACCGTCCCCCGAGCACGTCGCCGGCGGCCAATCGCGACAGCGCGTAGGACGCCGCCGGCGCAATCGCGTCGAAGATGCCGAGCAGCGCGTGCGAGAAACCCCGCTCATCCCGGCGATCAGCTCCGCATAATTGAAGTCGTTGCCGGTGTACATCTTGATGCGCTTGTCGAGGCGCCGTCGCATGTCGATCTCGCGCTGCTTGTCAAGCAGCGAGACCTGAACACCATCGACCTTGGCGGCGTTGCCGTTGATGATGGCAACGGCGGTGTCCATCGCCTCGTCGAGATCTTGTGTGCCCCAGTATCCCGTCAATGCCGGATCGAACATGCCGCCGAGCCAGTGGATGATCACGCGCTCTCGAACCTGCGGCAGCACGCGGTCATATACCTTGGCGTAGTCGTCGGCGTCCGGCCGAGTTTTTGCGAGCGCGCGATGCCATCAGAATGATGCGGCCGCCGACCTTCTCGACCGCGGAGATCTGCTCCTCATAGGCGCGGATCACGTCGTCGATGGTCTTGGCATCCTCCACGCAAGACGATCGGTGCCGGCGCCCGAAAACACCAGCGCATTGCGCCGCTTCGCGGCAGACCCCGAGCGCGTGATCAGCTCCAGCGAGGTCGGCCAGTCCAGGTCCATGCCGCGCTGCGCGCTGTCCATGGCCTGGGCGACACCAAGCCCGAGATCCCAGACGTGCTCGCGGAACGCGATGGTCTTGTCCCAATCGACCGCGACCGAGAGCCAGGGATCGTTGTCGCAAAGGCATCGGCGACAATGTGCACGGCCGAGAACGCGATGCAGTTGAGCGGACCTTCGAGCTTTGCGGGGAATTCTCGATCGAACGATCGGCTTTCGGCAGCTTGAGCGACAATGAGGATATCGGCTGGACGGGCCTGTTCATGATTTCGGACCTCTCCCCGTCATTGCGAGGAGCCACCCGGTTCGGCCTTCGGCCGGCCGGACCTAAACTCCGCGACCAAGCAATCCACACTGTCTCCGCGGAGGCATTCTGGATTGCTTCGCTTCGCTCGCAATGACGGCTCAACAGACATCGACACTTGTGCAATAGACCTCAGGCCTTGATCGGGGCGACGTCGATCCAGCGCCGCTCTTACCAGCTCTTGAGTGCGGATTCGGCGAGCTGCACACGTTTGACGCTTCGAGCAGCGTGAACTTGTAGGGCTCATCCTCGTAGACGTGATGATCCTTGCGCGCGATGTCACGCTCGCGCAGCAGGATCAGCGTCTCACGCGCCGACAGGTTCGCGCGCGCCGCCTCCTCGAGCAGGTTGTCGAGCTGGTCGCGGATGCCGGAGAGCTGCAATCGCACCAGCATGGCCTCGAGCCGATCGATTGGCGCTTCAGTAGCTTTTTTTGTACGCGCCATCAGAAGCTCCCTCCGATCGCTGCTTCGTATTCGGCAAGAGGACGCAACAACGAGGGCAGTGGAGAAGGCGCCGGCACTGTCGGTGTCGCGATTGCCGGTCGGCAGAAGGCGCCAGTGCGACCGGCAACCCCGTCGAGGTGGGCGGAACCGATGATCCGCAGCCGGCGACCTTCCGATTGCTTATGGACCGCAACCTCGCGCATGCCGTGGCGGATGCGCACGTCGCCGGCCGCAACCGTCACCGCCACGCGCTCGCCGATCGATCTTTTCAAGCGAGGTCTGATGCTTTGGCATCGCGGTCTCCGTTCCCGCAAAAAATGGACGCTAAGCCCGACAACATTCATTAAAATAGGAAGAAACATAATTTACACCACTCCGACGCACCGGGGCGGCTATGCTAACGCCTGGACGGAGCGAGGTTCCCGTTGCGGGCTGGCTGATTCCTCGTGGAAACGGCGAACCGTATCTGCCCAACCCGATCTTAGCCGAGACGGCAGACTCGGCGTGCACCTCCCACCACAGGCCAACGGTTCGCGTATCTCGCCCGCGCTGGTGAGGCGCCACGGGGCATCATCCGACGGTGTCTCGCCAGCCGACATGGAGGAACTCCATGAGGATCCAGACGCCGGACGGACCTGGGCAGCGAGTTCAATTTTGAACTCCTTGGATATCGGAGCGGGAGCACTCTATCAGAACTATGCGTTTCTCTGACTGTGCTTTCGACGCGCGATTACGGAGCTCACGCAGACGCGAATGCTTGCTCTGGGAGGCTCGACGCAAGGGGGTGATCGAACCAGCGGAATAAGAAAGACCCAATCAGCGACGGCTCCTTGGGGGCGGACCACCGCGTTTGGGCTGTGCGCTACAATTCGCCGCCACCGGCCAAATTTTATTGATGGACAAGCCGGCGCTCCGCGGCAGCCACTACACATCTGCACGAGAAGCCGCGTGAACCGAGAACGGGTCCGCTATGCACCGGCCCCAGCAACAGACTTACGCCGCCGTCAGTATTTTTACTCCGCTTTGCTTAGCACATCTGCTCTCGACTACGCGCCTCATCGCCAGGAATGCCCTCACGCGCGCCGCGGCACTTCAAGAAATTCATTTTCATTCGACGCTGCCGAGGTCAGCATGAGCGAAGCGTTGCGAGTAATCGCTGCGGCTTGGCTGTAGCGCGGCGCAGAAATTTACGCTAGCTTCTGCTTGCGAGTTTGCAAATGCGTGCCCGCATCCGATCTCTCCGAAGACAACGAGCGACCATTCGACCGCTTGCCCCCTCCCATCGTCAGAGCTGGGATAATCCGGACAATGACGAAATCTGGTTTGAGTTGGCGCGTGCTATCGGACGTCAGCTCGCACGGGATGAACATCACGGTTCGGGGCAGCCGATAGAGGACCGGCATGACGACAGCGTCATCGAAGAAAACGGCCGTACTATACGCCCGTTATTCCAGCGACATGCAAAAGGCGACCTCGATTGACGGTCAGCTATTGCTCTGCCGGAAGGTCGCATTGCGCAACAACCTCGATGTCATCGGCGAGTTTGTGGATGCCGCAAAATCTGGTCTTACCGAAGGTGCGAGGGACGGCTATCAACGTTTGCTCAACGGGGTGCGAAACCAGGACTTTGACGTGGTCGTGGTTGAACATTTCGACCGCTTGTCGCGTGATCCCGCAACCATCCAGCGTCTCAAGCAGGTTTTCGAGTTCAATGGCGTCGAGCTGATGGATCAGAAAGGGGTCTATGCGACCGCCACTGACATCAGCATTGCAAGTCTCTACAATACGATTTACAAGCCGCAGCTCGCCGAAAAGGTTCGGCGCGGCCACGACAACGCTGTTGCCAACGGAAGAATTCCTGGCTCATACGCCTATGGTTATCGACCGAGGCCGGGCGCGCCGGGCGAACGCGTGATCGATGAGAACGAAGCAAAGATTGTGCTCCGCATCTTCACCGAATATGCAGCGGGCCGCTCGACCCGAACTATCGCCGCTGATCTCACCCGCGAAGGCGTGCCCTCACCCGGTGCAACTCGTCACAAGAACAAGGCTGGTCGTACCACCTGGAATCATCAGTGCATCACAGGCGGTCGGCATGGTCGCGGCATTATCGGCAACGATCTATATATCGGCGAGATACATTGGAACGTTCGCTCGACAATTCTCAACCCGGAGACCCAGAAGAAACAGAAGCGCCGCAATCCAGAAGAGCGCCACATCATAGTCAAAAAGCCGGAGCTACGGATCGTTCCGCAAGTGCTCTGGAATCGAGCGCAGGAGGTTCGTAGCGCGCGCGCCGTATCTATGTTCGGACCGACTGGCAAGCCGCGGCGTCGCGCCGTGATCCCGCGCAACAATGAGCATCCGCTTGCCGGTGTGCTCCGGTGCGGCGTCTGCAATGGCCACATGCGAATCGCTCAATCCTCGCGTAACGGTGCACCGCGCGCGGCATGCGCGAGCGCGCATCAGCGGGGCACCTGCGAGCACACCCGCAGCTTCGACATGGACGTTCTGCTCGAGGATGCCTCCGACAAAATCCAATTGAAATTGCTTTCGCCGAAAGCCATTGAAGAGGCGATGTGTGCCTGGAAGGAGGAGCGCAAAAACGATCGGAACAAGGGCAGCGAACACGCTAAGCTAGAGCGTCGACGCCGCGTGTTGACTACCGAGATCGAACGCCTGTCATATGCCATCGCAAATAGCCGTCGGAAGCCGGACGAGTTGCTCAAGCGGATCGATGAGTGCGACGTGGAGCGGGAAAGCGTTGAAGAGCGCTTGCGGCTGCTGGGCGGTGGCGGCGAAAATGTCATCGGCTTCGATCACTCGAAATTCAGTGACGGATACCGTTCGGAGGTTAGAAGGCTGGTCACCGCGCTCAAGACAAATCCCAAGGCGATCGAAACTCGCGTCGCTTTCCGCAACTTGATTGAATGCATAGTAGTGCATCCGGTTCCCAAGCGGATGCCCTACGAATATACCCCCTACCTGAACAGCTCCGCGCTTTACGGCAAGAAGCTTTTCCCTGAAAACCGTAGCAAGGAGCGAGAAATCAGCACGTTTGCTTACTACGACAATGGCAAGTCAGGGAAATCCGTGTCCTCGTAATAGACGCGGACCTGCATGTGGTGGCGGCCGTCGCGGATCTCGCCGTCGAGATGAGCTGTCACGTCGCGAGCCTCTTGGCTTGTCGATAACCAGCCCGTTTTGCGCAAAAACCGCCGGCCGCGCAAGCCGAGCTAGGATACAACCGGCCGCCTCGTCGCACCCAGCGTCACCTCGACGATCTCAGGCGGCACGCCGACGCGGAGCGGCATGATGCTGCAACCGAGGCCGCCAGAGATGATGACGTCGCATTTCAGCCGGACATGGCCGTAGGCGAGCCGGATGCCATGCTGCGGCGGGACCGCCGGCGACCAGCCAAGCAGGCGCACCTGACCGCCATGGGTATGGCCGGACAGTTGCAGCGCGACGCGCGCCGGGACGCGCGGCGCGATGTTGGGCTCATGCGCGAGCAGGATGATCGGCGCGTCATCCGTGACCTTGGCGAGCGTGGCGTTGAGATCGTCGGCACCGAAGTGCACCATGCTGCGGAAGCGTCGCGCCGGTAGGAAGGCGAGCTGATCGCCGAGACCCGCAAGCCAGAACGGGCGGCCGTCCTTGGTGAGACGCACGACATCGTTCTCGTAGACGGGTATACCGGCCGCTTCCAGTGCCCGATGCGCCATGGTCGGGCCATTCCCGGCCCGTTGCACGGTCTTGTCGTCCCAATAATCGTGGTTGCCCATGACGGCGTGAACGCCGAGCGGCGCCCTGAGGCCGCCGAGCACTCTGGCCCATTCGCTCGACGGGATGATGCGGGTGACCTGATGCAGGCCGGCGACATAGTCGCCGAGCAGCACGATGAGGTCGGCATTCAGCGCGTTGGTGCGGTCGACGATGGCCTCGATCCGCTCCAGCGGCATCCAGGGATCGCAGGCATGGATGTCGGCGATGACAGCGATCTTCAGCGGAAGATCCGCCGGCCATTGCCGCGGCGCCGGATGATAGCGGGTGACGCGGAGCCGCAGCATCGGCTCGACGCCGACACCGTAGGCCGCGGTCGAGGCGCCGAGGGCGGACAGGGCGCCGATGGAACGGATGAAATGACGGCGAGTGATCATGGACGCTCGATGGTGATGCTGGTTCTCGATGCGACTTGATTGGAGCGGAATTGGGGTGCGCTCGTGCAGACCGCCTGCATCTCCGTGCAGAGACCTGCACAAGATTACCGGAAATTCACGAGCACCGGAGCACTCTGCACTTGCGTAAATCAGTCGTCGCTCTCGTCCGAGCCGAACAGGCCGAACTGGGCCGCATCGCGCGAGGGCTCGGCGAGACCGAGGTGACGGAAGGCGTGCGAGGTGAGCAGGCGGCCGCGCGGGGTGCGCTGGAGATAGCCGCACTGGATCAGATAGGGCTCGATGATGTCCTCGATGGCATCGCGCGGCTCGGACAAAGCGGCGGCCATGGTCTCGACGCCGACCGGGCCGCCGCCATAATTCTGCGCGATGGTCGTGAGGTAGCGGCGGTCCATGGCATCGAGGCCTGCGGCATCGACCTCGAGCGCGCTGAGTGCGTGGTCGGCGATCTTGCGGTCGATCTTGTCGGCATCGGCCGCCGAGGCGAAGTCGCGGACCCGGCGGAGCAGACGGCCCGCGATGCGCGGTGTGCCGCGGGCGCGGCGCGCGATCTCGTTGGCGCCATCGGCGGTCATGCCGACATTGAGCACGCGCGCGCCGCGGCTGACGATGCTTTCGAGTTCTTCAATGGTGTAGAAATTGAGCCGCACCGGAATGCCGAAGCGGTCGCGCAGCGGATTGGTCAGCAGGCCAGCCCGCGTGGTGGCGCCGACGAGGGTGAATTTCGACAGCTCGATCTTCACCGAGCGCGCCGCCGGGCCTTCGCCGATGATGAGGTCGAGCTGAAAGTCCTCCATCGCGGGATAAAGCACCTCTTCCACCGCCGGACTGAGGCGATGGATCTCGTCGATGAAGAGCACGTCGCGCTCTTCGAGGTTGGTGAGGAGGGCGGCGAGATCGCCGGCCTTGGCAATGACAGGCCCCGAGGTGGCACGAAAGCCGACGCCCAGCTCCTTCGCCACGATCTGCGCCAGCGTGGTCTTGCCGAGGCCCGGGGGACCCACGAACAGCACGTGATCCAGCGCCTCGCCGCGCTTGCGCGCCGCCTCGATGAAGATCGAGAGATTCTTGCGCGCCTGCTGCTGGCCGACGAAGTCGGACAGCGATTGCGGACGCAGCGCGGTGTCGCCGACGTCGTCGCTGCGGCGCTCGGGCGAGACCATGCGATTGGCCTTGGGATCGCTCACTCAGCGAACTCCTCGTAGGGTGGGCAAAGGCGCCCTTCGCGCCGTGCCCACCACGTCACCGGTCGCTCCAAAGGTGGTGGGCACGTTGCGCTTTGCCCACCCTACGAGACCGAGCATTGACGCGCTCACTTCGCGAGCTCCTTCAGGCCGAGGCGGATGAGCTGCGCGGTCTCGGCATTCTCGCCCGCACTACGCGAAGCCGACGCAATCGCCGCGGCGGCCTGCGGTTGGCCGTAGCCGAGATTGACCAGTGCGGAGATCGCATCCGCCACGGGGCGCGGCGCGCGCTGGTCGTCGACGGCGCCGGCGAGATGCACCACTGCCGGATCGACATTGGCAAAGGCCGGCGCCTTGTCCTTCAGTTCGGTGACGATGCGCTCGGCGACCTTGGGGCCGACGCCGGGCGTGCGCGCCACCGCCGCCTTGTCGCGGAGCGCGATGGCATTGGCGAGGTCAGCCGGCGATAAGGTGCCGAGCACGGCGAGCGCGACCTTGGCGCCGACGCCCTGCACGGTCTGGAGCAGGCGAAACCATTCACGCTCCTGGTCAGTGCGAAAGCCGAACAGTTTGATCTGGTCCTCGCGGACATAAGTCTCGATCGACAGCACGGCCGCTTCGCCCGGAGACGGCAGATGCTGCAACGTGCGTGACGAGCAATGCACCTGATAGCCAACGCCGCCGACGTCGAGGATGACGAAATCCTCACCGTAGGAATCGATCAGGCCCTTGAGCTTGCCGATCATATCCCCACGACCTTCAGCCTGAGCGCGGTGCTCTGGCGGTGATGAGCGTGGGTGATGGCGATGGCGAGCGCGTCGGCGGCATCCGCCGACGGCGGCTCGGCCTTGGGCAGCAAAATCTTGAGCATCATCGCGATCTGTTGCTTGTCGGCGTGACCGGCGCCGACCACCGTCTTCTTGACTTGGTTCGGCGCATATTCGGCGACGACGATGCCGAACATTGCGGGCGCCAGCATGGCAACGCCGCGGGCTTGGCCGAGCTTCAGTGTCGCAACGCCGTCCTTGTTGACGAAAGTCTGCTCGACCGCGGCTTCCATCGGCTGGTGATCGGACAGAACGGCCGCGAGCCCCTCATGGATCGCAAGCAGCCGGCTCGCCAACGGCAAGTCGTCCGGCGGTTCCACCGAACCACAGGCGACGTAGATCAGACGGTTGCCCTCAGCCTCGATCACGCCCCAGCCGGTGCGGCGCAGGCCGGGGTCGATGCCGATGATGCGAACGGGGCCGCGAATCGGGAGCGCAGTCATGGGCCAGTGATAGCGGCTGGCCGCCCGAAGCGAAACAGAAACAGAACGGAAGTAACAGGGGAAGTGGGATACCGCGGGGCGCACCGCCGCTCAGCACACATCCGGTGTCATACCCGCGAAGGCGGTTATCCAGTACGCCGCGGCTTATCGGTATTGTTCGAATGTTTCTGGAATACTGGGTCGCCCGGTCCAGCCGAGCGACGACAGCGGAGGGTTGAGGCCCTAGCCGCCCATCTTCGCCATCAGCGCGTCCGACACCTCGAAATTGGCGTAGACGTTCTGGACGTCGTCGTGCTCATTCAGCATGTCCATCAACTTGAGCAGCTTCTCGCCGGTCTCGTCGTCGACCGACACCGTGTTCTGCGGCTTCCAGATCAGCGCGGCCTTGCGCGGCTCGCCGAACTTGGCTTCCAGCGCCTTGGCGACGTCGCGATAGCCTTCGGTCGAGGCGTAGATCTCGTGTCCGCCCTCGCCGGAGATCACGTCGTCGGCGCCGGCCTCGATCGCCGCGTCCAGCACAGCATCGTCAGAGGCGACGCTGCGATCGTATTCGATGACGCCGGTGCGGTCGAACATGAAGGAGACCGAGCCGGTTTCGCCGAGATTGCCGCCGGACTTCGTGAAGAAGGAGCGGATGTCGGACGCGGCGCGGTTGCGATTGTCGGTCAGCGCCTCGACGATGACGGCGACGCCGCCGGGGCCGTAGCCCTCGTAGCGGATCTCGTCATAATTCTCGCCCTCGCTGCCGAGCGCCTTCTTGATGGCGCGCTCGATATTGTCCTTCGGCATGTTCTCCTGGCGTGCTGCGATCACGGCGGCGCGCAGGCGCGGGTTCATGGCGGGGTCGGGTGTACCCAGCTTGGCCGCGACGGTGATTTCCCGCGCCAGCTTGCCGAACAGCTTCGACTTCTGGGCATCCTGCCGCCCCTTGCGGTGCATGATGTTCTTGAATTGGGAATGTCCGGCCATGCGTGGTCTCTTGAAGGGTCTCGGGATCGTTCGCCGATGGGTGGGAGGCGCGGCCTTATAGGCCGCCAACCCACCGGAATCAAAGGGATCTGCTGCTCTAAGGTAGCACTGTAAAGGTAGCCGCCGTAATGGCCTCTGCCTAGGTGTCAGGCATCGTTAACCCTGACTTCATTTCAGCCTGCGAAAATAGCGTCCGACCGTCCCCCGACCAGAGAGACCCGATGGCGTTCGGACTATTTCGGAAGCGTCTGCCGGACATGGCTGCGCCTGCGGCAGCCTCGCAGGCTGCGCAACCGGTGGCTCATTCCGAGCCCGCCGGGATCGCCGATGGCGACTCGGCCCGCGAGATCCTGGAGCTGCTGGAACTCGAGCTCGGCGCGATGATCCGGCAGCTCGAGCGCGCCGCCAATTCGGTGGCCGGCGGAGCCGAGGCGACCGCCGCAACCCTTGCCGCCATTCGCGACCGCACCGACGCCCTGACCGGCCGCACCAACGCGGCGCAATCGACCGCCTCGACGTTCGCCCATGCCGCCGACAAGTTCACGCAGTCCGCACTGGGAATCGGAGCGCAGGTTCGCGAGGCAGGCAAGCTCGCCGACGAGGCCAGCGCCGCTGCGCAGGAAGCCCGCGCCAATGTCGATCGCCTGCGCGAGTCCTCCGCCGCCATCGGCAATGTCGTCAATCTGATCGCGCAGATCGCACGGCAGACGACGCTGCTCGCGCTCAACTCCACCATCGAGGCCGCGCGCGCCGGCGCGGCCGGCAAAGGCTTTGCAGTCGTCGCGACGGAAGTGAAGGCGCTCGCAGTGCAGACCCAGGGCGCGACCGAAGAGATCACCAAAAAGATCGACGCACTCCAGCGCGACGCCGCCGGCTCTGCGGATGCCGTGCACCGCATCTCGCAGGCGATCGAGGCGATCCGCCCGGTGTTCGAGACCGTCAACGGCGCCGTCGCCGAGCAGAACGCCACCACCAGCGAAGTCTCCGGCAACGCTGCCAGCGCCTCGGACTTCATCGTCTCGGTCGGCGAGAGCGCGGCCGAGATCGACGCAGCGACCAAAGCGGCCGAGACCCATGGCGAGAACGTCGCCAGCGCCGGCCGCGCCGTCACCACCTTCGCGCAAAAGCTGAAGTCGCGTTGCGCCGTGCTGCTCCGCCAGAGCGAGCACGATGACCGCCGCAAGACCGAGCGCTTGCCCTGCCATCTCAAGTTCGAAACCGCGCGCGGCGTGATGCCAGTCTACGAGATCGCGATGGACGGCGTGCTGATCGGCGGGGCGGACGCAGGCCGGCTTGCGCCGCAAGCGCTGGTCGAAGGCACCCTCGAGAACGTCGGCGCCTGCCGCCTGCGCGTGGTCGAGCAATCCAAAGCCGGCGCCCGCGCGCATTTCGTCGGCCCCCATGCCGAGCTCCGCGAGAAGATCGAGGACAGTCTGTGGTCGATCCATGAGGAGAACATGGAATTTGTCACCCGTGCCATGGAAGCCGGCAACGCCCTGACCAAGATATTCGAGCAGGCGGTCGCGCGCGGCGAGGTCAAGATCGACGACCTCTTCGACACCGACTACGTGGAAATTGCGGGCACCGATCCGCAGCAATATCGCACAAAGTATCTGGACTGGGCCGACCGCGCGCTACCGCCTTTCCAGGAGGCATTCCTGGCAAAGGATCAGCGCATGGCGTTCTGCGCCATGGTCGATCGCAACGGCTTCCTGCCGGTGCACAACAAGATCTATTCGCATCCGCAGCGGCCGGGCGACGTGGCCTGGAACACCGCCAACAGCCGTAACCGGCGGATCTTCAACGATCCGGCGGGGCTCGCCGCCGCGCGCAACCTGCGCTCGTACCTGGTCCAGAGCTATGCGCGCGACATGGGCAACGGGAACACCGTGATGATGCGGGAGATCGACGTCCCCATCCGCGTGCAGGGCCGGCACTGGGGCGGATTCAGGACGGCCTACAAATTGTAGTGCACGCTCAGGCAAGACGGCAGGCGCGAATCATCCTTTAAAGCTGAAGCTGGAATGGGAATGCTGCCGTGAGCCGGCGAACGGCTCTCCTTGAGGACTCATCGCACATGTCCGCCGTACAACTTGCAGTCATGGACACCGGCTCCAACCGGGCGCTGGCCGAACGGCTGATCGACCAGCTCGCCGACCGCATCGGCGGCCTCGGCGTGGAACTCGCCGACATCGCCGGCAATGTCCAGGAAGTCGCAAGCCGCGTCGCCAATCAATCGGAACGGTTTCACCACCTCCAGAAGACGGCCGAGACGATGGTCTCGGCAAACCACGACATCGCCAACGCATCTCAGGCGGTGCAAACGACGTCGTCCGCCGCGGCCGACGAGATCGCGCAGTCGCGCAGCACAGTCGATACCGCCGTCAGCCACATCTCCGAGCTCGTCGCCGCGGTGGAGCGGATCGAGGCGCGATTGAGCGCCGTCGGCTCGGCGCTGGCCCAGGTGGCAAAGGTCTCCGGCTCGATCGAGGCGATCGCCAAGCAGACCAATCTGCTGGCGCTGAACGCAACCATCGAAGCGGCACGCGCCGGCAATGCCGGTCGCGGCTTCGCCGTGGTCGCGAGCGAGGTGAAGAACCTCGCCGAGGCCACTCGCCAGGCCACGCATCAGATCTCCGACACCATGCGCGATCTCGACGGCCAGATCGAAGGCCTGATCGGCGAGAGCAGCGACGCTTCGCAGCGTGCCAAGACTGCCGGTGAAGGCGCCCAACAGATCTCCAGCATCATCTCGCGCGTCCAGCAGGGTTTCGCCTCAGTAGAGGCGGAGATCGGCGGCGTCACGCGAGCTGCGACCTCCAACCTCGGGCATTGCGACACCGTGATCGGCGAGCTCAACGAGCTTGCCAAGGGCGTCGATCTGTCCTCGCGCGATCTCAGGAGTGCCGACCAACGGATCGCAAAACTGCTCGACACCTCGGAAGGCCTGATCGCGCTGATCGCCGACAGCGGCGTGGCGACGTCGGACGCGCCGCTGATCCGCGTCGTCGTCGAAACCGCCAAGCGAATCTCCGCCGAGTTCGAAGCCGCGATCGATCGCGGCGATATCACGCTCGACCAGCTCATGGACGAGAAGTACCGCGAAATTCCCGGCACCGATCCGAGACAATTCCTCACCAATTACGTCGAGTTCACCGACCGCGTCCTGCCCGCGATCCAGGATCCGATTCAGAAATCCGATCCCCGCATCGTGTTCTGCGTCGCATGGGCCAAGGGCGGCTATCTGCCGACCCACAATCCGAACTATCGTCTGCCGCAGGGCAAGGACCCGGTCTGGAATAACGCCAATTGCCGCAACCGCCGCCTGTTCACCGATCGCGCGGTGAAGAAGGTCGCGGCCAACACAAAACCGTTCCTGCTGCAGACCTATCGCCGCGACATGGGCGGCGGGCAGTTCGTGCTGATGAAGGATCTGTCCTCGCCGATCCTGGTCCGCGGCAAGCACTGGGGCGCCTTCCGAATGGGTTTTCGGCAAAGTTGACGGCCGCAGCGAGGCGCCTCGCAACGGCGCTTCGGCGCCCTCAAATCAAAAACTGAAAAACAACCCCATGCACAGTAGCCGGGGCCAACGAAATCAAAGACTTACGCGGGCAGGCCCAAAGAAGCCGCGACGAAGTTGACGCGTCGGGCAAAACAGGGGCATAATGCGATTATTCCGAAACCGCGCATTTGCACTTTTGCTGCCTCGTGGGCGAGGGCCGCGTAGCCGGCTGCGCCCCCATTCATCTCGCGCGGAGAGCCCTCACACGCTCGCACATGACCCTGATGCTAGCGTTGCGTAGGGCAAGCGAGAAGATCCTGCAGTCAGACGGAAGCCGAATTGCTCTGAGTTACAAGCCAAGCGCGATCTCGGCCCATTTCAACATGCGGTCGCTATTGAGGAACGCCAGCACCGCCGGTTCCAGTGACGCGGGCGCGGCCGATCCAACCAAAGCCGTGGCGGCCACCATGTCGCAGCGCTGATTGAAGGCGAGTGAGAGCGCGTTGCGATTTCCCTCGACGCGATAGGGCCGGCTGCGGCCGCGCATCGGACCGACGATGATCTCTCGACCAGCACCGATCGGCGTTGCCTTGCCAATCAGCGCCAGGTCGCCCATTTTTTCGAGGTCGTCATCGTCGGCGACGCCGGTGGCGCAATTGCAAAACCCGAGCTTGGCGCGAACGTAGAGCTGGACCTCGCCGCCGCAATCCTCCGCTTTGCAGCGGAACGCCTTTCCTTTCCCCCAGGGATCTGCGCCGAAAGGCCAGTCGGTTTCTGACCACACCGGGCGGACCTCGCCGAGTGCCGCTGTAGCGCGCGCCGGTTCGCCGGATCGCAATGTCCAGACCGCAGCGACTGCGCAGAGCAGTGCGGCGGCTGCGCCGATCGCCACGAATTTGCTTGTCAGGCGCATGGAAGCTGCCACGGCACGTTTGCTAGTTCTGAGCCATGAACCTTCGCGCGGCCGCGAGGTCCTCCCGCGAGGAATCGCCATTGCGCGCCATGGCGACGACTTTCGCGTAGTACTGACGTGCCTTCACGGCGTCGCCCGCTTTCTCGGCGGCGTGAGCGGCGCCGATCGTCGCGCCAAAGCGGTTCGGCTCCTTGCGCATGGTGCTTTCGAACGCGGCCAATGCCTCCGTCGCCATGCCGCGTTCGAGCAGCATGGTCCCGTAAAGTTCGCGGGCCGGGGCAAGCGGTCCCGGCGTCACGATGGACTTTTCGGTCTTGTCTTCGGCGTCGGCGGCAAGGCGCATCGCCTCCAACGCGTCCGCCTGTTTTCCCTGGGCATTGAGCTGCCAGGCTGTGGCGACCTGCCGCTGAATGTCGACGATCTCGGCCCAATACGCATCCTTGTCCTGCTGCAGCTTGTCCCGCAGCTCCGCCAGCTTGGCGATGTCCGCCGTTGCTGCGTCTGCATTGCCGGAGCGCGCGGCGCCAAGGGCGCGGGCGAAATAGGTGATCGCATCGACATAGGCAAACCGGCTCGGCTCAACCTTCAGCGCGGCGGCGCCCTGCCAATCGCCGCGCTCGACCATATAGCGCGCCTGGCTGGCCGCTATCGCGTAGGGACCGGCGCGGACGGCCGGCGCATAGCCCGTGGTCGCAACCATGTCCGCAATGACGTCGCGAGCTCGGCTGTCCTGCGCAAGCTGGAGCAGGGCGTAGACCATATAGTCGTCGGCATGCAGCTGCTCGCTGGGGTCCTTGCCCTCCTTGGCAGCCTTGGCGGAACGGCTGTTGGCCTCGATGGATTCGTTCCAGTAGCCGACGCGTGTGAAGATGTGCGACGGCATATGCAAAGCGTGCGGCGCCGCCGGCGCGATCTCGGAATAGCGTTTGGCAGCGTCGAGACCTTGCTCGGCGATCGCCGGATAGTCGTAGAGGTGGATCAGGTAATGCGCGACGCCGGGATGCCGCGGTTGCCGCTTGAAGATCGGCTCCAGGATGGCCGCGCCCTTGAGCTGGTTAGCATAGGTCTTGTCGTTTGGTGACGCCGTCACATTCAGCGTAATGGCGTAGGCGATCTGCGCCTCGTCATCATCGGGATAGCGCGCGGCGACGGCTTCGGTTGCCTTGAGATAGGCCTGCGCGCGTTGACCAAACGTTGTCTTTTCGTCGCCCGAATAGAAGGCCAGCAGCGCATCGATATAGTCGCGCTCGCGTTCGCTCTTGGCGCCGAGTGCCTTGGCCTTCTGCAGCGCGGCGAGGCCCTCGGTGAGGTTTTCCTTTGGCGCGGGAAAATGCGGATTATACAGCAGGCTGAGGGCAATGCCCCAATAGGCGATCGCGCATTCCGGATCGGCCTGCAACGTCTCCTCGAAAATCTCTTTCGCAGGCCGGTACCAGAACGAGTGCTGATAGCGCATCCCGCGGTCAAAGCGGCGCTGCGCCAATTCGTTGCAGGATGTCTGGAAGTGAACCTTGCCAAACTGCTCGTCGGTCCCGTCCTCCGCGCGTGCGTCAGGCGTGGCAGAGATCGAGCCCAGAATAGTGAGGGTAAGAAGAGAGACGGTTCTCAAGGCGAGCGCGCGCATCGGCCCCTCCGTTTCTATTCAGAAAATTGAGTCGGATAGCGCCGATAAAGTCCGAGGCGCCGAAGTTCGCAGTGCTGAAATTGGCAATTGTAATTGCGTTGTTGGAAGGATTTGCCCATTCGCAAGGGGAGTCAATAGGAGCGGACAAATTTGCATTAGGGAAGCACGCCTGTCAGGCTCCGTGAACGCGCTGAGGCTTGGTCACTGCGGAGGTACGCTGCGGCTGAGCAAACTCCTCAACCGCTTCCCGGGCGATCTGCCAATCTGCAGCCCACCAGGTTCGAGTTCGTGATCAACCTCAAAGTAGCGACGTCACTTGATCTTGAAGTCCCACCGGCGGACCTAGGGCGAGGTGCGCCAACGCGCCACCATCACGAGCAGAGCAGGCTCATACGAAATGGAGCGCAAGTTTAAATGTACACGCCCTAGCTCAACCAGAACTTCGGCGTCGTCGGCTCCAGCCTGCCTCCTAGCCGCACCGGCGCGATCCGCAGCGCGAGCCCCGTTGCATCATCGGTCTCCACTGCTACGCCGCTGAGCGTCGCCGTCCCAGCGGCGGGCTCGAACCGGCCCGACGGAATCCCCGAGGTGAACCGGCGCAGCGGCTCTTCCTTCTGCATGCCGATGATCGAATCGTAATCGCCGGTCATGCCGGCATCGGTCATGTAGGCGGTGCCGCCTGACAGGATCTGATGGTCGGCGGTCGGCACATGCGTATGCGTGCCGACGACGAGGCTGGCGCGGCCGTCGCAGAAAAAGCCGATGCCCTGCTTCTCGCTGCTCGCCTCGCAATGGAAGTCGACGATGATGGCATCGGCTGCGACGCCGAGCGGGCAGGCGCCGAGCTCGCGCTCCAGCGCCGCGAACGGATCGTCGAACGGGGTCATGAAGACGCGCCCCAAAGCGTTGACGACGAGCGCATGCTTGCCGTTCTTGGCCTCGACCAGCGCGGCGCCGCGGCCCGGCGTGCCGCGCGGATAGTTCGCCGGCCGCACCAGGCGCTCGGCGCGCTCGATGAAAACCAAGGCTTCACGCTGGTCCCAGGAATGATTGCCGAGCGTTACCGCGTCGGCGCCGGCATCGAGGAATTCCTGGTAGATCGCTTCCGTGATGCCGAAGCCGCCGGCGGCATTCTCGCCGTTGACCACGACCAAGTCGAGCGACCAGTCCTTGACCATGCCAGGCAGATGATCAGCAATCGCCGTGCGTCCGGCGCGGCCAACGACGTCACCCACGAAGAGAATGCGCAACTTCAGAACTCCGGAAATCGAACACGTCCGATTCCGTTAGCACATAATCCAGCGCGACGTCGTGCGATAGTGCAGGAACCGCCTCGATCTCCTGCGCCGCAAAGGCAAGCCCGATCCCGACGATATTCTTGGCTTTCCGCAAATGCGCGAAGGTGAAATCGTAATGTCCCGCACCATAGCCGATGCGATGGCCGAGACGGTCGAAGGCGGCGAGCGGCGTCAGCATGATATCGGGGATGACTTCGCTGGCCGCCGGCGACGGCTCGGGAATGCCGAGCGGACCGAGCATGAGGCGATCGCTCGGATGAAAGAGACGGAAGATCAACGACTGGCCGCGCGCGGTGACGCAAGGCAGCGCCAGCTTCGCGCCTTGCTCGGCGAGCTTTCGCATCAGCGGCATCGGATCGATCTCGCTGCGGATCGGCGAATAGCCGGAGACGATGCTGCCGGGCAGCAGCTTGAACGGCAGTCCGCGCTCCGCGAGCTTCGCGGCGGCAATGGTGCGCTTCTTCTCGCTCAGCGCGTCACGCCTGCCGAGCGCTTTGGCGCGGAGTTCGGCTTTGGAGTTGGACATGCGCGTTTTCCCCCGAGGGCGAAGTCTTGCTCCGCCGTCATCGCCCGCCTTGTGCGCAATTGCGCACTGGAGCGGGCGATCCAGTATTCCAGAGCCGCCAGTGCTTGAACCTCAACGCCGCGGCGTACTGGATGCCCCGCCTGCGCGGGGCATGACACCGAGATTGACTGAACCGCAAGCGTGTCGGGGACGCAATTCGACAAACACGAACCAGAAGCAAACAGTGCGAAGCCGCGGACGCCGTTGAAGCACTCGATCCCGGAGTTCCCTACGAAAGTAGGTGGGCACCATATGTCCGGGCCCACGGGCCCGGCCAGGGACAGTTCCCTAAAGGATCGATAAGGCCCCGGGGATATATGGCTCCTGACGCACGTCGCAGCCTCGCTTGCGCAATGTAACAACGATATTGACGAACCGCCAGCCCGGCGCGGGTGCGGAGCTTCGGTGCAGCCACGGCGGAAGTGCGCTCCCTCCCCGCTTGCGGGGGAGGGCTGGGGAGAGGGTATCTCCACAGGCGAGACTCCCCAAGAGGTGAGAGCCCTCACCCGCGCCTCCGGCGCGACCTCTCCCGCAAGCGGGAGAGGTTGAGCCCGCCGCCACATCGAGAACGACAGCTCAGCGCGTCTATCGCGGCTCTAACCGATTGCGATGCCGTTGCCGACGGTCCGGTTCAGGACCTGGGTCGACTTCTCGATGCGTTCGGCGGCGGCGTTCAGCGCATTCACCACCGCGGTCTGCGTCATCCGGGCGCGCTCGACGGCGGCGTTGCGGAAATCCCTGAGCTCGATCAGCTCCTGCTCCATCGTGCGGATCCGATTGCCGGCGTCGACCAGCTCGTCGCACACGGTCAGCGCTGCCATCACCGTGAGGCGCGCATCGCCGATTTCGCCGAACTTTCCGCGCAGCGACTGGATGCGGGTCTCCAGGCTTTCGGCGAGCTTCAGCAGCCGCACCTCCTGGCCCTCCTCGCAAGCCATGCGGTATTGCCGGCCATTGATGGTGACATTGATGTGGCTCATCCGTCCTCTCCGGTATCGAGCACCGAACGTATCGTGACGATCGCGGAATCCAGCCGGTCGGAGATCTCGCGATTTGTGCGCTCAAGCTTGCGTGCCTTCACCAGCGCACCATCGAGCTCGTCGGCGAGCCGCGAGCGGTCGGCGCCGAGCGCCTGGATTCTCGCCGCGAGCTCGTTCTCGTCGCGATCGGCATCGCGCCGCCGCTCCACCGCGCTTTCGAGTGCGTCGAGCGCCGCCGTGAGCCTGCGGGTCGCGATCTCGATCTCGACGGCGGATGATTCCGTCATGGCAGAGCTGTTGGATACGCGATCGTTCATGCAGTCAGCGGCGGAACCTACCGGCCTTTGCCCAGTGGCCTTGTTACTGGGGCTCGCCGTCCGGCAAAAGACTCGGTTCGGCAAGCGGTTAGAAGCAGAAATTTACGTGGCAAGCTAGCCAAGCGCAACGTCGCCGCGAAACTATGCACCGATAGATCGGGAGAAGGTCGTGCTGATCCGTCAGTTCTCCTGGGCCCGATCCCGGCGGAAAACCGATTTCCACACAGGCAACTTTTGCGGCCAAACCGGCGTTTGATTGCCTTGGACTCCCGGAACCGAGGTGCTATCCCAGCCCCGACCTTCAGTGGCCGCCAGGCTCCTTCCCGCGCGGGCGTACATCGCCTCCAAGCGCTTCATTTCAGACGGATTTCAGACATGACGCAGGTCGATCACACCCGTATGGCCAACGCGATCCGCGGCCTCTCGATGGACGCCGTCGAGAAGGCCAAATCGGGCCATCCGGGCCTGCCGATGGGCGCTGCCGACATCGCAACCGTGCTGTTCACCCAGTTCCTGAAATTCGACGCCTCCGCGCCGGCCTGGCCGGATCGCGACCGCTTCGTGCTCTCGGCCGGTCACGGCTCGATGCTGCTCTATTCGCTGCTGTACCTGACCGGCAATTCAGAGATGACGCTGGACCAGATCAAGCAGTTCCGCCAGGTCGATTCGCTCACCCCAGGACACCCCGAGAATTTCCGCACCAGGGGTATCGAGACCACCACCGGCCCGCTCGGCCAGGGCATCTCCACCGCGGTCGGCATGGCGCTCGCCGAGAAGATGCTGGCAGCCGAGTTCGGCAAGAAGATCGTCGACCACCACACCTACGTGCTCGCCTCCGACGGCGACCTCATGGAGGGCGTGTCGCAGGAAGCGATCGCGATGGCCGGGCACTGGAAGCTCAACAAGCTGATCGTGCTCTACGACGACAACGGCATCTCGATCGACGGCCCGACCACGCTCTCCGATTCCGTCGACCAGGGGAAGCGCTTCAAGTCGGCGGGCTGGGCGGCCGAGAAGATCGACGGCCAGGACCAGGCCGCGATCACCGACGCGATCACGCGCGCCAGGAAATCGAACAGGCCGACGCTGATCGCCTGCCGCACCACCATTGGCTTCGGCGCGCCGCACAAGGCCGGCACGTCGAAAGTGCATGGCGAGGCGCTCGGCGCCGACGAGCTCAAGGCCGCTAAGGAAAATCTCGGCATCTCGCTCGAGCCATTCGCGGTCGCCGAGGATGTGCTGAAGGCGTGGCGTGAGGCCGGCCGTCGCGGCGCAGCAGCGCGCCAGGAATGGGAAGCACGGCTCGGTGAGCTCGGCAGCCGCAAGCGCGCCGAGTTCGAGCGCCGCCTGCGCCATGAGCGTCCGGCCTCGCTGGCAAAGGCGCTGCGGGCGCACAAGAAGGAGCTGTTGGAAAAGCCGCTGACGGCGGCGACCCGCAAATCGTCGGAGGCGGCGATCGAGGCGATCGCGGCCGCGATGCCGATGGAATTCCTGGCGGGCTCCGCCGACCTCACCGGCTCCAACAACAACAAGGCCAAGTCGGCGACCGCCTTCTCCGCCAAGACGCCGAAGGGCCGCTTCATCCATTACGGCATTCGCGAGCACGGCATGGCCGCCGCGATGAACGGCATCTTCCTGCACGGCGGCTTCGCGCCGAACGGCGCGACGTTCCTGGTGTTCACCGACTACGCACGTCCCGCGATGCGCCTTGCCGCGCTGATGGGCGCCGGCGTCGTCTATGTGATGACGCACGATTCCATCGGCCTCGGCGAAGACGGTCCGACCCATCAACCGGTCGAGCATCTCGCCGCATTGCGCGCCATTCCCAATATGCGCGTGTTCCGTCCTTGCGATTCCATCGAGGTCGCCGAGTGCTGGGAGCTCGCGCTCAACCGCGTGGACGGCCCAACCGTGCTGGCGCTGACGCGCCAGAACCTGCCGCAGCTCCGTACCAGCGCACCGAACGACAATCCCTGCGCGGCCGGCGCCTATGAGCTGGTCGCAGCTCAGGGCGACGCCAAGGTGACGCTGTTCGCCTCCGGCTCAGAGGTGGAGATCGCGGTCGCCGCCCAGAAGCAGCTCGCCGAACGCGGCATCGCGTCACGGGTGGTCTCTGTTCCTTCGCTCGAGCTGTTGTTAGCGCAACCAGAGGCGAAACGCGCCGCGATCATCGGGAACGCGCCGGTCAAGATTGCGATCGAGGCCGCCGTGCGCTGGGGCTGGGACGCCGTGATCGGCCAGGACGGCGAATTCATCGGCATGCATTCCTTCGGCGAAAGCGGACCTGCCAAGGAGCTCTACAAGCATTTCGGCATCACCGCCGAGGCCGCGGTTAACGCTGTGCTGAAGCGCGTTTCCTGAGAGTTGAGCTTGCCGCAAAAAAGGACTACCTAATCTCCCATATGATCAAGCACCGCCCGGCCGAACCGGGCGCCCGCCCCTAAAAAACCCTCGCAGGCGCACGAAAGCGCGTTGTGCGGGATGACAACGGTCATTGAAGGAGACGAAACATGGCAGTCCGCGT
Organism: Bradyrhizobium sp. 147; assembly: GCF_023073935.1. NCBI lineage: Bacteria > Pseudomonadati > Pseudomonadota > Alphaproteobacteria > Hyphomicrobiales > Nitrobacteraceae > Bradyrhizobium > Bradyrhizobium sp. 147. The sequence continues at coordinate 379,437 of NZ_JADPKL010000089.1, read as the reverse complement.
CGGAATTAACGGTTTTGGCCGCATCGGCCGCAACGTCCTGCGGGCTATCGCGGAGTCAGGCCGCAAGGACATCGAGGTGGTCGGCATCAACGACCTCGGCCCGGTCGAGACCAACGCCCATCTGCTTCGTTTCGATAGCGTCCATGGCCGTTTCCCCGGCACCGTCACGGTCGACGGTGACTCGATCAACCTGGGCAACGGCAAGATCAAGGTGACCGCCGAGCGCGATCCCTTGAAGCTGCCGTGGAAGGATCTCGGCGTCGATGTCGCGCTGGAGTGCACCGGCATCTTCACCTCGAAGGACAAGGCGTCTGCGCATCTGACCGCCGGCGCCAAGCGCGTGCTGGTCTCCGCGCCCGCCGACGGCGCCGATGCCACCATCGTCTACGGCGTCAACCACGACACGCTGACCAGGGATCATCTGGTCGTCTCCAACGGCTCCTGCACCACGAACTGCCTCGCGCCGGTCGCCAAGGTGCTGAACGATCTCGTGGGCATCGAGACCGGCTTCATGACCACGATCCACGCCTATACCGGCGACCAACCGACGCTGGACACGCTGCACAAGGATCTCTACCGCGGCCGCGCCGCCGCGATGTCGATGATCCCGACCTCGACCGGCGCCGCCAAGGCGATCGGCCTCGTGCTGCCCGAGCTGAAGGGCAAGCTCGACGGCGTCGCGATCCGCGTGCCGACCCCGAACGTCTCGGTCGTCGACCTCAAGATCGTCGCCAAGCGTGCCACCGACGCCAAGGAGGTCAACGCGGCGATGAAGCGCGCCTCCGAGCAGCAGCTCAAGGGCATCCTCGGCTACACCACCGCGCCGAACGTCTCGATCGACTTCAACCACGACCCGCACTCCTCGACCTTCCACGAGGACCAGACCAAGGTGCAGAACGGCACGCTGGTGCGCGTGATGTCCTGGTATGACAACGAGTGGGGCTTCTCGAACCGCATGGCGGACACCGCCGTTGCGATCGCGAAGGTGATCTAAGGCCGCTCTCGTGTCCCGGACGCGATGCAGCGTGAAACGCTGCTTCGCAGATCCGGGACCCATTCAACCGCGGGACTCGCCGCAACGTGCGGTCCCGGTTCTGCACAGCGGCACTACGCGCCGCTAGTAGCGCCCGGGACAAGGGGCCTCCAATGACGAAATCATTCCGCACCCTCGACGACGTCGACGTGAAGGGCAAACGCGTATTGCTGCGCGTCGACCTCAACGTACCCATGGAGAATGGGCGCGTCAGCGACGCAACGCGGCTCGAGCGCGTTGCCCCGACCATCAGCGAGATCTCCGACAAGGGCGGCAAGGTCATCCTCCTCGCGCATTTCGGCCGGCCGAAGGGCCGCGATGCCAAGGAATCGCTCAAGCCCGTTGCCGAAGCGCTGTCCAAGGTCGTGAAGAAGCCCGTTGCCTTCGCCGACGACTGCATCGGCGAGCCGGCGGCCAAGGCCGTCGCCAGCTTGAAGGACGGCGACATTCTCTGCCTGGAGAACACCCGCTTCCACAAGGAAGAGGAAAAGAACGATCCCGCCTTCGTCGCGGAACTGGCAAAGCTCGGCGACATCTGGGTCAATGACGCGTTCTCGGCGGCGCACCGCGCCCACGCCTCGACCGAGGGCCTCGGCCACAAGCTGCCGGCCTATGCCGGCCGCACCATGCAGGCCGAGCTCGACGCGCTGGAGAAGGCGCTGGGCTCGCCGACCAAGCCGGTCATCGCGATCATCGGCGGCGCGAAAGTCTCGACCAAGATCGACCTGCTCGAAAATCTCGTCACCAAGGTCGATGCGCTCGTGATTGGCGGCGGCATGGCCAACACCTTCCTGCACGCCCAGGGCGTCGCGGTCGGCAAGTCGCTGGCCGAGAAGGATCTCGCCGCTACTGCGCTGCGCATCATGGAGAAGGCGGAAGCCGCCAATTGCGCCATCATCCTGCCCGTGGACGCCACCGTGGCCTACCATTTCGCCGCCAACGCACCGTCGCATGCCTATGGGCTCGATGCGATCCCCGCCGACGGCATGATCCTCGACGTCGGCCCGCAATCCATCGTGCGCGTTCACGCCGCGATCGACGATGCGGCGACGCTGGTCTGGAACGGACCGCTCGGCGCCTTCGAGATGCAGCCGTTCGACCGCGGCACGGTCGCGGCCGCCAGGCACGCCGCCGAACGCACCAAGGCGAAGAAGCTGATCTCGATCGCGGGCGGCGGCGACACCGTTGCCGCGCTCAACCAGGCCGGCGTCGCCGGCAGTTTCACCTATGTCTCGACCGCCGGTGGCGCGTTCCTTGAATGGATGGAAGGCAAGCCCCTGCCCGGCGTCGAGGTGCTGCGCATCAAGTAAGCTTTAAGTCGGCAAACATTGAGCGGCCTTGCAGGCCCAAACGGGAGAAAAAGACAGATGGCTCGGATCACGTTACGTCAACTGCTCGACCATGCGGCGGAAAACGATTACGGCGTACCGGCCTTCAACATCAACAACATGGAGCAGGCGCTGGCGATCATGGACGCGGCCAACCAGGTCGACGCGCCCGTCATCATCCAGGCCTCGCGCGGCGCGCGCTCCTACGCCAATGACGTCATGCTCAAGCACATGATGGACGCGGTGACCGAGATCTATCCGCACATTCCGGTCTGCGTGCATCTCGACCACGGCAACGAGCCGGCGACCTGCATGACCGCGATCCAGGCCGGCTTCACCTCGGTGATGATGGACGGCTCGCTCAAGGCCGACGGCAAGACCCCCGGCGACTGGGGCTACAATGTCGGCGTCACCAAGACCGTGACCGACATGGCCCATCTCGGCGGCATCTCGGTCGAAGGCGAACTCGGCGTGCTCGGCTCGCTCGAGACAGGCATGGGCGACAAGGAGGACGGCCACGGCGCCGAAGGCAAGCTCAGCCACGACCAGCTCCTGACCAATCCGGACGAGGCCGTGAAGTTCGTGAAGGAGACCAAGGTCGACGCGCTCGCGATCGCGATGGGCACCTCCCACGGTGCCTACAAGTTCACCCGCAAGCCGGACGGCGACATCCTCGCCATGAACGTGATCGAGGAGATCCACCGCAAGCTGCCGAATACGCATCTGGTGATGCACGGCTCCTCGTCGGTGCCGCAGGACCTCCAGGACATCATCAACGCCTATGGCGGCAAGATGAAGCCGACCTGGGGCGTGCCGGTGGCCGAGATCCAGCGCGGCATCAAGAACGGCGTGCGCAAGATCAACATCGACACCGACAACCGCATGGCGATGACCGGCCAGATCCGGAAAGTGCTCAAGGACAATCCGGAGGAGTTCGATCCGCGCAAGTACCTGAAGCCGGCAATGGAGGCGATGACCAAGCTGTGCAAGCAGCGCCTCCAGGAGTTCAATACCGCCGGCCAGGCCTCGAAGATCAAGAAGGTGCTGACCACCGCCGAGATGGCCAAGCGCTACGCCAAGGGCGAGCTCGATCCCCGCGTCGCATAGCGATCGGGGTCGCATAACGCCCTTAGGCATACCTCCCGTCATTCCGGGACACGCGAAGCTGGGCCGGGAATCCATAACCACAGCCGGGGGTTATGGATTCCGGGCCTGCCTTTCGGCGCATCCCGGAGTGACAGAAGGCCCTTTACCCTGCGACGAACGTTAACTCGGCAATTGCCCGAGAACGGTCTATTTTCACGGGCAAGGGCAGAATCGTTTTGGGAGGACCTCTCGATGAATCTGACTGAGCTCAACAGGATTGCGACCGCCATGGTCGCGCCCGGCAAGGGCATCCTTGCCGCCGACGAATCCTCCGGCACCATCAAGAAGCGTTTTGACGCAATCGGCGTGGAATCCACGGAAACCAACCGCCGCGACTATCGCGAGATGCTGTTCCGCTCCAAGGAGGCCATGAGCCAGTACATCTCCGGCGTGATCCTCTATGACGAGACGATCTGGCAGGACGCCAAGGATGGCACGCCGCTGATCAGGCTGATCGAAGAGACCGGCGCCATCCCCGGCATCAAGGTCGACGAAGGTACGCAAGCCTTGCCGATGTGCCCGGGCGAGCTCGTTACCGTCGGCCTCGATAAGCTCGCCGAGCGCCTGAGGAAATATTACGAGCGCGGCGCGCGCTTCGCCAAATGGCGCGCGGTGATCGACATCGGCAGCGGCATTCCCTCGATGACCGCGATCAGCGTCAACGCCCATGCGCTGGCGCGCTATGCCGCGCTGTGCCAAGCCGCGCAGATCGTGCCGATCGTCGAGCCGGAGGTGCTGATGGACGGCGATCACGACATCGATCAGTGCTATGAGGTGACGCAACGCGTGCTCAACACGACATTTCAGGAGTTGCGCGTGCAACGCGTCGCGCTCGAAGGCATGGTGCTGAAACCGAACATGGCGATCTCAGGCAAGAAGTGCGCGAAGCAGGCTTCCGTCGAGGAAGTCGCGGAGAAGACAGTGCGGCTGCTGAAGGCCTGCGTGCCGGCGGCGGTGCCGGGCATCGCCTTCCTCTCCGGCGGCCAGTCCGACGAGGAGGCGACCGCGCATCTGAACGCCATGCACAAGCTCGGCCCGCTGCCCTGGAGCCTGACCTTCTCCTACGGCCGCGCGCTCCAGGCCGCGCCGCAGAAGGCCTGGTCCGGCAAGGCCGAGAACGTCGCGGCCGGACAGCGTGCCTTCAGCCACCGCGCGCGGATGAACGGCCTTGCGTCCAAGGGCGAATGGCAAAGCAGCCTGGAACAGAAGGCAGCCTAGATCTTGTCGAACAAGCCGCCTCCGCCGCGCCCGGCGCCGCGTCTCTATCTCGCGACGCCTGTTGTCGATAATCCGGCATCGCTCGTCGCCGAGCTGCCTGCCCTGCTCGCCTCTGCCGATGTCGCCGCCGTGCTGCTGCGGCTGAAGGAGACCGACCAGCGCACCATGATCTCGCGCATCAAGGCCTTCGCGCCCCCGGTGCAGAAGGCAGGGGCCGCGTTGCTGATCGACGGCCATGCCGAGCTGGTCGCGCGCGGCGGCGCCGATGGTGCGCACCTCACCGGCCTTGCCGCGCTGGAAGAGGCGGCGCCCTCGCTCAAGCCGGATCGCATCGCCGGCGTCGGCGGGCTTGCCACGCGCCATGATTCCATGAGCGCGGGCGAGATGGGCGCCGATTACGTGCTGTTCGGCGAGCCTGACGCCAAGGGGCAGCGTCCGTCGTCACAGGCGATCGCCGAGCGGCTGGACTGGTGGGCCGAGCTGTTCGAGCCGCCTTGCGTCGGCTTTGCCACCTCGCTGGAAGAGGCTTACGACTTCGCCGCCAGCGGCGCCGATTTCGTGCTGGCCGGCGAGTTCATCTGGGCCGATCCGCGCGGGCCCAAGGCCGCGCTGATCGAGGCCGATGCTGCCATCAAGAAGGCCCATGCGACGGCGCCGGCTCGCCAGGAGCACGGCTAGCACCGGACATGAAGCTCCCGCGCATCACCATTCTGGCCACGCTGCTGCTCACAGGGCCTGCGGCGGCGCAGCTCCAGATCACCCCGCCGGCCACAACGCCGAGCGCGGCACCTGAGAAACCGAAGCCGAAGCCGCACGCGCTCACCAACAAGAAGGAGGCTGCACCGGCGCCGAAACCTTCAGCCTCCCCGAAGCCGGGCCCCTCCTCCAAGCCGGCCCCGGCCGCGACGGTGATCCCCGCGCCGCCGACCGACAATTCCAATGTCGATCTGGTGTTCGGCGCCTACCAGCGCGGGCAGTACAAGACGGCATTCGAGCTCGCCACCGCCCGCGCGCAAGGAGGCGATCCCAAGGCGATGACCATGCTCGGCGAGCTCTATTCCAACGCCATGGGCATCCGCCGCGACTACGCCAAGGCGCAGGAATGGTACAAGCGCGCTGCGGACGCCGGCGACCGCGAGGCGATGTTCGCGCTTGCCATGCTGCGCATCTCCGGCCGCGGCGGCCCGGTCGACAAGGGCGAAGCGGTCAAGCTGATGGCGTCCGCCGCCAAGCTCGGCGAGCCGAAGGCGGCCTATAACCTCGCTTTGCTGTATCTCGACGGCCAGACCTTGCCGCAGGACGTCAAGCGGTCCGCCGAGCTGCTGCGCCAAGCCGCCGACGCCGGCCTTCCCGAGGCGCAATACGCGCTCGCGACCTTCTATAAGGAAGGCACCGGTGTGCCGAAGGACCCCGAACGGGCGGTGCGGCTGCTCCAAGCCGCTTCGCTCGCCGACAATATCGATGCCGAAGTCGAATATGCCATCGCCATGTTCAACGGCACCGGCACGCCGCAGAACCAACCGGCGGCTGTCGCGTTGCTCCGCAAGGCATCCCGCCAGGGCAGCGCGATCGCGCAGAACCGGCTGGCCTGGGTGCTGATCAACGGCATGGGCACGCCCGTGGACAAGATCGAAGGCTTCAAATGGCACCTGGTGGCCAAGACCGCCGGCAAGGGTGACCCGGAGCTCGACAAGCAATTGTCCGATCTGCCGGCCGAAGACCGGGCCAAGGCCGAGGCCGCGGCCAGGAAATGGCTTGGGACCAAATGACTTGACCTTGGCGCCCTCGCAGGGCACCCCATCCCTTAACAGGCGCGATTTCGCGCCATTTCCCCCCGATCAAAGACCAGAGCTCATGCTGTACTCCGCAACGATCAATGTCATGGTGAAGGCTGCGCGTCGCGCCGGCCGCAGCCTCAAGCGCGATCTCGGCGAGATCGAGCATCTCCAGGTCTCGCTGAAGGGCCCGGCGAATTTCGTCTCGCTCGCCGACAAGCGGGCCGAGGAGATCGTCTACCAGGAGCTCGCCAAGGCCCGGCCCGGCTACGGTTTCATCGGCGAAGAGGGCGGCACCCGCGAAGGCAGCGACAAGAGCCATACCTGGATCGTCGATCCCTTGGACGGCACCACCAACTTCCTGCACGGCATCCCGCAATTCGCGATCTCGATCGGCCTCGCGCGCGAGGGCACTGTCATCGCCGGCGTGATCTACAATCCCGCTAACGACGAGCTCTACATCGCCGAGCGCGGCAAGGGCGCCTTCCTCAATGACCAGCGGCTGCGCGTGGCCGGCCGCCGCCAGCTCAACGAATGCGTGGTGGCCTGCGGCCTGCCCCATATCGGCCGCGGTGACCACGAGGAATTCCGCCGCGAGATGACCGCGATCCAGGACCGCGTCGCTGGCCTGCGCCGCTTCGGCGCCGCCTCGCTCGACCTCGCCTTCGTCGCCGCCGGCCGTCTCGACGGCTATTGGGAACGGAATCTGTCACCCTGGGACATCGCGGCCGGCCAGATCATGGTGCGCGAAGCCGGCGGCACGGTGAGCGATATCGACACGCCCGGCGATGCGCTGGTGACCGGGCACGTCGTGTGCGGGAACGAGTTCGTGCACGGGGAGCTTGTGAAGATCTTGCGGAAGTCGGCGTAAGGCGCCGCCACAGCGACGCTGCGCTCCCTCGCCCTGCAACCGGGCGAGGCAAGGGATGTGACGCGACCTGCTTAGTGTCGAACCGGCGCCGGTGGTCCGTAGGCCTCGCCTTCCTTCACCGCCGCCGGCTCCCGATCCCCGCCCAGCACGCGCTGCACCGAGACGAAGAACACCGGTACCATCAAGAGCGCCAGGATCACCACCGCGATCATGCCGCCCATCACGACGGAGCCGAGCGCTTGCTGGCTGGCGCCGCCGGCGCCGTGGGCGATCGCCATCGGCAGCACGCCGCAGATGAAGGCGAGGCCGGTCATCAGGATCGGGCGGAAGCGCAGGCGGCAAGCCTCGATGGTGGCCTCCACCAGCGGCTTGCCCTCCTTGCGCAGATCTTTCGCGAACTCGATGATCAGGATCGCGTCCTTTGCGGCAAGGCCGATGATGGTGATCAGGCCGACGGTGAAGTAGACGTCGTTGGGCAAGCTCCGCAGAGTCGCTGCGACGACCGCGCCGACGATGCCCAGCGGCACGGTGAGCAGCACCGCGAGCGGAATGGTCCAGCTTTCATAGAGTGCGGCAAGGCACAGGAACACCACGAACACAGACAGCGCCAGCAGGAACGGCGCCTGCGAGCCCGAGAGCTTCTCCTGGAGCGACTGCCCCGTCCATTCATAACCAAAGCCGCGCGGCAACCTGCCGGCGAGCCGTTCCATCTCGGCGATCGCATCGCCCGAGGTGAAGCCGGGTTTCGCCTCGCCGGAGATGCGCACAGCCGGGTAGTAGTTGAAGCCGGCGATCTGCGTCGGCCCGCGCGCCCATTCCACCGTGGCGAACGAGGAGAACGGCACCAGCTGGCCGCGGCTGTTCTTGACGTTGTAGTTGAGGATGTCCTCGGTCCGCATGCGGTCGCGGGCGTCGGCCTGCACCACGACGCGCTGCATGCGGCCGCGGTTCGGGAAGTCGTTGATGTAGTTCGAGCCGAGATTGGTCGAGATCGTGTTGTTGATGTCCTCGAAGGTGACGCCGAAGGCGCCGGCCTTCTCGCGGTCGATCACGAGATTGACCACGCCGGCCTCGGGCAGGCCTTCGATATAGACCTTCTGCAGCACGGAGCTCGCATTGGCCTCAGCGATCAGTTGATCAGCGGCGCGCATCAATTGCTGATAGCCCTTCTGGCCGCGGTCCTGGAGGCGGAACGAGAAGCCCGAGGAATTGCCGAGATTGTCGATCGGCGGCGGCTGGAGCGCTGAGATCTTTGCATCGCGAACGGAAGACGACAGGTCGCGGTTGATGTCGTTGACGATCGCGGCGGCGGAGTCCTTTGGCCCGCGTTCCGACCAGTCCTTCAAGGTGATGAACGCCTGCGCGGTGTTCATGCCCTGGCCGGAGAAGCTGAAGCCGGTGAGGAAGGTGACGTTATCGACGCCCGGCCGCTGTGCGAGATATTTTTCCACCTTTTCGATCACGGCTTCGGTGCGTGCGTAGGACGAATCGGACGGCGTCTGCACGTCGGTGGTGACGAAGCCCTGATCGTCGACGGGCAGGAAGCCGCCGGGCAGGTTGACGAAGGCCCAGGACAAGCCGACCAGCAGCGCGGCATAGACCAGCATCAGGCGGCCGGTCCGCTTCAGCGAGAATCCGACGGTTCGGGAATAGCGCTCCTTGCCGCCTTCGAGCATGCGGTTGAACCAGCCGAACACGCCCCTCTTCGCGTGACCGTGACCGGCCTCGACGGGCTTGAGCAGGGTCGCGCACAGCGCCGGCGTCAGCGACAGCGCCAGGAAGGCGGAGAAGCCGATCGCTGCGACCATGGTCACCGAGAACTGGCGATAGATGATGCCGACCGAGCCGGGGAAGAATGCCATCGGCACGAACACCGCCATCAACACCAACGTGATGCCGATGATGGCGCCGGTGATCTGCGACATGGCTTTTCGCGTCGCTTCCTTCGGCGGCAGACCTTCCTCGGCCATGATGCGCTCGACGTTCTCGACCACGACGATGGCGTCGTCGACGAGGATGCCGACCGCGAGCACCATGCCGAACATCGAGAGCATGTTGATGGAGTAGCCGGCAAGCAGCAGCGTGGAGCAGGCCCCGAGCAGTGCCACCGGCACCACGATGGTCGGAATGATGGTGTAGCGGATGTTCTGGAGAAACAAGAACATCACCACGAAGACCAGCACCACGGCCTCGACCAGCGTCGACAGCACCTTTTTGATCGAGGCTTCGACCACCGGCGTGATGTTGTAGGGAATCTCGTAGGTGATGTTCGCCGGAAAGAAGCGCGACAGCTCCTTCATCTTCGCTTCGACCGCGCTCGCGGTTGCCAGCGCGTTGCCGGTCGGCGACATCAGCACCGACAGGCCGGCGGTCGGCTTGCCGTCGAGGCGCGTGTTGAACTGGTAGCTGAGGCCGCCGACCTCGATACGTGCGACGTCGCGCAGGCGCACGGTCGAACCGTCGGCATTGGCGCGCAGGATGATGGCGCCGAACTCGTCAGGGGACGAGAGCTGGCCTTTGACCAGCACCAGCGCGGAGGTGCGCTGGCTCGACGTCGACGGCTCCGCGCCGATGCTGCCCGAGGCGACCTGCGCGTTCTGCGCGGCGATGGCCTTGTTGACGTCGTCGGCGGTCAGCCCATAACCGACGAGCTTGGCCGGATCGACCCAGACGCGCAAGCTGCGCTCGGTCGAGTAGAGCGTGGCGCGGCCGACGCCGGGAATGCGGCGGATCTCACCGAGCACGTTGCGGATCATGAAGTCGCCGAGGCCGACCTCATCGAGGCTGCCGTCGGTCGAGTTCAGCGTGATGATCTGAAGCACCGCGCTGGAGGCTTCCTCGATCAAGATGCCCTGCTGCATCACGGCGCGCGGCAGGCGTGCCTCGACGCGCTTGATGCGGTTCTGCACCTCGACCGAGGCTGCGCTGGTATCAGTGCCCGGCTGGAAATTGGCGATGATCTCGACCTGGCCGAGCGAGTCGCTGGTCGATTCGAAGTTGAGGATGTTGGCCGCGCCGTTGAGCTCCTCCTCGATCAGCCGCGTGACGCTGTTGTAGAGGTTCTCCGGCGAGGCGCCGGGATAGCTGGTCGAAACCGAGATCGAGGGCGGCGCGATGATCGGATATTGCGCGATCGGCAGCAGCGGAACCGCAATCGCACCGATCAAGCAGATGAATAGCGCAACCACCCAGGCGAAAATCGGCCTGTCGATGAAGAAACTCGGCATGGCGCGTTACCGCGTGAGCTTCTGGGCGTGCCGGTTATCCGCAGTCGCGTCCGCCTCCGACCAGGATTGCGGTTTGACCTTGTCGCCGGCCGCGAATTTCTGGAAGCCTTCGACCACGACCTTGTCTCCGGCCTTCAGGCCCTCGGTGACGAACCAGAGTCCGTCCTGCACCGAGCCGGTGCGCACCGCCTGCACCGCGATGTGGTTGTCGTCCTTGACGACGAAGACCTCGCTGCCGCCGCCGCCATTGCGCTGGATCGCCTGCTGCGGCACCGCGATCGCGTCGCTATCGAGACCCTGATCGATGCGAACGCGGACATACATGCCCGGCAGGAGCTCGCGCTTGGGATTGGGGAACTCGCCGCGCAGCGTCACCTGGCCGGTATGGGCATCGACCTTGGCGTCGGAAAACAGCAGCTTGCCGTCGAGCGAATAGATGGTGTTGTCATCGAGCACGAGGCGCACCTTGGCGGCGTCGGCCGCAATACGCTCGAGATCGCCGCTTTCGAAGGCGCGCCGGAGCTGGTTGAGCTCGGTCACCGACTGGGTGAAATCGGCATAAATCGGATCGAGCAGCTGGATGCTGGCGAGATTGGTCTCGTTCTGGACCACGAGCGCGCCCTCGCTGACCAGCGCCGCACCGACGACGCCGTCGATCGGCGCGCGCACGGTGGCGTAATCGAGGTTGAGTTTTGCGCGCGCGAGTTCGGCCTTGCGGCCTTCGACCTCGGCCTGGGCCTGCCGCTCGGCGGCGATTGCCTTTTCGTTCTCGGCCTCTGGCGCGGCGCGATCCTTGGTGAGCGCAGCGACGCGGCGTGCCTGCTGGTGCGCTTGCATTGCAGCAGCCTCGGCCTTGGCGACTGCGGCCTCGTTGGCCATCACCTCGACCTCGAATGGGCGCGGATCGATGCGGTAGAGCGGATCGCCCGCCTTCACTTCGCTGCCTTGCCGGAACAGGCGCTCGACCACGATGCCGGAGACGCGCGGCCGCACGTCGGAGACGCGGGTCGGCGCGATGCGGCCCGGCAGCTCACGCACCACCGCACGGGGCTGCGGCTTGACGACGACGATGCTGACGTCAGGATCGGCCGGCGGGGCGGCGGACACGGCGGAGCTGGACTCCTCGCAGCCCGCCAGCAGCGGCGCTAAGGCCGCGAGCATCATTGCAACGCATGCCGATCGCGCACGAAGTCCTGACATGAAGTGGGGTGCCCCGATGTTGTTGAAACTGATCATGCGCGCGCGAGGCCCGTTCTGGGCCTTTTACACGCGGCTGATGCCGCCAAAATAGAATGCATCTGCTGCGATGCAACGCATGGCGCGGGCGGCTCATTGTCACACAGCGTATGATATTGAGTTTAGGCGGTTTTTGCCCTGTCACTTGATTGTGAGTCGGGGTCCACCGCCGCGTGCTGCGACGGAACATCGCAATTACTCGGCGGCCTTCATCCGGTAGTGGCTGACGCCCCATTCGGTTCCATCAGCGTAGCCGAACAGGCCCGACGTCGCGAGGAGAAACCAACGCCAGCGCCGCATCCAGAGTGCGGTCTCCTCGCCATAGACCTTGCGCAACGCCGCCTCGATGGTGTCGCGATGCGCATCGAAATTGGCGAGCCAATCATTCGCGGTGTGTTGGTAATGCGTGCCGCTCCAGCACCATTCCTTCTCGATTGCGAAGATGTCGTCGAATTGCCTGACAAGATGATGGCTCGGCATCAATCCGCCCGTGAAGGCGCGCTGCGCGATCCAATCCTCGGGCTTCGCCGGGTTGAACAGATGTGAGCCGGAGCGATGAGTGACCACATGCATGAAGAAGCGTCCGTCGGGCGCGAGCCATGCGCGCAGGCGTGTCATCAGCTTGCGCCAGTTCATCATGTGCTCGAACGTCTCGACCGAGACGATGCGGTCGAACTGCCCCTCGGGCGCGAACACGTTCATGTCGGCGGTCACGACCCACAGGTTCGACAGCCCGCGCCGCCGCGCCTCATCCTCGACGTAAGTGCGCTGTGCCTGCGAGGCCGACACGGCCGTCACCTTCGCGTGCGGAAACTGCCGCGCGATCCACAGCGACAGCGAGCCCCAGCCGCAGCCGAGCTCGAGGATGGTCTGCCCGTCGGCAAGACCGGCATGCTCGACGGTCTGGCGTAGAGCCTCCTCCTCCGCCTCCTGCAAGGAGGTCGCGTCGTTTTTGTAGAAGCAGCAGGAATGTTTGCGGCTGGGGCCGAGCACTTGCGCGAAGAACGAAGCAGGCACCTGGTGCTGCCGGCCGCCGGCAGCATCGGCGTCCTCGGCGATCGGCCGCAGCATCATCCGCCCGGCGAAGGCGGCATCGTCGGCCGCCCCCAGCGTGGACAGGCGCGTCGCCGTGCGCGAGCACAGGCGCTGGATCGCGGCACGAATCACCACGTCCGGTAACGGCACACGTTCGGCAGTGCCGATGATCGCGGAAACGACGCTCATGCGGCCCCCGAATGGCGAGCTCTTGCAGACACCTGCCTATCAAACTATCAAAGCGCGGCTTCCGGCCCAGGTTCCCCAAGCTCTCCCCGAAATCGGCGCATCCGGCGCTTTTTTTGGGCTGGCGCTGTGCCATAGTGCGCGCCGCAAGCAAGCTTCGTAACGGATGACACCGGCCATGCCGTCTGGCACTTCCCGCTCCACCATGGATATCGAGTACACAAAACTGTCCTCGCCCAGCGTCTTCCTGGTGCGGATGCTGGTCTTCCTGGTTCTGTGTACGCTGGTCGGCGTCGTGCTCTACAAGCAGATCATCCAAGCTTTCTTCGCCAATCCCGGCCTCAACGCCCTGATCGGGGCGGTGCTGTTCATCGGCATCGTGCTGGCCTTCCGTCAGGTCATCCGGCTTTATCCCGAAGTCTCCTGGGTCAACAATTTCCGCATCGCCGATCCCGGCCTGGCCCCGGCCCGGCACCCGAAGCTGCTGGCGCCGATGGCGGCGATCCTCGGCGGCGAGCGCTCGGGGCGGATGACGATCACCCAGACCACGATGCGGCATCTGCTCGATTCGATCGCGACCCGCCTGGACGAAGCCCGGGACATTTCCCGCTACATGACCGGTCTGCTCGTCTTCCTCGGCCTGCTCGGCACCTTCTGGGGCCTGATCGAGACGGTCGGCTCGGTCGGCAAGGTGATCGACGGCCTCAAGGTCGGCGGCGATGCCGGCGCGCTGTTCGACACCTTGAAGGAAGGCCTCGCCGCCCCGCTCGGCGGCATGGGCATCTCGTTCTCCAGTTCGCTGTTCGGCCTCGCCGGCTCGCTGATCCTCGGCTTCCTCGACCTGCAATCGAGCCAGGCGCAGAACCGCTTCTACACCGACCTGGAAGACTGGCTCGCCAGCACCGTGCGCGAATATGGCAATGGCGAAGTGGCGGTCGCTTCCGGCGGCGGTGGCGTCGCCAGCGGCGAACTCCAGGCCGCGGTCGAGCGGCTGCGCTCCGTGTTCGAGGAAGGCAGCGCCAGCCGCGGCACCACCGCGGCGATGGCGAGCCTTGCCGAAGCGATCCAGGCGCTGGTCTCGCACATGCGCACCGAGCAGCAGATGATCCGCGAATGGGCCGACGGCCAGGGCGAGCAGAACCGCGAGATCCGGCGCCTGCTGGAGCGCCTCGCCCGCCAGCCCGAGAAGAGTTGAGCAGCTAATACGGAAAGGCGATCATGGCTCTTGCCCGCGCGCGCCGCAGCGAAGGCACCTTCAACTACTGGCCCGGCTTCGTCGACGCCTTATCGACGCTGGTGCTGTCGATCGTGTTCCTGCTGTCGGTCTTCCTGGTCGTGCAGTTCTTCCTGTCGCAGGAGGTCACCGGCAAGGACAAGGCGCTGGAGCAGCTCAATGCCAAGATCGCCCAGCTCAACGAGCTCCTGTCGCTGGAGAAGCTCGGCAAGCTCACGCTCGACGACCAGGTCTCGCAACTGAAGGCGGGACTTGCCTCGGCCGAATCCGAGCGCGACCGCATCAAGGGCCTGTATGAGGGGCTCGCCAATGCCGGCAACGACGCGCAAGGCAAGACCGCCGAGCTCGGCAAGGCACTGGACTCGGAGAAAGCAGTCTCGGCGCGGGCGCTGGCGCAGATCGAGGTGCTGAACCAGCAGATCAGCGCGCTCAGGCGGCAATTGGCGGCGCTGGAAGAGGCGCTGGATGCCTCCGAGAAGCGCGACAAGGAATCGCAGAACCGGATCGCTGACCTCGGTTCTCGCTTGAACGTTGCTTTGGCGCAGCGCGTGCAGGAATTGTCGCGCTACCGCTCGGAATTCTTCGGCCGCCTGCGCACCATCCTCGGCAACCGCCCCGACATCCGGATCGTCGGCGACCGCTTCGTGTTCCAGTCCGAAGTGTTCTTCGACACCGGACAGGCGACCTTGCTGCCCGAAGGCCGCGCCGAGCTCGACACCTTGGCGGCAGCGCTGATCGAGCTCGACAAGAAGATCCCGAGCGAGATCCCCTGGGTGCTGCGCGTCGACGGCCACACCGATGTGCGTCCGGTCAATGGCCCGAACTTCAAGTCGAACTGGGACCTGTCCGCGGCCCGCTCCATCTCGGTGGTGCAGTACCTGGTCTCGCTCGGCGTGCCGGCCCAGCGCCTCGTTGCCGCCGGCTTCGGCGAATTCCAGCCGCTCGATCCCGGCAACACCGAGGAGGCCTACAAGCGCAACCGCCGCATCGAGCTGAAGCTGACGGAGCGGTAGTGAGCGCCCTCCACCTCCGCCCCTACCGACCCGAGGACGAGGCGGCCGCGATCGACCTCTGGCATCGCACCTGGCAGCAGGCGTATCCGCAGATCGATTTTGTGGCGCGGCTGGACTGGTGGCGCGAGCGCTGGCGCAAGGACCTGGTGCCGAAGGCCTCTATCGTCGTCGCCGAGCAGGATGGCGCGCTCACCGGCTTCGTCACCATCGACGACGACGGCTATCTCGACCAGCTCGTGGTCGATCCCGCGCATTGGGGCTCGGATGCAGCCAGGCTGCTGGTGGAAGAAGCCAAGCGGCTGTCGCCCTCAGGCGTTACGCTGCTCGTCAACAAGGACAACGCCCGCGCCATCCGCTTCTACGAGCGCAACGGCTTTTCCCATGCCGGCGACGATGTGAACCCGACCTCGGGCCGGCCGGTGCTGAAGATGGCGTGGCGGGCGTGAGGCCTGTCACGCCGGGATCCCGCGACGTTCGTTAGTCGTTGTAGTCAGAGCAGCGATGACAAGCGGATGGAGACGATCGATGAAGCTGCGCGATCTGGCCAAGGGTTGCTCGGTCTTTCTGGGTGTCATCGTCGCCGGATATGTGTCGACGACCTATGTCGACCAGCGCTTTGCGACGCAGGTCAACACAACGAGTTCTCCGTCGAGCAGCCCTGCGCCATCGGCCTGCGTCGATAGGGACGGCAGCTGGAAGAACTGGCCGTGGCCGAACGTGCCGGCGCTCTCGCCGAAGTGCCGGTAAACACGGCTCCTTTACAGACCGCTGTCATTACCCGCGCAGGCGGGTGATCCAGTATTCCAGAGACAACATTGATTGAACCGAGACGCCGCGGCGTACTGGATCGCCCGCTTTCGCGAGCGATGACACTGTGCGTGGGGCAGCGATCGCAGCGCCTCACGTCGATCGCTCAGGCTCTCACGCCCCCTCGAACTGCAACCGCGCCAGTCTCGCGTAAAGCCCGTTCGCTGCCACGAGTTCGGCATGCGTGCCCTGCTCGACGATCCTGCCCTGGTCCATCACCAGGATGCGGTCGCAGGACAAGACGGTGGCGAGGCGATGGGCGATCACCAGCGTGGTGCGGTGGCGCATCAGCTCTTCCAGCGCGGTCTGCACCAGCGTTTCGCTTTCAGCATCGAGGGCGGAGGTGGCTTCATCCAGCAGCAGCAGCGGCGCATCGCGCAGGATGGCGCGCGCGATGGCGATGCGCTGGCGCTGGCCGCCGGAGAGCGTCACGCCGCGCTCGCCGAGCGCCGTCTCGAAGCCTTCGGGCAGCCGGCGGATGAACTCGGCGGCATGCGCGAGCTCGGCGGCCCGCTCGACCTCGGCATCGGTCGCATCCGGCCGGCCGAAGCGGATGTTCTCGCGAGCGCTTGCCGCAAACACCACCGAGTCTTGCGGCACCAGCGCGATGCGGGCGCGGACATCGCGCGGGTCGGCGGACCTGACCGGCACGCCATCGAGCGAGATCGCGCCGCTGCGCGGATCGTAGAAGCGCAGCAGCAGATGAAAGATCGTGCTCTTGCCGGCGCCGGACGGACCGACGATCGCGACCTTCTCGCCCGGATGCACGGTGAACGACACCGCATCGAGCACGTTGACGTCGTGCCGCGCAGGATAGGCGAAGCTGACCCGATCGAAGCCGACCTCGCCGCGCGCCGGCATCGGCAGAGCGCGTGGCGCGGCGGGCGCGGTGATCTCAGGCCTTACATGCAAGATCTCGAACAGGCGCTCGGCAGCACCGGATGCCGCCGACACCTCGCCCCAGACCTCGCTGAGCTGGCCGAGTCCCGCCGCGGCGAACACGGCATAGAGCACGAACTGGCCGAGCCGGCCCGGCGTGATCGCACCGGTGAGCACATCATGCGAGCCGATCCAGAGGATCGCGACAATGCTTGCGAACACGATGAAAATGATGATGGCGGTGAGCACGGCGCGGGCCTGAGTCGAGGTGCGCGCCGCCTCATAAGCCTGCTCGACATTTCCGCCGAAGCGCTTCTCGGCGAACTGCTCGCTGGTGTAGGCCTGCACGGTGCGGATCGCCCCGATCAGCTCGCCGGCATAGGCCGAGGCGTCGGCGAGCGTATCCTGCGCATTGCGCGACAGCCGCCGTACCCAGCGCCCGAAAGCCACCAGCGGCAGCACGATCAAAGGTATGGCCAACAGCACGAAGCCCGACAATTTCGGGCTGGTGATCACCATCATGGCGGCGGCGCCGAGAAACATCATCAGATTGCGCAGCGCGATCGACACCGAGGCGCCGACGGCGGATTTGATCTGGGTGGTGTCGGCGGTGAGCCGCGAGATCAGCTCGCCGCTACGCGCGGAGTCGAAGAAGGTCGGCGAAAGCGAGAGCAGATGCCCGAACACGTCGCGCCTGAGGTCGGCGACGATGCGCTCGCCGATCGTCATCACGAGGTAGTAGCGCGCAGCGCTCGCCAGCGCGAGCACGGCGACCACCGCGAGCATCACCGAGAAGTAGCTGTTGATCAGCTCGATGCCCTCGGGCGTCAGGCCGAAATCGATCATCCGGCGCACCGCAACCGGCACCAGCAGCGTGGTCAGTGCGGCGACCGTCAGCGCGAGGAAGGCCAGTGCCGCGCGGCCGCGATAGCGGCTGATATAGGGCGCGAGCGCGAGCAGCGGCCGCAGCTTGGCGCGGCCCTTGGCCGGCTGCTCGATCAGATCGGCCTCGATCGATGGCGTGTCGGCGGAATTCACCTGGGAATTCACTTGGGAATTCACCTGGGAATTCATTTCAGGCTGATCGACATATTGGTCATCAAGCCGTTCCACTGCGCTCATGAGATCCGACCCATTGCATTCGTTTGCTCCCAATAGGCCGGAGCAAGGGTACTGGCAAATCCGGGGCGTCCCTTAGGGAAGCCCGGTTGACCGCCTGCGATGGCTTGTTTTGCAGGGGATGGTGAGGTATAGAGCCGGCCAAATCCGTCATTCGCGAGCCACCCAAGAAGGCGCCGGGGCGCCGAGGAATTGCCATGAAAGCCGAAATTCACCCGAACTATCATACGATTAAGGTCGTTATGACCGACGGAACCGAGTACCTGACCCGCTCGACCTGGGGCAAGGAAGGCGACACGCTGAACCTCGACATCGACCCGAAATCGCACCCGGCCTGGACCGGCGGCAACGCCCAGCTCATGGACCGCGGCGGCCGCGTCTCGCGCTTCCAGAAGAAGTTTTCGGGCTTTCTCAAAAAGGATTGATCCGGCCACGGGCTGGAGACGAAAAAACGCCCCTGGCAGAGCCGGGGGCGTTTTTGTTTTCTATCACGCTGTCGTTCCGGGGCGGCTCGGAGAGCCGAACCCGGAATCTCGAGATTCCGGGCGCGATGCTCACGCATCGCCCCGGAATGACAGTGAGACCTCTACCGCTCGAACGCAGCCTTCAGCGCGTTGAGGTGCGGCACCAGCGGGTTGCCGATCGCAACGTGTTCGGCGGGCGGGGTGTGGATGGTGGTGTCGAGGCGGCGCACGCGGGTCTGCAGGCTCATCGAACGGTGGATCAGGTCCTGGAGCTGCGCGGGCAGCTTCTCGATGGTGTCGGCGGGACCCGGATCGGCGGCGGTCAGCTTCACCTTGGTCTTCTCGCGATTGGCCTGGCTCAGCGTCATCTCGCCTTCTTTCACCGCGCGGTGCAGCAGCAGCCACGAGGCGAGCTGCATCAGGCGGGTGGTGAGACGCATGCTCTCGGTTGCATAAGTCAGGCTGACGGCACGGTCGAGCGCCTTGGCTTCCGTGCGCCCGGCGCCGTCGAGATAGGCGGCGGTTTCCTCGACGAGGTCCATGCCCTCGCGGAACAGGACGCCGAACGCCGCAGAATTGGTGAACCGCTCGCTGAGTTGAACGAGAGCGCCGTCGGCTTGCAAACGTTCCATGGTTAACGCCCCTTACGCAACTGTCTGACTGTCCGGCTTGGCGCCGGCTTATGATGAACAAATCATTGCCCGGGCAGGACGCCGAGTCCAGCCACAAGCGCGGATATGGTTTCCGCGGGTCTTTCCCAGGGACTCAACCGCAACGAGACGCAAAAAAGCGGCGTGGAGGCAAAAAAAGAGCCGCCGGAGACCGGCGGCTTTGAAAGTTGATAACAGGGAGGCGTCAAACAGAGTGGACAGGAGCCACTCGGTGTCCAAACGAGGACAGTTCCAGTCATAAACCCGAAAGCTTAATCTGGAGTAAACGAGCTAATTTTTTGAGAGTTCGTTAGCCATGTCGGCCAATGGCTGAGTGGGGGTGTCGTGTCCCGGACGCTGTGCCGCACGAACGCCCTCACCGTCGTCCCGGGGCGCCACGAGGGTCGCGAGAATCCATAAGCACGGACGGATGGAGCGGCCCGCCTCTATCAGCGTGCCCGTTTCGATTTCCCGGGGTTATGGATTCCGGGCTCGGCGCTGACGCGCCGCCCCGGAATGACGGCGAAGAGATTACGACTTGAAAACACTGTTCGCCGCATCGCGCGAGGCGCGCTTCTTGGTGGCGGCTTCTTCCAACCTTGCGATCTCGGTCTTGAGCAGGACGACGCGCTCGGTCAGTTCCTCGACCGACAAGAGTGAGAGATCCTGTCCGATTTCATGGCCGATCTTCTTGCGCGGCCGGTCGTCGTCTTCCATCGGCATCGTCGTTCCTCCTGCGTTCGCGGCTGGGGCGGTTGCCAGCTTGGAGCGCGCTGGCTAAGCAATGGCCTCGTTCCCATTTCCGCACCTTTGCTCAAGGACACATCATGGACAAGCTGCCCGCGCAAATGACCGTGGTCGCCATCTCCAAGCACGGCGGACCCGAGGTGCTCGTGCCGGAACAACGGGCCGTGCCGCAGCCCGGTCCTGACGAGATCCTGGTCAAGGTCGAGGCCGCCGGCGTCAACCGGCCCGACGTCGCCCAGCGCTCCGGCGCCTATCCCCCGCCGCCCGGCGCCAGCGACTTGCCGGGCCTGGAGATCGCGGGCGAAGTGGTGGCGGTCGGCAGCAATGCCAAGCGGCACAAGGTTGGTGACAAGGTGATGTCGCTCGTCGCCGGCGGCGGCTATGCGCAGTACTGCATCGCGCAGGACGCCCAGGCCATGAGCGTGCCGCCGTCGCTGTCGATCAAGGAGGCCGGCGCACTGCCGGAAACTCTGATGACGGTCTGGCACAACGTGTTCGAACGCGGCGGCCTCAAGTCCGGCGAGACGCTGCTGATCCATGGCGGCTCCTCCGGCATCGGCACCATGGCGATCCAGCTCGCCAAAGCGTTCGGCGCAAAAGTGTTCGTCACCGTGGGCTCGCAGGACAAGATCGATGCCTGCGTCAAGCTGGGTGCCGACCGCGCCATCAATTACAAGACTGAAGACTTCGTCGCCGTGATCAAGGAAGAGACCAACAAAGCCGGCGTCAACCTGATCCTCGACATGGTCGCCGGCGACTATGTCGATCGCAACTATGACGCCGCCGCAGTTGAGGGCCGCATCGTCCAGATCGCGACCCTCAACGGCCCCAAGGTCAACGTCAACATTGCCAAGGTGATGGTGAAGCGCCTCACCCATACCGGCTCGACGCTGCGCCCCCGTAGTAATGCGGACAAGGCGGCGATGGTGGCCGCGATCGAGGCGAAAGTGATGCCGCTTTTGCGTGAAGGTCGCATCAAGCCGCTGATGGACAGCACTTTCCCGCTGGAAAAGGCAGCCGATGCGCACCGGCGCATGGAGACGAGCGCACATATTGGCAAAATTGTGTTGGAGGTGTAGGCCGCCGGCCCACAGGGCAAGGCGGAAACCCTTTGATTTTCCTCGCTTTCATGGCATCTATCGCGACGCACCGAACCAAGTCTGTCCGGTCTGAAATCGCCTTGCACTCGAAGTTTGCGTCGAACGCGGAGAACTGACCTTGCGTCTGATCAGGTGCCTCGCGCCCATCGCGCTGGGCCTCATGATGCTCGTTGCCGCGTCCCCTGCACGCGCGCTCGACGCTGTCAGCGTTCGCAGTGACGCGCCCGCGATCGATCTCACCGGTGTGCTCGAGCATCAGCGCAGCGATGCCGATCGCATCCAGGTCTCGACCGCGCCCGGCACCGACGGCATCGTCCGCCGCATCGAGGTGCGCGCCCGCGAAGGCGGCCAGAACTGGGTGGTGTTCGCGCTTGCCAACAACACCGACGACCAGCTCGACCGCCTGATCGTCGCCCCGCATTACCGCATCGTCTCGTCAGGGCTGCTCTGGCCCGACCTCGGTCTGTCGCGCATCGCCACCATCACGCCTTCGACCGGTGACCGGCCCGAGCGGCAGGAAAGCCCGACCGCCGATGTCTTCCGCATCACGCTCGACCCCGGCGCCGTCATCACCTTCGTTGCCGAGCTGCGTACCGACAAGCTGCCGCAGCTCTATCTGTGGGAGCCGGAAGCCTACAAGGACAAGGTCAACTCGTTCACGCTCTACCAGGGCATCGTGATCGGCATCTCCGGCTTGCTCGCCTTGGTGCTGACCATCCTGTTCGTGGTGAAGGGCAGCATCATGTTCCCAGCCGCCGCGGCGCTGGCCTGGGCGGTGCTGGTCTATATCGGCGTCGATTTCGGCTTCTGGGGCAAGGTCCTCGACATGTCGAACAACGCCGAGCGCATCTGGCGCGCGGCGGGCGAAGCGATCCTGGCGGCGACGCTGCTGGTGTTCCTGTTTGCCTATCTCAACCTCAGTCGCTGGCATGTGCGCTATTCGCACATCACGGTGGGCTGGCTCGCCTTCCTGGGATCGCTGGTGGCGCTTGCGCTATTCGATCCGGCGGTCGCCTCCGGCATCGCGCGTATCTCGCTGGTGCTGATCGCCTTCGCCGGCTTCGCGCTGATCGTCTATCTCTCCACCCACGGCTTCGACCGCGCGGTGCTGCTGATCCCGACCTGGTTCCTCCTGGTGGTCTGGGTCGTGGCGGCGGGAATGACGGTCGCCGGCTCCGTTACCAACGACATCGTCGGCCCGGCCCTGCTCGGCGGCCTCGTGCTGATCGTGATGCTGATCGGCTTCACGGTGATGCAGCACGCCTTCGCCGGCGGCGGCGCTTCGACCGGTGTCGTCTCCGACATCGAACGGAGGGCGCTGGCGCTGGCCGGCTCCGGCGATCTGATCTGGGACTGGGACGTCTCCGCCGACAAGGTCTTCACCAGTCCCGAGACCGAGGCCTTGCTCGGCCTCAAGCGCGGCACGCTGGAAGGCCCCGCTGCCTCGTGGCTCGAAGTGCTGCATCCGCTCGATCAGGATCGCTTCCGCGCCGCGCTGGACAGCGTGCTCGACCAGCGCCGCGGCCGCCTGGTGCAGGATTTCCGCCTGCGTACGCCGGACGGTCACTTCATGTGGTTCGCGCTGAAGGCGCGCCCGGTGGTCGGCTCCGACGGCGAGGTCTCGCGCGTGGTCGGCACGCTCACCGACGTCACCGAGCTGCGCAACGCCGAAGAGCGCCTGCTGCACGATTCCGTGCATGACAACCTCACCGGCCTGCCCAACCGAAAACTGTTCATGGACCGGCTGGGTGCGGTGGCGCATTTCGCCAAGACCATGCCGACGCTGCGACCGACGCTGATGGTGATCGACCTCGACCGCTTCAAGCAGGTCAACGATTCCGTCGGCATCGCGGTCGGCGATTCCATCCTGCTGACGCTCGCCCGCCGCCTCACCCGCATCCTGAAGCCGCAAGACACGCTGGCACGAATGGCCGGCGACCAGTTCGGCCTGATCCTGCTCTCGGAGCAGGACCCCGCCCGCATCACCGCCTTCGCCGAGACCATCCGCAAGACCATCCGCGCCCCGATCGCCTTCAACGATCGCGAGATCTTCCTCACGGCCTCGATCGGCCTCGCTTTGTCTGATCCGCAGACCCAATTGACGGACGAGATCATCAAGGACGCCGAGCTCGCGATGTATCACTCCAAGCGCATCGGCGGCGATCGCATCGACGTCTACAAGCCGGCGATGCGTGCGCGGAAGACCGACCGGCTGACGCTGGAGAGCGAATTGCGCCGCGCCATCGAGCGGCAGGAGATCACGATCCTGTACCAGCCGATCGTGCGGCTGGAGGATCGTTCGATCGCGGGCTTCGAGGCGTTGGCGCGCTGGGACCATCCGAAGCTCGGGCGCATGGCGCCGTCGGAATTCATCACCATCGCGGAAGAGACCGGGCTGATCGTCGACCTCGGCATGTTCGTGCTCGACCAGACCGCAAAACAGCTCGCGGTGTGGCAGCGCGCGATGCGCTCGCGCGAGCCGATCTTCGCCTCCGTCAACGTGTCGTCGCGGCAGCTGCTGCGCCACGATCTGATCCACGACATCCGCACCGTGCTGTCGCGCTCCTCGGTCGCCCGCGGCACGCTGAAGCTGGAATTGACGGAATCGCTGGTGATGGAGAATCCGGAGCATGCGGCGCAGATGCTGACGCGCATCCGCGAGCTCGGCACCGGGCTGTCGCTCGACGATTTCGGCACCGGCCATTCCTCGCTGGCCTATCTCCAGCGCTTCCCGTTCGACACCATCAAGATCGACCAGTCCTTCGTGCGCACCACCAACCGCGGCACGCGCCCGGTGATCCTGAAGTCGATCATCGCGCTCGCGCACGACCTCGGCATGGACGTGGTCGCCGAAGGCGCCGAGACCGATTCAGACGCGGTCGAGCTTTACCAGATGGGCTGCGAATATGCGCAGGGCTTTGCCTTTGGCGAGCCGATGGATGCCGATGCCGCGATGCGGCTGCTGACGGAAGTGCGGCTGGAAGCGGCGAGCTAGGTTACCTCCCCTGGAGGGTGGCAGCGCGCCGGTGCGCTACCGCCGCCGCTCCTTCTTCTGCTTCCTGAACCGCACGCTCGCACCGTCAGGCATGCGCGTCGCCACAAAGCCGGCGGCGAGGCAGGCTTCGCGTTGCGGCATCTGGATGTCGGGGCTGCGCAGGCTGTCCCACCAGGAGGCACGATGCGCCGCGCGCGGCAGGGCCGCGCCGATGATCTCCTCGATCTGCTCGAAGCTCAGCACCAACTCATCCTGCTTCTGCCGCATCAGATAGGCGCGCAACGCGTCGTAGTCGTTCACAATGGTCCTCTCGTCCCGCTCGCATGAGACTGCCCAAAACCCTGCGCCTCATAAACCGATTCTTAACTCATTGCGGCAAGGCCGTCCTGCCTTAAACACTACTCAAGCTTTCGGGCGCATCCACTAGGATCGGGAGCATGCGATGCTGTCTGGATGGCGCGAAGTCACGGCCCGCCGGCCGTGGCGGATTTCGGCGAAGCTGCTGATCATCTCGTCGGTGGTGACGGTGATCGGCTTCTCCGCCATTTGCGTCAACGTGATGCTGGACATGCGCCGCGGCGAGGAGGCGCTCGCCCGCCAGACGCTGGAGAATTTGGCGACGACCCTCGAGTCCGACGTCAGCCGCAACATCGAGATTTATGACCTGTCGCTGAAGGCGGTCGCCGCCAACATGCTGCTGCCCGAGCTTGCGACGGTCTCGAAGCCGATCCGTCATCTGATCCTGTTCGACCATGCGACCACCGCGAGGCATTTCGGCGCCATCCGGGTGTTCAATGCCGAGGGCCGGCTGACCATCGACGCCTCCACCCTCGACCCGCTGCCGGAGGTCAAGAGCGAGGAAGATTACTTCAGGGTTCATCGCGACAGTCCGGACATCGGGCTCTTCATCAGCCGTCCCATGCTGTTTCGCGGCGCCTATTCCATCGTGCTGAGCCGGCGGGTCAGCGATACCGACGGCGGCTTCATGGGCGTCGTCGCCGGCTCGATCCGATTCAGCTATTTCCACGAATTGTTCGAGCGGCTGAACCTCGACCCCGACGACAGCATCACCGTGCTGAAGCGCGACCGCACCATCATGATGCGGCGGCCGTTCGATCTCGACGTCATCGGCAAGAATCTCGCATCGCAGGGGAGCTGGAAGGCCGACAATCTCAAGGCCGGCGGGTCCTATGCCGGCCAGGGTCCGGTAGACGCGACGCCGCGGCTCTATTCCCGGAGCGGCGACAGCGGGCCGCTGTTCGTGGTGGCGGGCAAGCCGCTGACCGCCGTGTTCGAGCTCTGGCAGAGGGAAGCCTATCGCATCGGCGCCGTGGTCCTGGCGCTGATCCTGTTCATGCTGGCCTCGACGCTGGTTCTCGCGCGCGAGATCGGCCGACGCGCCGAGGCCGAGCACAAGCTCGAGGAGATGGCGACGACGGACGCGCTCACCGGCCTGAAGAACCGCCGCAAGTTCGATTCCGTCATCGACGTCGAATGGCGCCGCGCGATGCGCCAGAAGACGCCGGTCGCGCTGTTGATGATCGATGCCGATCACTTCAAGGCTTACAATGATACGTTCGGCCACCAGGCCGGCGACCAGGTGCTGGTCGGCATCGCCATCTGCATTTCCGACTCGGTGAGCCGCGCCGGCGACTGCGCGGCGCGCTATGGCGGCGAAGAATTCGCCGTACTGCTGCCGAACATTTCGGCCACGGATGCCTTCAAGATCGCCGAGACGATCCGGCTCAAGGTGCAGGGCTGGTCCGACGATCAGGCGAGCACAACGGTCTCCTGCGGCATCGCCAGCCTCGTTCCCAGTGCCGGCATGGACTGGCCCGTCCTGGTCGCCGCCGCCGACAAGGCGCTCTATGCCGCCAAGGCCGGTGGGCGCAACCAGTCGGTGGTCGCGAGCTTGCCGCAGTTGTCGCTGGTGGCGTGAGGGATTCGTCTGGATGTCATTCCGGGGCGGCTCGAAGAGCCGAGCCCGGAATCTCGAGCTTCCGGGTTCGATGCTACGCATCGCCCCGGAATGACGTCAAAGGTGAGGTCAGGTCCCCAGATACTTCTTCATCTCCGCGATCAGCCCATCGCGCAGCTCCGGGCGCGTCATGCCGTAGGCGATGTTGGCGCGGAGGAAGCCGGGCTTGGAGCCGCAATCGTGACGCTCGCCCTCGAACTCGACGCCATAGAATTTCTGGGCCTTGGCAAGACCGATCATGGCGTCGGTGAGCTGGATCTCGCCGCCGGCACCGCGCTCCTGGGTTTCCAGGATCTTGAAGATCTCGGGCTGGAGGATATAGCGACCGGTGATCGAGAGATTTGATGGCGCGGTGCCCTTGGCCGGCTTTTCGACCATGCCGTCGACCTCGAACATCTTGCCGTTGCGCTTTCCGACCCCGCAGATGCCGTATTGATGCGTCAGGTGATCGGGCACCGCCTCGACCGCGACCAGATTGGATTTCTCGCCGAGCGACGATGCCATATCGATCATCTGCTTCAGGCAACCGGGCGTGTTGAGCACGAGCTCGTCCGGCAGCACGACTGCAAACGGCTCGTTGCCGACGATGTCGCGCGCGCACCAGACCGCGTGACCGAGGCCGAGCGGCGCCTGCTGGCGCGTGAAGCTCACGGCGCCAGCGTCCGGCTGGTTCTGCGCCAGGATCTCCTGCTCGGCCGTCTTGCCGCGCGCCTGCAGCGTCGCGTCGAGCTCGAACATCCGGTCGAAATGATCTTCGATGACGTTCTTGTTGCGGCCTGTGACGAAGATGAAGTGCTCGATGCCGGCCTCCTTCGCCTCGTCATAGACGTACTGGATCAGCGGCTTGTCGACGATGGTCAGCATTTCCTTCGGCATCGCCTTGGTGGCGGGCAGGACGCGGGTGCCGAGACCGGCGACGGGGAATACGGCTTTGCGAATTTTCATGGGATCGATCGAATACCTGAGGACGTGAACACAGCAATGGCAACTTGCTAGCCTGTTTGCAGCCGCCAACAAAGGCGGATGTGGGGCCTCGCCCCGACAGAGTTAAGAAAAAGGCCGTCACCAAAATTTCACCTTTGTTAAGCTATTGGCAACGCCTACCAGGCCTCCTGATGGCGGAATTTCAGGCCGATGGGTGGGACATGATGCAATCAGTGGCACGACTGGCAGGACGGACTGGGTCCGTGACCGGCGCGACGATGATTGCGGCGGCTTTGCTGCTGCCTGCATGCGCGCACGCCCAGGCGCAGAACGGCCTATCGAACCTGTTCGGCGGCATCTTCTCCGGCCCGAACGCGGCGCCGTCGCAAGCCTCACCCGTCCCCGGCAGCGCACAAACTGGAGCTCAACCTTGGAGCGGCGAGGACGGCGCCTCCGGCCATCCGCTGATGACGGCCGCTGCGATCCGCGAGGCCGCGGGCAATTTCAACAATTGTGTCGCCGCGATGTGGCCGGATGCCGCACGGCGCAGCATCACGCAGGAGAACTTCCAGCGCTTCACCGCAGGCCTCAGCCCCGATTTGCGCATCATGGATCTGATGGACTCGCAGCCGGAGTTCACCAAATCGATCTGGGACTACCTCGACATTCTCGTGAACGACAACCGCCTCGCCAAGGGCCGCGAGATCCTCGCCACATACAAGGCGCAGTTCGACGCCACTGAAAAGGCCACTGGCGTCGACCGCTACATCATCGCCGCGATCTGGGGCATCGAGTCCAATTACTCGACGCAGATGGGCGACCGCAGCGTGCTGCAATCGACCGCGACGCTCGCCTGCATCGGCCGCCGCCAAACCTATTTCAAGGACGAATTCCTCTCCGCGCTGGAGATCCTCAACCGCGGCGATCTCAGGCCTGAGCAGCTGCGCGGCTCCTGGGCTGGCGCCTTCGGCCCGACCCAGTTCATGCCGACCGCATTCAAGCGCTTTGCCGTCGACGGCGACGGCGACGGGCGGCGCGACGTCGTCGACAATCCGTCCGACCTGATCGCGTCGACCGCCAACAATCTGAAGAAGGACGGCTGGCAGGCCGGCCAGACCTGGGGCTACGAGGTCGTGGTGCCGCAAGGCTTCAACTACATGCTGGCCGACCGCGCCAAGGCGATGACGATCGCCCAATGGGAGAAGCTCGGGCTGAAGCGCCCGAACAACCAGCCCTTCCCGCATCCGGCCGAGAAGGCTTATCTGCTCGCGCCGGCCGGCGCGCAAGGACCAGGCTTCCTGATGCTGCAGAATTACCGCGTCATCATGAAGTACAATCCGGCTGAGGCCTATGCGCTGGCGATCGGGCATTTCGCCGACCGCTTGCGCGGCGGGGGCCCCTTCGTGCAGCCCTGGCCGCGGCAGGAACGGGAGCTGTCGCGCACCGAGCGGCTGCAACTGCAGCAGCTGCTGGCCCAGCGCGGCTTCTACAAGGGCACCCCGGATGGCCAGTTCGGCGGCCAGACCCGGGAAGCCCTGCGCAATTTCCAGGCCTCGATCGGCGTGCCCGCCGATGGTTTTGCCTCCTCCGACGTGCTCGACCGGCTGCGCGGCAGGTAAAATCGCGCCGAAAGTAACCCTGAACAGGGATTTTGGCAGGCAGCCTTGACCGGGGCGGCTGTTCCCCGGTGTATGGCAGAAGATTCTGCGACAGAATCTGCCCGTTTGGCGCCTGATTCCGTTATTATATTCGAGCCACTTCCAATCCCGTTGCGCTGCCCGAGATCGCATGTCGAAGAAGTCCCTGTTCAAGGCGCTGACCGAGACCGGCCCGCTGATCGCGCTGGGGACGGCGCTTGCGATCCTGGTGTCGGTCGCGGCCCCGGCCTCGGCGCAATTCTTCAACTTCCCCGGCTTCGGCGGCCCGCCACAGCGCGCGGCGCCACCGCCACCACGTGGTGGAGGTGGCGGCGGCTGGTTCGGCGGCGACTTCTTCGCACCATTCCAGCAACAACAGCCGCAGGCGCCGCGCCAGGATTTTTCGCGCGCGCCGGCGCCGGCCAAGCGCGACACCATCCCCGACAAGAACGTGCTGGTGATCGGTGACGCCATGGCCGACTGGCTCGCCTATGGCCTCGAGGACGCCTACGCCGAGCAGCCCGACATGGGCGTGATCCGCAAGCACAAGACCACCTCGGGCCTGATCAAGTACCAGCCGAAGGGCGAGCCCGCGGATTGGGCGGCTGCGGCGAAGGGGATCCTGGAGACCGAGAAGCCCGAAATCATCGTGGTCATGCTTGGTCTCAACGACCGCATCGCGATCCGCGAGCCTGTGGCCGACAAGTCGGACAAGGCCTCTGACAAGGACAAGAAGAACGACAAGGGCGCGCGCGGCAAGCCACCGGGCAAGCCCGGCGAGGCCAAGCCCGACACCGCTGCCAAGCCTGAGGACAAACCCGCCGCGGATACTGACCTGCCGCAGGATGACGCCGACAACGCCGATACGCCGGCAGCCGCTGCGCCGGAGAAGACGGCGCGCAACCCGAATGGTCTCTACGAATTCCGCGACGAGCGCTGGGTCGAGCTCTACGGCAAGAAAATCGAGGAACTGGCCAACGTGCTCAAGGCCAAGGGCGTGCCGGTGCTCTGGGTCGGTCTTCCCGCCATCCGCGGGCAAAAGGGTACGGCGGACATGCTGTTCCTGGACTCGCTCTACCGTGAAGGCGCGGCCAAGGCCGGCATCACCTATGTCGACGTCTGGGACGGCTTTGTCGACGAGGCCGGCCGCTTCCTTCAGAAGGGCCCGGACTTCGAAGGCCAGATTCGTCAGCTCCGCAGTTCTGACGGCGTCTATTTCACAAAACCCGGCGCGCGCAAGCTCGCGCACTATGTCGAGCGCGAGATCACGCGCCTGCTTGCGGGCCGCTCCGGTCCGATCGCACTGCCGAGCGAGCCGGCGACGCCCGACACCAGCGCCGAGCCGGGCAAGCCCGCGCCGCGGCCGCTGGCCGGACCGATCGTGCCGCTGGTCGCGGCCTCGATCTCGACCGATCAATTGCTGGGCGGGCCAGGCTCGCGTCCAGCCGCGGTCGATGCACTCGCTGCGAAGACGATGGTGAAAGGCGAGCCGCTGAGCGCCCCCGCCGGGCGCGCCGACGACTATGCCTGGCCGCGCCGCGAAGTCGGACGCGAGCAGGCCAAGGGCGATACGCCGATGGCGACGACGACGCCTGACGGCAGCGCTGCTCAGGGTTCACCGGGTGCGGCCGCCGCGATCGCGCCGCCAAAGCTCGCGCCGAAGAAGCCGCAACAGCTTCAGCTTCCGCCGCAGCAGCCGGCACAGGCAGCGCCGTCATTCCGGGATTTCTTCGGCTTTGGCTCTCCGCAGCCACCGCGTCAACTGGCGCCAGCCCCAGGCCCCCGCAATCCGAATCCGGCGATCCCGCGGCCGCCGGGTAATGTCGGGCGCGCGGCGGAAGCGATCCGGTAAATCGTATCTCTGATTTGACTCGTCATTCCGGGCGCGCAAAGCGCGCGCCCCGGATGACGGGTCTAGCTGTTAGCCCTAATAGCGCCAGCGCGGCGGCGGACGGCGGGCGGGGCGCGACATCAGAAGCGCGAGTGCGAAGCCGATGCCGGCCGCGGTCAGCAGCGCGCCGAGCGGGTTGTCCTGCACCTTGCGGGCGATGGCTTGCGTGCCGTCGCGGAACGTATCGCCGCTGGCCTCATAGGCATCCTTGGCGTAGCTGGAGGCGGTATCCGCAGCTTCGCGCGCCGCGTCCTTCGCCTGGCCGTACAGGTTCTGCACCGTGCCTGCGGCTTCCCGTGCCTTGCCTGAGGCCTGCGTTTTTGCATCGCCCGCCATCTCGCCCACGGTGCCTTCCACGCCGCCTGCCATTTCCTTGGCTGATCCAATGATCCGATCCGCGTCCATGATAATCCTCCTCGGTGATCAGCCGAAGTAACCGATCAGAAGCAGCGCGGTTCCTTGCCATGGCCTACAGAATGAGGCCGCCATCGACGACCAGCGTCTGGCCCACGATGTAGGACGACAGCGGCGAAGCCAGGAACAGCGCCGCGCCCGCCATGTCGGCCGGCGTGCCCAATCGCCGCAGCGGGATGCGCGCGAGCGCGCCTTCGAGTCGCTTGGGATTGTCGGTGGTCACCTTCGTCATCTTGGTGTCGACCAGACCGGGCGCGATGCCGTTGACGCGGATGCCGTCCTCAGCCCAGGCTTCGCCCAGCGTACGTGTCAATCCGACAGCGCCCGTCTTCGAGGCGTTGTAGGCGGGATTGCCCATAGTGGAATGATAGGCCGCGGTCGAGGACACCACGATCAGCGCGCCCTTCGCATCCCGCAGCATGGAATGAAACCGCGTGGCGCAGGCCATCAGGCTCATCAGGTTGACCTCCACGACCTTGCGGAAGCCGGCCATCTCGAATTCGCCGCGGCGATAGAGCACCGCGCCTTGCGCGAGCACCAGGATGTCGAGCCGCTCGAAGCATGGCTTGAACGCCTCGATCGCGCCGGCATTGCTGACGTCGAGCTGCGCGTAGGCGAGGCCGGTGAGATCAGAGCCTTCCTCAATCGAATAATCCTCGGGCCGAGCACGCGTGCCGCAGACGGCGACATGCGCACCCCTGGCGCGAAAAGCTTGCGCAATGCCGTTGCCGATGCCGCTGGAACCGCCGACCACCAGCACCTGCCTGCTTGAGAAATCGAGCTCGTTTGCCATCGCGGCCTCCCGTTTGTTTTTGCTTGTTTGACCTGTCTGCGGATCGATGCCAGCCTTGTCAATCATAACAAGAACAAGCAGGGCGCGAGGAAGCAGCATGTCCGAATTCAAACAGCTCAGCCGGTCTGTAAAGGGCCTGACCGTCCTCGTCACCGGCGCGGCCAGCGGCATGGGACGTGCCACCGCGCGCGTGTTCGCCACCGAAGGTGCGAACGTTGCCGTGACCGATTATGATGAGCAAGGCGCACATGCGGTTGCCAAGGAAATCGCGGCAAGCGGCGGAGCAGCGAGGGCGTGGAAGCTCGACGTTGCCGATGGCGGCGAGATCAAGCGCGTGGTCGGCGATGTCGCGGCGCATTTCGGTGGGCTCGACATCGTCGTCAACAATGCCGGCATCTCAGTGCGGGTTGCGATCGACGACGAGGCCTATGAGGACGCATGGGCCAAGGGCCTCGCCGTGATGCTGACGGCGCATCCGCGCGTGATCCGCGCCGCGCTGCCGCATTTGCGCAAGTCGAAGTGCCCGCGCATCCTCAACATCGCCTCGACCGAGGCGCTCGGCGCCACTGCCCTGCACAGCCCCTATTCGGCGGCAAAGGGCGGCGTTGCGAGCCTCACCCGTTCTCTGGCGGTGGAGCTCGGCCGCGAGGGCATCACCGTCAACTGCATCTGTCCCGGCCCGATCCGCACGGCCATCACCGATCGCATCTCGGAGGAGCACAAGACCATCTATGCCAAGCGCCGCACTGCACTCGGCCGTTATGGCGAGCCTGAAGAGGTCGCGCATGTGACGCTCAGCCTGTGCCTGCCGGCCGCCTCCTTCATCACCGGCGCGGTGATCCCGGTCGACGGCGGCCTGATGGCCCGGAACGCGTAAGAGCCATGCGCGCGGCGCGTTGACATCGCCGGGCGCGGGAGGCATTTTTTTCCACAAACAGAGCGGGAAAACTGCTCAGAGATGCGGGAGAAATCGCCATGACGATCGCCATCCGGCAGCTTCAGAAGCATTTTGTCGGCGAGGTTTCGGGCCTCGATTTGCGCAAGCCACTCACGGCGGATGAGGCGCGCGAAGTCGAGGCCGCGATGGACAAATATGCGGTGCTGGTGTTCCACGATCAGGACATCACCGACGAGCAGCAGATGGCGTTCGCGCTGAATTTCGGCCAGCGCGAGGATGCGCGCGGCGGCACCGTCACCAAGGAGAAGGACTATCGGCTGCAATCCGGCCTGAACGATGTCAGCAATCTCGGCAAGGACGGCAAGCCGCTGGCGAAAGACAGCCGCGCGCATCTGTTCAATCTCGGCAACTGCCTCTGGCATTCCGACAGCTCGTTCCGTCCCATCCCCGCAAAATTCTCGCTGCTGTCCGCGCGCGTGGTGAACCCGAAGGGTGGCAACACCGAATTCGCCGATATGCGCGCGGCCTATGACGCACTCGACGACGAGACCAAGGTTGAGATCGAGGACCTCGTCTGCGAGCACTCGCTGATGTATTCGCGCGGCTCGCTCGGCTTCACCGAATATACCGACGAAGAGAAGGAGATGTTCAAGCCGGTGCTGCAACGTCTGGTGCGCACGCACCCGGTGCATCGCCGCAAGTCGCTGTATCTGTCATCGCATGCCGGCAAGGTCGTCGGCATGAGCGTGCCGGAGGGCCGTCTATTGCTGCGCGATCTCACCGAGCACGCGACGCAAGCAGAGTTCGTCTATGTCCACAAATGGAGGCTGCATGACCTCGTGATGTGGGACAACCGCCAGACCATGCACCGCGTCCGCCGCTACGACCAGTCGCAACCGCGCGACATGCGCCGGGCAACGGTGGCGGGCACCGAGCCGACGGTGCAGCAGCAGGCGGCGGAGTAGCGCCTCATTCACGATACGTGGTCATCGCCCGGCTTGCTCCGGGCGATCCAGTACTCCGAGACGGTTGTATCGCGCCGATAGGCTGCCGCGTACTGCATGCCCCCGATCAAGCCGGGGCATGACAGCGAGGGTGACGTACGACACCGGACGACGGCCAACAACTACGCGTGCCCGGCCTCGTTGGAGAGCATGCCGGGATCAATGCCGATTTTCTGCAAAGCGCGGTTGTATTTGTCATCGACGTCGTCGCCGAAGATCAGATCCGCGTCCGCGTCGCAATGCAGCCAGCCGTTGCTCTGGATCTCGGTTTCGAGCTGGCCCGGCGCCCAGCCGGCATAGCCGAGCGCGAGGATGGCGTGCTTGGGGCCGGAGCCGTTGGCGATCGCACGCAGGATGTCGACGGTCGCGGTGAGGCAGACGCCGTCGTCGATCCGCAGCGTCGCGTTCTCGATGTAGAAGTCGCTGGAATGCAGCACGAAGCCACGGCCGGTGTCGACCGGCCCGCCGCGCAGCACCTTCATGCTTTCGGCATTTTCCGGCAGCTTGATGTGCTCGCCCTTTTTGACGATGCCGAGCTGCATCAGGAGCT
Organism: Bradyrhizobium sp. 147; assembly: GCF_023073935.1. Classification (NCBI taxonomy): domain Bacteria; kingdom Pseudomonadati; phylum Pseudomonadota; class Alphaproteobacteria; order Hyphomicrobiales; family Nitrobacteraceae; genus Bradyrhizobium; species Bradyrhizobium sp. 147. Next base: position 345,285 of record NZ_JADPKL010000089.1, on the reverse strand, counting down.
CGGGGAAATCGATGGAGCCCGCGGGATGATTGACAATGATTCCCATCGCGCCCTCGGCGGAATGGGCGCAGAGATAGATCACGGAGCGCTCGAAACGGGGATCGCCCATCACGGGCATTGCAATCAGGAGCCGGCCGTCGAGATAACCGGCCGAATTGGGCAGCGCGGGGCCTGCGCTGCGGGTGCTGTCGCCCGTCCTCTTGCCTGTAGGAGCCATGGTGAAGCACTCCGGTTTCAATTCCTATCCTGATGTCGGGCCCGGCCGCTGTCAAATCAAGGCTTGCAGAGACCTGGTCCAGATGCATCCATCACAAGCAATTCAATGGTTTGCCCTAGGGCGCCCCTGTAAAGACGTGCCATGACCAGCATAGTTCCCCTGCGTGCGGCGATTGGCGTCGCGACAACCCTGATCGCAGCGTCGCTGGCATCCGCAGCCCGTGCCGACGACGCTTCGCCGTGGCAGCGCGACGGACATTCCGCAGTGCGGCTGGTTGCGGGCTCGCGCAGCGGCGCTGTCCTGCTTGGCGGTATCGCGTTCCAGCTCCAACCGGGATGGAAGACCTACTGGCGCGTGCCCGGCGACTCCGGCGTTCCGCCGCGGTTCGACTTCTCCAAGTCGGACAATGTCGAAGCGGTGACCGTGATGTGGCCGGCGCCGCTGAAGTTCGACGACGGCGCGGGCGGCCATTCGATCGGCTATCGCGACCAGATCGTGCTGCCCCTGCGCATCGTCGCCAAGGCCGCCGACAAGCCAGTGACCTTGCGCGCCGAGATTAACTATGCGGTGTGCGAGAAGCTCTGCATTCCCGTCGAAGCCCGCGCCGAACTCGGCTTCAACAGCGTCGCCTCGACCGAGGACGCCAATCTGCGCGCGGCGCTCGACACCGTGCCCAAGCCGGCCAATATCGGCGATCCCAATCCGCTTACCATCCGCGACGTCAAGCGCGAGGGCAACAAAGTGGTCGTCGACGTGGTCGCGCCGGCGGACGCGCGCAACGTCAATCTGTTCGTGGAAGGGCCGACGCCCGATTGGGCGCTGCCGATTCCGAGCCCGGTCCATCACAGCCCGCCGGACGTGAAGCGATTTTCCTTCGAGCTCGACGGGCTGCCGCCGGGCGCCAAGCCCGACGGTGCGGCGCTGAAGTTCACGCTGGTGGGACCGGACAAGTCATACGAGTTCAATACGAACTTGGAGTAGCGTCGTCCCAATCCGAGCCGTGGTCCGGGACAAGCGCAGCGAATCGGAGCGCGGACCCACTACCTCAGGAGTAGTGGTGGCGCGAACTCGTTGCCCGAGCCTTCGCTCCAACTTCTCCCTGGGGCAACGGATCCTGGCCTTCGCCTGGCCTTCCGGGACGACGTTGCGGTTTCTACAGCACGCCCACCCAACCGAATCTTCCCACCCAACCGAATCTTAACGAGTGGTTGCTAATTCCCGGGCCTGCCGCAGTATGCGGGCGGGGAACTCGAATTGGCCGTGATGGATGCACAACCCGCAACGACCGGACCAGCCGGGTTGATCGCGCGGCTGCGCGGCAGGCTGACGGGCGGCTCGAGCGAGGCCTCGCTGACGCGGCGGCTGGCCGCGACCATCTTCGTCATCCGCGTCATCAGTGCAGGCCTCGCCTATGTCTCGCAGATCCTGCTCGCGCGTTGGATGGGCACGTCCGACTACGGCATCTATGTCTATGTCTGGACCTGGGTGCTGCTGCTCGGCAGCATGATGGATTTCGGCATTTCCGCTTCCGCGCAAAAGATCATTCCGGAGTACCGCGCCAGCGGCGCGCATGCGTTGCTGCGCGGCTTTCTCTCCGGCAGCCGCTGGCTCACCTTTGCCGTCTCCGCTCTGGTGTCGCTCGGCCTTGCCGGCATCGTCAGGCTGCTGTCACCCTGGATCGATCCGGCCGAGGTGCTGCCGCTCTATATCGGCTGCATGACGCTGCCGGCCTTCGTCGTCGCCAACACCCAGGACGGCATCGCGCGCTCGCACGACTGGATGCAGCTCGGCCTGATGCCGCAATTCATCATCCGCCAGGCGCTGATCATCGGCATCACGGCATGCGCTTTCCTGCTCGGCTATCATCTCGGCGCAGTCGCGGCGATGGTCGCGAGCCTAGGTGCGGTGTGGATCGCGATGGCCGGGCAGATGCTGGTGCTGAACCGCAAGCTCGCCGATCACATCGAACCGGGCCCCAAGGCCTACGACATCGGCGGCTGGCTGGCGGTCTCGCTGCCGATCCTGCTGGTCGAGAGCTTCTACCTGCTGCTGTCCTACACCGACGTGCTGGTGCTGCAGCAGTTCCGCCCCTCCGACGAGGTCGGCGTCTATTTCGCGGTGGTGAAGACGCTGGCGCTGGTTTCCTTCATCCACTACGCGATGTCGGCAACGACCGCGCATCGCTTCGCCGAGTTCAACGCAAGCGGCGACAAGGCGCGGCTGTCTGCCTATGTGGCGCACGCCATCAGCTGGACATTCTGGCCGTCGCTGGCGGCGACCATCCTGCTGCTTGCGTTCGGCAAGCCGCTGCTCTGGCTGTTCGGGCCGCAATTCACCGTTGGCTACGATCTCATGTTCGTCGCCGCGATCGGGCTGGTGGTGCGCTCTGCAATCGGGCCGGTGGAGCGGCTGCTCAACATGCTGGGCCAGCAGAAGATCTGCGCGCTCGCTTATGCGCTGGCTTTCGTCATGAACGTCGTGCTCTGCATCGCGCTGGTACCGCGCTACGGCAGCCACGGCGCCGCCGCAGCGACCTCGATCTCGCTCACCTTCGAGACGGTGCTCCTGTTCTGGATCGTGCGGCAGCGCCTCGGCCTGCACGTGCTGGCGTTTGGCAAATAGGGGACGCGCGACCCTACTCCTGGGGAACGGCACGTTCGCAGCATGCCTCGGAACGAAGCGAAATTCCTACCGATTTGCCGTCCGCAGCATGATTTTTCTTATTGGACCCAGGTAGTTGCATGCGGGAGGAATTTCATTCTACGTCATGTTGCTCAACCGACGAGATCGACCTAAGATTCCCCGGACATGTTTGATCCACTCTACGTCGCCTCTGGATTCGGCGTCGGCTTGCTCGTCGGCATGACCGGCGTTGGCGGCGGTTCGTTGATGACGCCGCTGCTGATCCTGCTGTTCGGCATTCATCCCTCCACGGCGGTCGGGACCGACCTGCTCTATGCCGCCGCCACCAAGACCGGCGGCAGCCTGGTGCATGGCTGGTCGCGTAGCGTGCACTGGCCGGCGGTGCTGCGACTCGCCTGCGGCAGCATTCCTGCGAGCGCCGTGACGCTGCTGGTGCTGTGGAAGCTCGACCTCAGAAGCGATTCCGAGCGTAGCCTCGTCAATCTCGTGCTGTGCTTCGCGCTGATCCTGACTGCGACGTCGCTGATCTTCCGCAAGGCCATCATGGATCGCTACCGCAAACGCCTCGAGCAGGTCGACGAGCGCACCACCGCGATCGCGACCGTGATCACCGGAATCGTACTCGGCGTGCTGGTCTCGATCTCGTCGGTCGGCGCCGGCGCAGTCGGCGTCACTGTGCTCCTGCTGCTCTATCCGCGCCTGCCGATGGCGAGCATCGTCGGCTCCGACATCGCCCATGCGGTGCCGCTGACGCTGGTTGCCGGCATCGGGCACTGGGCGCTCGGTGACGTCGACTGGGCGCTGATGGGCGTGCTGCTGCTGGGCTCGCTGCCCGGCATCATCGTCGGCAGTTTTAGCGCAACGCGCGTGCCCGAGACGGTGCTGCGCCTGACGCTGGCGAGCGTGCTGTTCGTGGTCGCCGGCAAGATCATGTTCGCGGAGCTGAACTTGTCATCGGCGATCGTGACGGCCCTAGCGTGGACGCATTAAACCAGAGACCGCGCCCCACTCTCACTGTCGTCGCCCGGCTTGAACGGGCGATCCAGTATTCCGAGAAAGCTGTGATTGAATGGATAAGCCGCGGCGTACTGGATGCCCCGGCCAAGCCGGGGCATGACAGCGAGCTAGCTGAACCGACGCGAACTACTCCGCGGTCCAGCCGCCGTCGATCGACAGATTGCTGCCGGTGATCTGCGCGGCATCGTCGCTGCACAGGAACAGGGCGAGCGCGGCAACCTGCTCGGAGGTGACGAACTCCTTGGTCGGCTGCGCATCGAGCAGCACGTCGTTGATGACCTGCTCGCGCGTCAGATTGCGCGCCTTCATCGTGTCGGGGATCTGCTTCTCCACCAGCGGCGTCCAGACATAGCCCGGGCTGATGCAGTTGCAGGTGATCTTGTGGGTCGCGAGCTCCAGCGCCACGGTTTTGGTGAGACCGGCGATGCCGTGCTTGGCCGACACGTAAGCCGATTTGAAGGGCGAGGCGACGAGTGAGTGTGCCGACGCCGTGTTGATGATGCGGCCCCAGCCCTTCTTCTTCATGCCGGGCACGGCGGCGCGAATGGCATGGAAGGCCGACGACAGGTTGATGGCGATGATCTGGTCCCACTTCTCGAGCGGAAACTCCTCGATCGGCGAGACGAACTGGATGCCGGCATTGTTGACGAGAATGTCGACCGAGCCAAACGTCTTCTCGCCGAGCGCGATCATCCCGGCGATCTCGGCGGGCTTGGTCATGTCGGCCGGCGAGTAGATCGCCTTGACCTTGAACTCGGACTCGATCTTGGTGCGCTCCTTCTCGATATCCTCGGGCGAGCCGAAGCCGTTGATGACCACGTTGGCGCCGGCGGCGGCGAAGGCGCGTGCGTAAGCGAGCCCGATGCCGCTGGTCGATCCGGTCACAACGGCGTTCTTGCCTGACAGACTACCCATTCTATTCGCTCCTTTTTGCCGGGGGTGCGGTGACGTCCCCCGTGAGATCGTAGGTCACCATGGTCTCGCCGGACTGCGGCTTCTCGAGCCAATCCTTGTGGCGCATCGACAGATGCACGTCGCGCACCCCGGCTTCCCAATGCTCGACCATGGCGACATGCGAGAAGTCGTAGTCCTTGGACGAGGATTCGTAGTTCTTGCTGCGATAGATCAGATGCACCACCGTGACGGTGCTTTCGCGCGACGCTTTCGCGAGGAATTCGACGGAAGGATCGTTCTTCAGGTAATCCGGCAACTTGCTGATGAGATCTCGCACCGCCCTGCGGGCGTTGTGCAGCTGCTTGTTCTTGTCGGTGTTCATCCGCGTGCGGCTGGAATAGCGGATGTCTTTCTCGCGCTCGGCGGCCTCGAGCAGCGAGGTGGGCAGATCGCCGCGCGCGGAAAACAGGTCGACCTGGAAGATCAGCATGTCGCGGTCGACCTCGGCATCGAGCACGTAGTCGAGCGGCGTGTTGGAGGCGATGCCGCCGTCCCAGTAATGCTCGCCGTCGATCACGACGGACGGAAAGCCCGGCGGCAGCGCACCGGAGGCCATGATGTGCTCGGGTCCGATGGTCTTGCCGAGCTTCTTGAACGCGTAATTGTCGAAATATTTGAAGTTGCCGGAGGTGACGCCGACCGCGCCGACGGACAAGCGCGTCTTCAGATCGTTGATGCGATCGAAATCGACCAGACGCTCCAGCGTCTTCTTGAGCGGCGCGGTGTCGTAATAGCTTTCCGCCTCGGGGTGCCCCGGTGGCCAGAGCGGCGCCGGCGGCACGCGGGGTACGAAGAAGCCGGGCACACCGAAGGTCGCGATCAGCGCTGCGCTCGTCGAGTTGAACAGCTCGCGGCTGCGATCGCTCTTGCCGATCGGCTTCCACGGCACCGGCGCCGACACCATCTCCCAGAATTCCTTCAACCGCTTGACGCGGGTGTGGCCCTCATTGCCGGCGATGATCGCTGCGTTGATAGCACCGATCGAGATGCCGGCAACCCATTCCGGCTCGAAGCCGTAGCCGCATAGCGCCTGGCAGGCGCCGGCCTGATACGAGCCGAGCGCGCCACCGCCCTGGAGAACCAGGACGCGTTGCGCATTCGCGGGGATGCTGGCGGTATCAGGACGATGATCTGTCATGAGGGAACATTAGCAAAAGGCAAGCCACCGTGGCGACACTCCGCCGCGGCGTCAATGCATCCAGGATCAAGTCTGGCTTATCGAGGGTCCGCCGAAGCCAAGATCATGGTCCAGAACACCTTGTACTTGGTGCCGGGAGCATAGCCCGCTGCGATGCCAAGTTTTGTGACACCGCTTTTGAGCATGTTGGCGCGGTGGGGTGGCGAGTCGCGCCAGCCGGAAAACGCTTCGGCCAGCGTATGATAACCGGCCGAGACGTTCTCGACGGCCACGGTCGCAGGATAGCCGCCGGCGGCGAGCCGTTTGGCGAGCGGCGCGCGAACGTCGTGGTCCATCTTGTTGGCGGCCGCCATAGCCTGGGACTGGGATTCGGCGAGCCGCATCAGATCGGAATCGATCACGACGGTGCCGAGCCCGTTGTTCTGGCGGTATTGCGAGATCATCACGGCGGCGGCCTGCGCATCGAGCTTGGCGCCCGGGACAGCCATGTCAGTATACATGGACGGCTGCTGGACCAGCGCTTCGTTGCCGGCGCAGCCGGCTAGAAGCAAAGTGATGGATATTGCGGCCGCAGCGCGCATGAATCAGGCCCCCAAATGAGGGGCCGTTGTTGCATATCAACCGTGGCTGAAAGGTGAATTTTGGGGAAAAATTTGACCCGACGAGTCGGCTCAGGCGCCCGCAAATATGCGGTAGCGGCGCGGCTCCAGCCCAATCGTGTCGCCGGCGCGCAGTTCCTTGTCACGGGGGGCATCGATCTCGATGGTCTCGCCACCTGATAGCGCGACCTCGGCGCGCTGCACGGGACCGAAATTGCGGACATGCCGAACCGCGCCCTCGAAGGCGCCGCTGCCGGGCGGGCCGACCAGCATGTCGTGTCGCCGCACGAACAGTTTTGACGCGCCAGGCGCAAGGCCGTCCGCGGCAAGCCGCAGCGGCCGGTCGCCCAGCCTGATCAGGCCGCCCTCGACCTGGATCGGCAGCTCGATGGATTCGCCGATGAAGCCGTGGACGAAGGCGGTCGCCGGGCTTTCATAGACGTCGTCGGGCGAGCCGATCTGCTCGATTCTGCCCTTGTCCATCACAACGACGCGGTTGGCGACTTCCAGCGCCTCTTCCTGGTCATGGGTGACGAAGATCGAGGTGACGTTGATCTCATGATGCAGTGAGCGCAGCCATCGGCGCAGCTCCTTGCGCACCTTGGCATCGAGCGCGCCGAAGGGTTCATCGAGCAGCAGGATGCGCGGCTCGATCGCGAGCGCGCGGGCGAGCGCGATGCGCTGGCGCTGACCGCCGGAGAGTTGGCTCGGATAGCGGTCGGCAAGCCAGTCGAGCTGCACGAGATCGAGCAGCTCCTTCACCCGCGTACGGATCGCGGCCTCGTCCTTGCGAATCGCGCGCGGCTGCACGCGCAGGCCGAAGGCGACGTTCTCGAACACCGTCATGTGGCGGAACAGCGCATAGTGCTGGAACACGAAGCCGACATGCCGTTCGCGCGCGCCCTGCGCCAGCGCGTCCTCGCCGTTGAAGGAGACGTCGCCCGCATCGGGCCAGTCGAGGCCGGCGATGATCCGCAGCAGCGTGGTCTTGCCGGAGCCGGACGGGCCGAGCAGCGCCAGCAGCTCGCCGTTGTCGACCTTAAGATCGACGCCGTCGAGAGCTTTAAAGCTGCCGAACTTCTTGACGAGATTCTTGACTTCAATGGTCACGGGGCTCGTGTCCTTCGTCCAGGTGACGTTCGAGAACAGCTTTTGCGATCAGCGTGATCAGCGCCAGCATCGCCAGCAGCGAGGCGATCGCAAACGCGGCGACGAACTGGTACTCGTTGTAGAGGATCTCGACCAACAGCGGCATGGTGTTGGTCTCGCCGCGGATATGTCCGGACACGACCGAGACGGCGCCGAACTCGCCCATCGCGCGGGCGTTGCAGAGCAGGACGCCGTAGAGCACGCCCCATTTGATGTTGGGCAGCGTGACCCGGAAAAAGGCTTGCAGACCCGAGGCGCCGAGCGAGATCGCGGCCTCCTCCTCCTGCGTGCCCTGCTCCTGCATCAGGGGGATCAGTGCGCGCGCCACGAATGGGAAGGTCACGAAGGTGGTGGCGAGCGCAATGCCGGGCACCGCGAACAGGATCTGGATGTCGTGCTCACGCAGCCAGCTGCCGAAATAGCCCTGCGCGCCGAACAGCAGCACGAAGACGAGGCCCGAGATCACCGGGCTGACGGAGAACGGCAGGTCGATCAGCGTAATCAGAAAGGTCTTGGCCTTGAAGTCGAACTTGGCGATGGCCCAGGCGGCGACGAGGCCGAACACGAGATTGAGGCCCACTGAAATCGCGGCCACCAGCAGCGTCAGCCTGATCGCAGCCAGCGCTTCCGGTTCGGCGAGCGCAGTGAGATAGGCCATGACGCCCTTCGAGAGCGCCTGTGCGAACACCACGACCAACGGCAGCACGACGAAGACGGTGAGGAAGATCATCGCCAGCGCAATGATGGTGATGCGCACCGTCTGTGGCTCGGTGCGAAGGCTGTCGCGCGCGGCAGCCGCATGCGCACGTGCCTTGGCGTCGGGGGCCGGGAGAGAGACCGAATCTGCAATCTGCATCGTCATGGTCGGCCCTTAGCGCTCCGGAATCCGGCTCTGTGCCCAGCGCTGGAGCCGGTTCACAGCGAAGATGATGACGAAGGAGACGACGAGCATGACCACCGCGATCGCAGTCGCATCGGCGTAGCGGAATTCGGACAGCCGGATCACGATCAAGAGCGGCGCGATCTCGGAGATGTTAGGCAGATTGCCGGCGATGAAGATCACCGAGCCGTATTCGCCGACCGCACGCGCGAAGGCGAGCGCAAGGCCGGTGAGCAGCGCCGGTGCGAGTGACGGCAGGATCACGCGGATGATGGTCTGCCAGCGGCTTGCGCCCAGACTGCCCGCGGCCTCCTCGATCTCGGGGTCGAGATCCTGGAGCACCGGCTGCACCGTGCGCACCACGAAGGGAATGCCGATGAAGATCATGGCGACGAAGATGCCGACCGGCGTGAATGCGACCTTGATGCCGAGCGCCGCGAGCGGGCCACCGAGCCAGCTCTTCTCGGCGAACAGCGCGGTCAACGCGACGCCGGCGACCGCAGTCGGCAGCGCGAAGGGCACGTCGACAATCGCATCGAACAGCCGCCGGCCGGGAAAGCGGTAGCGCACCAGCGCCCAGACGATGATGCTGCCCATCACGAGATTGACGCAGGCAGCCGCGAAGGCGAGGCCGAAGGAGACGCGGAGCGCGTTCAGCGTGCGGCGACTGGAAAGGATATTCCAGAACTGTTCCGGGCTCAGCTCGAGCGACCTCAGGAACAGGCCGGCGAGCGGAATCAGGATGATGACGGAGAGCCAGGAAAGCGTCAGCCCCATGGTGAGACCGAAGCCCGGCAATGTCCGGCGTCTTGCTGCGAGTGCGCTCACCAGGCCCCCCTGCTAAAAGCCTCCTAAGACGGCGCTCGATCAGTTCTTGTAGATCTGATCAAAGACGCCGCCGTCGGCAAAATGTTCCCGCTGCGCCTTGGTCCAGCCGCCAAAGACGTCGTCGATCGTGAACAGCTCGACCTTGGCGAAGGCACTTTCGTGCTTCTTGGCGATCTCGGCATCGCGCGGGCGGTAGAAATTGCGCGCTGCGATCTCCTGCCCCTCTTTGGTATACCAATACTGGAGATAGGCGTCGGCGGCGTTGCGCGTGCCTTTTTTATCGGCAACTTTGTCGACGATGGCGACCGGCGGCTCGGCGAGGATCGATTGCGGCGGCGCCACGATCTCGAACTTGTTCGCGCCGAACTCCTTCAGCGCGAGAAACGCCTCGTTCTCCCAGGCGAGCAGCACGTCCCCGACGCCACGCTCGACGAACGTCACGGTGGCGCCGCGTGCGCCGGTATCGAGCACCGGCACCTGCTGATAGAGCTTTCCGATGAAGTCCTTGGCCTTGTCGGCCGAGCCGAACTTTTTCTGCGCAAAGCCCCACGCTGCGAGGTAATTCCAGCGCGCGCCCCCTGATGTCTTCGGGTTCGGCGTGATCACGGCGACGCCCGGTTTGATCAAATCGTCCCAGTCCTTGATGCCCTTGGGATTGCCCTTGCGCACCAGGAAGACGATGGTCGAGGTGTAGGGTGATGAATTTTGCGGCAGCCGCTTCTGCCAATCGGCTGCGGTGAGGCCTTTGGCGGCGATCGCGTCGATGTCATAGGCGAGCGCGAGCGTCACCACATCGGCTTGCAATCCGTCGATCACCGCGCGCGCCTGCGAACCGCTGCCGCCATGCGACTGCTTGATCTCGACGCTCTTGCCGGTTTCCTTCTGATAGGCGGTCGCGAACGCCTTGTTGAACTCGACATAGAGCTCACGCGTCGGATCGTATGACACGTTCAGCAGATTGATGTCAGCGGCGAGAGCCGAGCTTGCCCAGAAGAGTCCTGCAGCGAGCGGAACGATACGGCGCATCATCTCCATCTCCATTCACTTCGGCGACGTCGGTGTCAGCGAAGGCGTGCAGGCATAACTCGGGTCGAAACGCTCTTAAGTCAACGGAACCGGATTTTCTTGTTCACAGCGTGGCAGCGTAACCGTGCTACGAAGTCTCCATCGTGTGAATGCCGCATTCTGTCTTGGCCCGGCCGCGCCAGCGGCCGGCGCGTACATCCTCGCCTTCGGCCGTTCTGCTGGTGCAAGGCATACACCCAACCGACAGGAAACCGGAGGCGACGAGAGGGTGACGCGGCAATTTGGCGCGGACGAACATCGCCTCGAGTTCCTCGCGCGAGACGTTGGCAAAGGGATTGAACTTCAATCGGGCGCCATCGTTCTCGACGACCGGAATGTCGGCCCGCGCATTGCCCTGGAAACGCTTGCGGCCGTTGAGCCAGGCATCGAACGGTTTCAGCGCACGCGCCAGCGGCTCGACTTTACGGATGCGGCAGCACGCGTCGGGATCGGAGAACCAGAGGTCGCGGTCGGGATCCTCGCGCGACAGCGTCTCCTCGGCGGGCTGGACCGAACGGACGTCCTTCAGGCCCAGCGTCGCGATCAAGGTGTCGCGATAAGCGAGCGTCTCCTCGAACAACCAGCCGGTGTCGAGAAAGATCACCGGGATCGCCGGATCGACGTCCGCCATTACTTTCAGCAGCGTCGCCGATTCCGTACCGAAGGAAGATACCAGGGCGAGCTTGTTGCGCCCGACCGCCTTCAGCGCCGCAGCGATAACCTCTGCGGGCGAGGCATCGCGCAAGCTCCGATCGAGCTCGTCCGCCGAGGGCAGCGCAGAGATGGATGAAACCTGAGGCGCGATCGCGTTCACGTGCCGACACCTTCGGAATGGCGCAACTGCATGCGCCGATGCAGGGCCGTGATGCGGCCGTCGCCGGTCGGCTGGTAGAACACCGAATAGCGCTTGGCGGTCTGCATGAACGCTTCCGCGTCGGCCTGCTTCTTGACCTCGAAGGCGTCGAAACCGGCGCGCAGCATGAACACGAACTGATCGCGCAGCACCTGGCCGGTGGCGCGCAATTCGCCGCGGTAGTTGTAACGCTCGCGCAGCAACCGGGCCTGGCTGTAGGCGCGTCCGTCACGGAAAGTCGGAAACACCAGCGCGACCGTGGCGACCTTGCTGAGATAGGGCACGAGTTCGGCGATGTCGCGATTGTTCGGCCAGATCACGCCGACCTTGCCGGCGCGCTTGAGCAAGCCTTCCGCTTCACCGAGGAAACGCTCGGCCGGCACCAGGATATCGCCGCTCTCGGGCAGCGGGGTATCGACGGCGAGCTTGGCGAAGCCGTCGTCGACGATCTTTCCGCCGTTAACGAGTGGCATAGACGCGCTCCTTGAAGGGTTCGACGCCGAGGCGTCTCACCGTGTCCATGAATAGCTCTTCGGGCCGTTCGCGCAGCGCCAGGTAAGCTTCCACGATGTCCTCGACGACGTCGGCGACCTCGTCGAACTTCACCCCGGGGCCGATCAGGGTGCCCAGCGCTGCGTTCTCGTCGGCGCGGCCGCCGATGGTGATCTGATAGACCTCCTCGCCATTCTTCTCGACGCCGAGAATGCCGATGTGGCCGACATGGTGATGGCCGCAGGCATTGATGCAGCCGGAGATGTTGATGTGGAGACGGCCGATCAGGTTGGCGAGCTCGTGATTGGCAAACCGGCGCGTCAGCTCCTGCGCGATCGGGATCGAGCGCGCATTCGCCAGCGAGCAATAGTCGAGGCCCGGGCAAGCGATGATGTCGGTGATCAGATTGACGTTGGGCGTCGCAAGCCCGAGCTTGTCGAGCGCCTTCCAGAGTGCCGGCAGGTCGCGCTTGGCAACGTGCGGCAGCGCAAGGTTCTGCTCGTGGCCGACACGGATCTCGCCGAAGGAATATTTGTCGGCGAGGTCGGCCAGCGCGTCCATCTGCTCGGCGGTGGCATCACCCGGAGGCCCACCGATCGGCTTCAGCGAGATCGTGACGATCGAGTAACCCTGCACCTTGTGCGGGGCCACCGAGTTCTTGCGCCACGCCTCGAAATCCGGATCGGCCGCGGCCTGGCGCAGCTCGTCAGGCATGTGCGGCAGCTTCTCGTAAGCCGGGTAGGTGAAGCGCGAGCGGATGTCCTCGATCACCTCGTCGTCGATCTGGAGCGAGGAGTTGCGGATGTGCTGCCACTCGTCCTCGACCTCGCGGGAGAACTTTTCGATGCCGAGCTCGTGCACCAGGATCTTGATGCGCGCCTTGTAGATGTTGTCGCGGCGGCCGTACTGGTTGTAGACGCGTAGGATCGCCTCGATGTAGCTGAGGATGTCGCGGCCATGCACGAAGTGCTTGATGGTCTTGGCGATGAAAGGCGTGCGGCCGAGGCCACCGCCGACCAGAACCTCGAAGCCGGTCTCGCCCTTCTCGTTCTTGATCAGCCTCAGGCCGATGTCGTGAATCTTGATCGCCGCGCGGTCGTGGTCGGACGCGGTAATCGCGATCTTGAACTTGCGCGGCAGGAACGAGAATTCCGGATGCAGCGTGGTGTGCTGGCGGATCAGCTCCGACCAGATACGGGGATCCTCGATCTCACCGGGCGCGACGCCGGCCCACTGGTCCGAGGTGACGTTGCGCATGTTGTTGCCGGAAGTCTGCATCGCATGGATGCCGACCTTGGCGAGGTCGGCCAGCGCATCCGGCAGCTCGGCGAGCTTGATCCAGTTGAACTGGATGTTCTGCCGCGTGGTGAAATGGCCGTAGCCGCGATCGTATTTGCGCGCGACATGGGCGAGTGCCCGCAGCTGGTTCGTCGCCAGCGTGCCGTAGGGAATCGCGACCCGGAACATGTAGGCGTGCAGTTGCAGGTAGACGCCGTTCTGGAGCCGCAGGATCTTGAACTCGTCCTCAGTGAGCTCGCCGGACAGGCGCCGCTTCACCTGGTCGCGGAACTCCGAGACGCGCTCATTGACGAGCGTGCGATCGATTTCGTCGTAAGCATACATAAGAGAGCGCCTTAAACCTGGGCCGGCTGTCCGATGGTGACGCCGGTGCGGCGGATCTGTTCGCGCAGATTGCCGGGCTGGACCTTGCCGTCCGCACCGACCTGCACGGGCGCGATATAGGGACCGATCGCGCCGACGTCATCGGCAACGGACTCCGCAAGCAACGCCTTCGCCTCGTCGGAGTTGCGTACGATCGCGGCTTCCGAGAGGTCCGCGGACCAGCTCTTGGCGGCGGTGCGATAAACCACGATGCCATCCCAGGTGCGGTTGGCGGTCACGACCGAGGGGCCAGCGATTTTGATCTTCTTCTGTTCAAGCGGGGAGGTCATTCGGCTGCATCCAGGAGGTCAGAGATGATTTGGTTTGGGGTTTTCTTGGGAGTTTGCCGGCCAAGTGAGCCGGCATGCCGGACCACCTCGCCGATGATGAGAATGGCAGGACCGCCATTGGTCCGCCGCACGAGCTCGGGCAGATCGCGCAGCGTGCCGATCACGCCTTGCGCATCGGGGCGCGTGACGCGGGCGAACACGCCGACCGGGGTTTCCGGCGAACGGCCGGCGGCGAAGAGGCCGGCGCGTACGGCGGGCGCGGCGGTCGCGCCCATGTAGACCACAACAGTCATCTTGGCGTCCGTCAGCGTCGACCAGTCCACGACTTCCGCGTCGCGCGCCTTGTGTGCGGTAAGAAAGGTGATGCGGGTTGCTTCATGACGGTAGGTCAGCGGCACCTCGAAGTCGGCGGCACCGCCGAGACCTGCGGTGATACCGGGAATGATCGAATAGGCGACGCCGGCGGCGCGCAGGGCTTCCATCTCTTCGCCGCCACGGCCGAACACGAAGGGATCGCCGCCCTTCAGGCGCACCACGCGCTGACCGGATTGCGCGGCCTCGATCATGCGCTTGTTCATGGCGTCCTGCCCGATGCCGGGCTTGCCGATACGGCGGCCGACGGCAACACGCGTGGTATCGCGGCGGATGCGGTCGAGAATTTCGGGCGAGACCAGCTCGTCGTGGAAGACGATGTCGGCATCCTGCAGCGCGCGCAGCGCCTTGATGGTGAGAAGATCGGGATCGCCGGGGCCTGCCCCGACCAGCGCGACCGAGCCTTCCGGCTTCTCGGCGCGCGCGAAGGCGGAGGGATCGGCGATAGCCTTTAGCGCAGCGTCGGCCTCGGTCTTGCGGCCGGCGAGCACGGCGGCGCCGATCGGCCCGTCAATGACCCGCTCCCAAAAGCGGCGGCGCAGCGGAAATTCAGCGATGCGCTCGTTGATGGATTTGCGGAAGCCGCCGATGAATTCAGCGAGCTCGCCGATGCGGGCGGGCAGCAGCGCCTCGATCTTCTCGCGCAGGCGCCGCGCCACCACCGGCGAGGTGCCGCCGGTGCCAACCGCGACCACGACATCGCCGCGATCGACGATCGCGGGGAAAATGAAGCTGGAATGTTCAAGATCGTCCATCACGTTGACAGGCAAACCCAGCGCCTTGGCGCGAACCGACATCGCTAAACCAACATCACCCGCGCCTGCGCAGACGACCGCGATGATGCCTGAGAGATCGGCAGTAAGCGGATCCCCGGACATGATTTCGACACGCGCTGCGTCCTCGGAGCTGAGGCTCAGATCACGATCGCCGTCGATCGCATGCACGCGGATGCGCGCGCCGGCAGCGGCGAGCACGCGCAGCTTGGCGCGCAAAAGCTCGCCCGCGCCGATGAGGACCACCGGACCGGTCTTGAGATCGAGAAACACCGGCAAGAACCGCATGCGATACCCGCTTCCCCACAAACGGGGTTGACTGGAATTATTTTCTATATATGTCTCGTTTCGAGCGCGCAAAGAGAAAATTTTTTCTTCTCTTCCGCAGTGCGACTATAGAATTTTCGCCTCCAAACGCAAAGTGGCAGAGATGCATCTTCTCAAGGACGATTCCGCTGCTGATCGACTGAGCAATCCGGCGCTGGCCGAGCGCGTGCGCGCGCAAGAATTTTCTGGCGAGCTTGCCCCAAGCATGGATCATCTCGACCAGCTCGAGGCGCAGAGCATCTACATCTTCCGCGAGGCCTTCGCCCGTCTGAAGAAGATTGCCCTGCTGTGGTCGCTCGGCAAGGACTCCAATGTCATGATCTGGCTGGCGCGGAAAGCGTTCTTCGGCAAGATGCCGTTCCCCGCCCTTCATGTCGACACCGGCAAAAAGTTTCCCGAGATGTATCGCTTCCGCGATCACTACGGGAAGGAGTGGGATCTCGATTTGCGCGTCGAGCCCTGCCCGCCGATCGACGCCGTCGACCCAACGCTGCCGCCGGCCGCACGCTCCGCCGCGCGCAAGACCGAAGGCCTCAAGATGGCGCTCGCAAAGTACGGCTTTGACGGCCTGATCGCCGGCATTCGCCGCGACGAGGAGGCGACGCGCGCCAAGGAGCGCGTGTTCTCGCCGCGGGGATTGGAAGGCAATTGGGACGTGCGCGACCAGCCACCGGAGTTCTGGGATCATTTCAATGCCTCGCCGCCGCAAGGCGCGCATTTGCGCATCCACCCGATCCTGCATTGGACCGAGGCCGACATCTGGGCCTACACCAAGCGCGAGAACATCCCGATCATTCCGCTGTATCTCGCCAAGGACGGCAAGCGCTATCGCTCGCTCGGCGATCAGGACATCACCAATCCGGTCGCTTCGACCGCCTCGAGCATCGACGAGATCCTGATCGAGCTCGAACAGACCAAGGTGCCGGAGCGCGCGGGACGCGCGCTCGACCACGAGACCGAGGACGCTTTCGAGCGCCTGCGCGTCGCCGGCTATCTCTGATTCCCAAGGACGCGAGCGTCGCATGAACATGATCGTCACCACGGCTTCGCCGGCCACTCCGAACGGCACCACGCGTCCGCAAGTGCGCATCGTCATCGTCGGCCATGTCGACCACGGCAAGTCGACGCTGGTCGGCCGCCTCCTGCACGAGACCGGCAGCCTGCCCGAGGGCAAGCTCGAAATGCTGAAAGCCGTCAGCGCGCGGCGCGGCATGCCGTTTGAATGGTCGTTTCTGCTCGATGCGCTCCAGACCGAGCGCGATCAGGGCATCACCATCGACACCACGCAGATCCGCTTCCGCACCAATTCGCGTGACATCGTGCTGATCGACGCGCCCGGCCACGCCGAATTCCTGCGCAACATGATTACCGGCGCCTCGCAGGCCGACGGCGCGGTGCTGATCATCGACGCGCTCGAAGGCGTGCGCGACCAGACCCGGCGCCACGGCTATCTGCTGCATCTCTTGGGCGTGAAGCAGGTCGCGATCGTCGTCAACAAGATGGACCGCGTCGACTTCTCCGCCGAGCGCTTCAAGGACATCAGCGACGAGATCTCGGCACATCTGAGCGGCCTCGGCGTGACCCCGACGGCGGTGATCCCGATTTCCGCCCGCGACGGCGACGGCGTTGCGATGCGCACCGACCGGATCGGCTGGTACAAGGGCCCGACGGTGGTCGAGGCGCTCGACCGGCTCGAACCGGCGCGGCCGCTGGAAGCGCTGGCGCTGCGCCTGCCGGTGCAGGCGATCTACAAGTTCGACGACCGCCGCATCGTCGCGGGCCGGATCGAATCCGGCAGCCTCATTGCGGGCGACGAAATCGTGATCATGCCGGCCGGCAAGATCGCCAAGATCAAGACGGTCGAGAGCTGGCTGGTGACGCCGGTCGCGGGCCGACAGGGCGCCGGCCGCTCGGTCGGCATCACGCTCGACCGCGAATTGTTCCTCGAGCGCGGCGACATCATCGCGCATGCAGGCAGCGCACCGCGCGAGACGCGGCGGCTGCGCGCGCGCATCTTCTGGCTGCACGACAAGCCGCTCGCCAAGGGCGACCAGCTCCTGGTCCGCTGCGGGCCGAAGGAAAGCCGCGCCACCGTGGTTGCGATCGAAAAGGCGGTCGATCCCGGCGAATTGTCGAGCGTCGAGAACAAGGCGATCGGCCGCAACCACGTCGGCGAGATCGACATTTCGCTTTCGAATCCGATTGCAACGGATCCCTATACCGACAATCCGCGCACCGGCCGGCTCGTGATCGAGGTTTCCGGGCGCATCGCCGGCGGCGGCCTGGTGCTGTCGGTCGACGCCGGCCAGCGCGCCGTGCCGGTCGACATCGTGCCGGTGGAATCGGCGCTGCGCTCCGACGAGCGCTCCGCGCGCTACCGCCATAACGGCGCCGTGGTCTGGCTCACCGGCCTGCCGGCCTCCGGCAAATCGACCTTGGCGAAAGCGCTGGAGCGGCGCCTGTTCAGCAATGGCGGCTCGCCGGTCCTGCTCGATGGCGACACACTGCGCGCCGGGCTCAACAGCGATCTCGGCTTCTCCGCCGCTGATCGCAGCGAAAACATCCGCCGCCTTGCGGAAGTCGCCACCCACCTCGCCCGCAACGGCCATATCGCGATCGTCGCGGCGGTCTCACCGGCGCGCGAGGATCGCGCCACCGCGCGCCGGATCGCCGACACCGCGTTCCGCGAGATCCATGTCGCGACGCCGGCTGAAGTGTGCGAGGAGCGCGACCCCAAGGGTCACTACAAGAAGGCCCGCGCCGGCACGCTGGCCTCGTTCACCGGCATCGGCAACGACTACGAGACGCCGCAGGCGGCCGAGCTTGTGATCGATACATCGACACGGACGGTCGCCGAAGCGGCAGATGCGATCGAAGAGATGCTGAAGACCACCGGCGTGCTGTTCGACGAAGTCGTGGACCTCGCCGCGAATATTTGAATGCTGTCGTCGCCCGGCTCGACCGGGCGACCCAGCTTTCCAGAGACAGCGCTGGATACGGAGAAGCCGCGGCGTTCCCCGCTTTCGCGGGGAATGACAGCGGTGCGCTGAGCCCCACCTCACCTTGACATTTTGACAAAGGCCTGGGGGTCTTCTCACGGCCTTGATTTTGGGGCTAATAGGCCCCCGAAAGCTGCCCTATGGGCGCATTTTGCTGCTGACGGGTGAAAAGCAGCCAAAAACAGTCATTTCCAACAAGAAAGCCCATCATGAAACGCGTCGATGCCTACGGATTGAAGATCGCTCCCGTTCTGTTCGATTTCATCGCCAAGGAAGCGGCCCCGAAAACAGGGATCGCGCCGGATGCGTTCTGGGCCGGGCTTGCCGGCATCATCAAGGAGCTGGGGCCGAAAAACCGGTCGTTGCTCGCGTTCCGCGACACGTTGCAGGCCAAGATCGACGACTGGCACCGGGCCAACAAGGGCAAGGCGTTCGACCTCAACGCCTATACCGCCTTCCTGAAGGAGATCGGCTATCTCGTTCCGGAGCCGGCGACGCAGAAGGTCGAGACCGCCAATGTCGACGAGGAGATCGGCAAGATCTGCGGTCCGCAGCTCGTCGTGCCGCTCACCAATGCGCGCTATGCGTTGAACGCGGCGAATGCGCGCTGGGGCTCGCTCTATGATGCCTTCTACGGCACCGACGCGATTCCGCATGATCCATCCGAGAGCGGCAAGGGCTACAATAAGGCGCGCGGCGACAAGGTGATCGCCAAGGCCAAGGCGTTCCTCGATACCGCCGTGCCGCTCGCGACCGGCAGCCACACCGACGTCACCGCCTATAGCGTCGTCGCGGGCCAGCTCGCGGTGAAGCTGAAGAGCGGCAACGCCACCGCGCTGAAGAACGCGGCGCAGTTCGCAGGCTTCCAGGGCGATGCGGCCGCGCCGTCCGCCGTGCTGCTCGTCAACAACGGCCTGCATGTCGAGGTCAAGATCGACCGCAGCAGCGCGATCGGGAAAGACGATCCGGCCGGCGTCGCCGACATGATCATGGAGGCCGCGGTCTCCACCATCCTCGACATGGAGGACTCCGTCGCCGCGGTCGACGCCGAGGACAAGGTGCTGGTCTACCGCAACACGCTCGGCCTGATGAACGGCACGCTGTCGGCCGATTTTGAGAAGGGCGGCAAGACGCTGACGCGCTCGCTCAACGCGGACCGCAGCTACAGGACGCCCGATGGCAAGGGCGAGCTCAAGCTGCACGGCCGCAGCCTGCTCCTGATGCGCAATTGCGGTCACCACATGTTCACCGACGCGGTGCTGGACGAGAAGGGCGAGGAGATTCCGGAGGGCCTGCTCGATGCCGCCGTGTCGGGCCTGCTCGCCATTCACGACCTCAAAGGCAATTCCAAGGTCAGGAACAGCCGCACCGGCTCGGCCTATATCGTCAAGCCGAAGATGCACGGCCCCGACGAGGTGTCGCTGACCTGCGAGATTTTCGATCGTGTCGAGAAGATGCTGGGCCTGCCCGAGAACACGCTCAAGGTCGGCATCATGGACGAGGAGCGGCGCACCACCGTCAACCTCAAGGCCTGCATCCAGCGTGCGTCCAAGCGCATCATGTTCATCAACACCGGCTTCCTCGACCGTACCGGCGACGAGATCCACACCTCGATGGAAGCGGGCCCGATGATCCGTAAGAACGAGATGAAGGCGCAGGCCTGGATCAAGGCTTATGAGGACTGGAACGTCGATATGGGCCTGATCTGTGGCCTGCCCGGACATGCCCAGATCGGCAAGGGCATGTGGGCCGCGCCCGACAAGATGGCGGACATGCTGGCCCAGAAGCTTAGCCACCCGCAGGCCGGGGCCACCACCGCCTGGGTGCCCTCGCCGACGGCGGCGACGCTGCACGCGCTGCACTATCACCAAGTCAACGTCATTGCGCGCCAAGAAGAATTGGCCCAGGGCGGCCCGCGCGCAAAACTGTCGGACATCCTCACCATCCCGGTGTCGAAGTCGAACTGGGCGCCTGACGACGTCAAGCAGGAGATCGATAACAATTGCCAAGGTATTTTGGGCTATGTCGTGCGCTGGATCGACCAGGGCGTCGGCTGCTCGAAGGTGCCCGACATCCACGATGTCGGCCTGATGGAAGACCGCGCCACATTACGCATCTCCAGCCAGCATCTCGCCAATTGGCTGCACCAGGGCGTCATCACCGAAGCGCAGGTGATGGAATCCTTGAAGCGCATGGCCGTCGTCGTCGACAAGCAGAACGCGGGCGATCCGATCTACAAGCCGATGGCGCCCGCCTTCGACGGCGTCGCCTTCAAGGCAGCCTGCGACCTCATCTTCAAGGGCCGCGAGCAGCCGAACGGTTACACCGAGTACATCCTCACCGCGCGCCGCCGCGAGGCGAAGGCAGCGGGTTAAATAGCCTCAGTTCGAAGGGCGAAACCGTCCCGGCGCGCAGCGGAACGGCTGCGCGCCGCTTGCGTTGTAGGGCCATCAACTCGATGGAGATGGTCATGGACTGGAATCGCATCGAAGGAAACTGGAAGCAGTTCAAGGGATCGGCCAAGGAGAAATGGGGCAAGCTCACGGACGACGACCTCAGCTCGATCGAGGGACGCCGCGAGCAACTCGAGGGCCGGCTCCAGGAACGTTACGGCAAGGCCAAGGACCAGGTCCGTCAGGACGTCGACGACTGGCTCAAGTCGCTGCATTGAGGCAGCACGAAAAAGCCCCGGCCCAAGCCGGGGCTTTTTTGTTGGAATATCCGGAGGCCCGCTAAAACACCGCGAGATATTTCAAGAGCGACACGATACCGATGATGATGACGATCACGCGCGCGATCTGCTTGGCGCGGCCGTCCATCGGAAGCATGTTGATGAGATAAAGCACGAGAATGACGACGAGAAAGGTGACGAGTACGCCGACCAGCATCGTGAGGGCCCCCCTTCAGGCAAATTACCAATGAGGTCTTAACGCCGGTCGCTCGCGCTGGTTCCATTGCCGCAACCCGCTGCAATTTCTATAGATTACGTACTTCTACGATCGGGTCGCAGCCCGAAGTTTCACCCTTCGCTCTCAGATATCTGTGCGCTCGCGCCGCGAGCGGCGTGCGATTGCCGATGCCACCGCTCGACGGCGGAGATTGAGGCGCCAGCGGCGCCGCTCACTCAACGGCTCCCCCTACTCCTTCGCCACCACCGGTACCTGACGGAATCTGGCGCGCACCGATTCCGGCAGCGGCGAGAAATTCATCGCAACGCCGCGGCGGTCGTTGGCATTGCGGTTGGCAACCACCAGACCGTTGGCACCGGCGACGATGTCGCCCTTGCGTAAGGTGGGATCGTCCTCGATCTTGACCTGGGCCAGGCCGGCCGGATCCTTGCCGTTGCAGGTGCAGCCCGCGACGATCTCGTTGCGGTAACGGAAGGCGTTCGGCAGATCGGAATAGGACTTTCCGTTCTCCGTCGTGGCCTCGTCGATATTGCTGCCGTAGACCAGCGAGGTCTCGGACGCCGGGCAGAAGCTCTTGCAGGACTGCGCCTTGCTTTCGGCATCCGTTCCTTGTGCCGGAAAATAGCGGCCGTCGCATCCGCGCACGCAATAGGCGGTGCCGCCACCATAGGCGGCTCGCTGGCGCGGCACGTCATATCGCGGCATGTCATCGTTCGGGAACGGCGTCCGGATCTGCGGAGGCCGCGCGCCGAACGCACCGAACAACGCCGAGAAAAAGTCCTCCGCATGCGCCGGCGGCGTCAGTGCGAGGCCGAGAGAGATGATTGTGAGCACGGCCGCCGCACCGCCGGTCAGCTTGCCAATCGAGCGTTTACACATCTGACCTCGCTCAATCCTAGTTCAGCGCCGACGTCGTGATGTTCAGCGCCTGCCGCCCCGAAGGCAACGCGGTCACCGCCGGACGCTTGCGCACGGAATCGCCGCCGCCTTTCGCCATCAGAGGCGCGTTCTTCGGCAGCACCACGACCTTGGCGCCGACACTGACGCGGTTAAAGAGATCGATGACGTCCTCGTTGGTCATGCGGATGCAGCCGGACGAGACGAACTTGCCAATGGTGCTGGGATCGTTGGTGCCGTGGATGCGGTATTCGCTCGAGCCGAGATACATCGCGCGGGCCCCGAGCGGGTTACCCGGACCGCCCGCGACGAAACGCGGGAGATAGGGCTGGCGCGCGATCATTTGGGCCGGCGGATGCCAGTCCGGCCACTCCGCCTTACGGCTGACGCTCTGCACGCCCGACCAGGTAAAGCCTTCGCGGCCGACGCCAACGCCATAACGAATGGCGCGGCCATTGCCGAGCACGTAGTAGAGATAGGTGTTGCTGGTATCGATGACGATGGTGCCGGCCGGCTCGCTCCTGTCGAAGCTGACGATCTGCCTGCGCAGGCGGTCGGGCAGCTGGGCATCTTCGTCGGCGGCTTGCGGCGCCTCGCTTCCATAGCCCTGTGAATAGCTCTGATCCTGCGGATACAACTGCGGCCGGATCGGCGCAAAGCCGAGGGTTTGCGCACTCGCGCTGCCAAAGGGCACGGTGAACAGAACGGTCGCGAAGGCAAACGCAGTGACGGCACGCGGCGAGAAGCGGCGGACGAGAGAGAAGCTTGTCATGTGCTGCCCCATTGGATGTGTGCATCCGGGTGATGCGCCAGCCAAGCAACGCCATCGGGCTGATCTAAGTTCCGGCGCGGAGCGCGGCCGCGACGTCACAGTCAAGCGAGCGTTTCTTCACGAAGGCGCGATGGAACTGCTACCGCGATCACGCGTTCTCACCTCGTAAATGGGCGCGCGGATCGCGGCTTCCGTGCGGGAGAGGTATTGTGCGCGTCCTTCCCAGCGAACGTCTGCCTCCCGGCAAAAGCGAAGGTGAACCGCTTCCCGACAGCCATAGCGAGCTGCCGCCGGTCATCCGCCGCACCGAGTTCGTCGCTTTCGCACTCGCAGGCCTGCTGCTGATTGCGGTCGTCACCGTACTCTATGTCGGAAGAGCTTTTTTCCTGCCCGTGGTGATGGCCTTCGTGATCGGCACCATGCTGTCGCCGGCGGCGAGCTTCCTGGAGCGATGCAAGGTGCCACGCGCGCTCGCCGCCGTGCTGATCGTGGTCGCGGGGACCGCGGTGGTTGCCTTCGCCCTGGCGCTGATCGCCTCGCCGATTATGGAGTGGAGCACGCGCCTGCCGGAGCTCGGCGCGCAATTGAGGGACAAGCTGCACGTGTTCGACCGGCCGCTGGCGCTGTGGCGCGAGCTGCAAGGCATGGTCGGCGGCTCGGAGGCATTCCCGAGCTTCCAGATGCCGAAGGTCGAGTGGGTGCAACCGACGCTGGAATTCCTGTCGCCGACCTTCACTGAATTTCTGCTGTTCTTCGTCACCCTCATTCTGTTCATCGCAAGCTGGCGCGACCTGCGCCGGGCCATGATCATGACCTTCAGCGATCACGACGCGCGGCTGCGCACGCTGCGTATTCTCAACGAGATCGAGGTCCATCTCGGCAACTACCTGCTGACCGTCACTCTCATCAATGTCGGCGTCGGCGTCGCCACCGGCCTGATCTGCGCGCTCACCGGCATGCCCAATCCGGCCGGGCTCGGCGCGCTGGCGGCAACGCTCAATTTCATCCCGATCATCGGGCCAGTCGCGATGTTCGCCGTGCTGGTCGTGGTTGGGCTGGTCGCCTTCCCGACCATCAGCGGTGCCCTCATGGCGGCGCTCGCCTTCGGCGGCCTCACCTTCCTGGAAGGGCACTTCATCACCCCGACCATCATCGGCCGGCGGCTGGCGCTGAACGCACTTGCGGTCCTGCTTGCGCTCGCATTCTGGACCTGGATGTGGGGCCCGATGGGCGCGTTCCTGTCGTCGCCGCTCCTGATCGTCGGCCTGATCCTCAAGGAGCATCTGTTGCCGGCGGATTCGCCGCAGTTGCCGCAGGCCTGAGGCGGTTTCCGCAAACGGAACTTCCCCGACGACGAAACGTTCTCCGGCTATCTCAGCCGTCAACAGTTTGGAGCTCCCGATGTCCACGACCAATGCCGAAACCGGGATGAAAGACTGGACCGACAAAGCCACCAGAGAACGCCTCGAGAAGGATGTAGCAGCCGTGAAAAGCGATATCGCCGCCCTCACTGAACAAATCACCGACGCGCTCAATACCTTCGCCAATTCCAGCAGCAAGCAGGCTCGCCGCGGCTATCGCCAGGCGCGCGAGAACGTGGATTCCGCGATGGACGATATGTCCGAGCGCGGCAGCGCGATGATGGAGGCTGCGCAAGACGCCTACGGCTCGATCGAGGAGACGCTGGAAGAGGCCATCACGCAGCGGCCGCTCGCGACCGTCGGGCTCGCCCTCGGCATCGGCTTCCTGATCGGCGTCGCCTGGCGCCGGTAGGTTTGCGGAACGGATCTTGAGACGGCGACGCTGCCGCGCCGCCGATGTCGGCGTGTGGCGGTTCGGCTTGTGGGGATTTGAGGAGCAAGGCCATGTTTCAGCGCATCATCGACGGGATCAGTGCATCCACCGGGACCACTGTGCGACTGACCTCCCTTGCCGCAGGCGCGGCATTCGCGCTCTTCATCACCACGTGCTTCCTCTGCGCCGCGGCCTTCATCTTGGTGCTGGAGAAATATGGTCCGGTGCAAGCCTGCCTCGCGGGTGCCGGCGTTTTCTTTCTGCTTACCTTGGCCGCAGCAGTGAGCTACTGGGCCTATAAGCGGCAGTTGCGCAAGCAAGCCCAGATCGCGGCCGAGCGTGCCGCGAAGTCGGCGGCGCAGAGCATGCTCGCGGACCCCATGCTGCTCGCCACGGGACTCCAGATCGTCCGCGCCATCGGAATCAAGCGGCTGTTGCCGATCTTGGCGATCGGTGGCGTCGCTCTCGGAATCATGGCGAGCCGCGCCGGCGTTCCCGACGAGGCATCGGCCGAGCCCGCCGAGTGACGACCAGCGTGGGTTAGAAAATTTCGCCGCAACTGCTGCCATCTGATCTGGTGGAGCTCGGCAGGAAGGCGCTGCGCAATTTTGCGCCATCCGGCACGGATGTCCCCGCCATCACGCAAACGCTACTCGGATGGGCAGGCGGTTGCCGCTAAAAGCGGCGCCCCTGATTCCAAAAGTCTTTTTCGCAATGAAACCGTCCGTCAAGGCGAACCTCGCCGCATTCCAACCCGACGCCAGGCTGTATTTGACACTCGGCATCGCCAACTGGTCGGTTTTCGTCGACCACATCCCGAACAACGTCGTCAACCTGCTGACGCTGCGAAATTTCGGCTTCAGCGGCGCTGCGGATTTGTTCGTGTTCGTGGTGGGCTATGGCGTCGCCATCATCCACGGCCGGATGGCGCTGGAGCGCGGCTACGTCGTCGCGGCGACGCGCATCTTTCGACGTGTCTGGCGGCTCTACGCCGCCTACGTCGTCCTGTTCGTCATCTATATCGACACCATCGCCTATGTCGCCTCGCAATCGATGGCACCGGAGATCATTCACGAATACAACATCTCGGGGATTCTCGAGCACCCGCTGCGCATCCTGATCCGCGGCCTCGTGCTCCAGGAGGAGCCGCTGAACCTCGATCTCCTGCAATTGATGATCCCGCTGATGGCCTTCTTTCCGCTTGTGCTGTGGGGCCTGTTGCGGCGGCCGAATGTGACGCTCGCGGCATCGGTCGCGCTGTACCTTGCCGCACGCTGGTTCGACTGGAATTTCCGGGTCTACCCGGATCAGGAGTGGACCTTCAATCCGCTCTGCTGGCAGGTGCTGATGGTGCTGGGCGGCTGGTTCGCGGTGACAGGCGCACCCGGACGGACGTTGCGCAGCATGCCCTGGCTGCGGATCCTCGCAGGGACCTATCTCGTTTTGGCGATGGCGGTCACCTTGATGCGCCATTCACCGGCGCTCTCCGCTTATCTGCCGAACTTGCTCCTCGACGCCATTGCGCCGACGGAAAAGGAAAACCTCGCGCCTTATCGCGTGCTTCACTTCCTCGCCCTCGCCTTCGTCGCGACCCATCTCATTCCGGCCGGTCATCCCGGCCTGCAGTTGAAGCCGCTTCAGGCGGTCATCCGATGCGGCGAGGAATGGCTCGCCGTGTTCTGCGTCGGCGTGTTCCTGTCCTTTGCTGGGCATCTCGTCCTGATCACGGGGCCCAATCTGGTGGTGATGCAGGTCGTGGTGAGCCTCGCAGGCTTCGCCGCGATGACCGCGGTCGCCTACTACATCGCCTGGTCGAAGTGGCAGGACCTGCCCGCAGCCCTGCGGCACCAGGCCTAGCGGGGAGCCCATTTCCGATTCTCCTAGGCTCGCCGCCGCGGCTGCGCTATGCGAATCGAGCGCAGGTTGCGCGAGGAGACCGGGCCAGGTCATGGCGAGAAATGAGGGTGAAGAGTCTGACGGCGCGCCGCCCCGGCGCGGCCGGCCGCGGTCGATCGAGACCGCCAACGCCATTCTCGAAAGCGCGTACGCGCTGATGGCTGCGACCGGCCTTGCCGCCACCACCATCGACGCAGTCGCGCGCAATTCCGACGTCTCCAAGATGACGATCTACAAATGGTGGCCATCCCGGGAGGCGCTTTTGATCGACGCCTTTCTTCACCACGCCGCACAGATGCTGCCGCTGCCCCCGGAGAGCTCCGGCACGCCTGCGGCGCGTGCGCGCCGCCACGCCGCGGCCTATGCCGAGGCACTCCAGGGCGAGTTCGGCAAGGTGCAGCTTGCCGTGATCTCCGAATGCATTTCGAAGACCGGCTCCGCCGAACTGTTCTACGCCCGCTATCTGCAATTCCGCCGCGACGCTCTGGTGGAGATGATCGCAGCAGGCCAGAAGGACGGCAGCATCCTGGCCGAGGGACTGCCCGAGGATCTCTATGACGCGATCTACGGCGGCCTGTTCTACCGCTACGTCTTCGGCATCGCGCCGGTCACGCCGGCCTACGCGCGCAATCTGGTCGACCTGGTGTTGCAGCCGAAGGGCTGAGGTGCCGCTCTACCGCACCGGCTGCGAAAACTTCTCGGTGCGATCGCGCTCGGACATGTCGACCACCGTCTCCATCGGCGCGGTCAGCTCGTAGACGTAGGAGACGTCGGTGAAGTAGCGCTTGGCGGTGCCGCCGAGCGCCTCGGGCGCCACGCGGTCGAGCAGGATCAGGCCGAAATCGGAATCGGGGCGGCGCGTCGCCTCGCTGGTGTTGAACTCCTCCCAGCGGAAATTGAAAATCTCGTCGGGCTCCTCGCCCGTCACCGTCCAATTGGCGGTGATGTGCGGATGCTTTCCGACCAGCGACAGGCCTTCGTCGGAATGCGAGGCGAGCTCGAAGAACAGCAGAGACAGGCTCTGCGCCGCGCGCGCGCTGACCGCGATGTCGGGACCGGTGACGGCGATGCGTTCGGCATGCGGGATGGCGCGCGCTTCGAACAGGCCCTTCAGCTTGACACCCTGCCATTGGCTCTCGCTGAGCAGCGAGACCACGTTCGACATGGCGTGGATGCGGCCGATCAGGAGCTCGCGCGCGACGTCGATGTCCGAGCCGTGGCGCAGCGTGCGCGTCACGATCGACTGGATCACCGCCAGGATGTTCTTGACCCGGTGATTGAGCTCGTCGATGACAGCGGTCAGCCGCCGCTCGAAGCCAATCCGCACCTGGATTTCCCGGCTGAGCCGCAGGTTGTTGTAGGCGACATAGCCGAACAGGCCACACACCATCGCGGTGATCGCAAAGCCGATCGCCGCCACGATGATGGCAGTCTGTTCGGCGCGACGCGCCGAATTGGTCTTCGCGTAGTAGGCGAGCTGCCAATCACGGCCACCGAAGCTCACCGTGCGCATGGCCGACGGCGCCAGCCCGTCCGCCGCCGTCGCGCGCGTGGAGACCACGCCCTGGTCGTTGGCAACGAGCTCGCCGCCGTCCTTGCGCGGATCCCTGAGCGCGACCGAGAACAACGACATGTCGTCATTGGTCAGCATCAGCGAGGCAAGCTCATAAGAGAATGTGACGAACCCGGCCGGCTCCGTTGCTCCCTCGGGAATGACGGGCGCGGCCACGATGACGCCGATCGGCCCGTCGCCGCTGAGCAGCGGAATCGGATCCGAGGCAACCGACCGCTTCTCGGCGCGCGCACGCGTCAGCATGGCGCTGGAAACCGGATCCTTATCGTAGCTGCGGCCGGGCAGCGTCTTGGTCTCGTTGCTGCGCGGCTCGAGATCCATCAGCACGTCGATCGGCTGAGTAACCTCGGCGGGATTGATCGGCTTGTCGTCAAACGTGCGGATCCGCGGATTGGGGAAGCCGGCGCCGGCAATGGCAGCCTGCGCTGCGGCAAGCTCATTCGGCTTCAGGCGGGCGATCCAGCCGGCCACCACGAAATCGGTCTTGAAGGCGTAGATGGCCGAGCGCAGCGGCTCCAGCATGTTCGGCTTGATCACGGATGGCGCACGGAACAAGCCGGAGGCGACACGCGCGAGCAGCTCCCGCTCGGTGAGGCGGTCCTGGACCAGGCTTGCGTGAACGTCAATCGCACGCGCGAGCGCGATCCGGTCCAGCGCCAGCTCCTGATCGTGAACGCGATAGGCCGCAAGCCCGGAGAGCAGGGCTCCGAGCAGAGCGATGAAGCCGATGATGAAACCCAGCCGGACCACTTCGACTACTCAGGCGAAAGCAAGAGGTCGGCAATAATTGTGGACCATATGAACGCCGCTCGAACGGCCATCTGCCGAAACAGGGTGAACCCCAGTGGCGGAGATAATGGAGGAGGAGGCATCAGTACGCAACGTAGGTCGGCTGACAAGCTTAATCCGCCCGGCCGATGGTCAGGCCGGAATGGCTGCCCCGAGGCGGAGGTAGTTAATCTCCATGTCTAAAATTTGTTCCGCCGCTCTGAGCCTGCTTCACCCGTCAACCGCGAAAACCACCTGCGCCAAGTCGTCGCGTCGGTCAGCCTGCCCGCCTCAGGCCACCTTTGGCTTCGATGAACGCGACAATGCGGTCGAGCCCCTGGCTCTTCTTCAGGTTGGTCATGACGAAGGGACGCTGGCCGCGCATGCGCTTGGCGTCCGTCTCCATCTTTTCCAGGGAGGCCCCGACATGGGGCGCCAGGTCGATCTTGTTGATGACAAGAAGGTCTGACCGGGTGATGCCCGGGCCGCCCTTGGACGGAATCTTGTCGCCGGCGGCAACGTCGATGACGTAGATGGTGAGGTCGGCCAGCTCCGGGGAAAAAGTGGCAGCGAGATTGTCGCCGCCGGACTCGATCAGCACGAGATCGAGGCCCGGAAACTTCGCGCGCATGTCCGCCACCGCCGCGAGATTCATCGAGGCGTCCTCGCGAATCGCGGTGTGCGGGCAGCCGCCGGTCTCGACGCCGGCGATCCGATCCGGCGTCAGCGAACCCGAACGCACGAGGTATTCGGCATCCCATTTGGTGTAGATGTCGTTGGTGATCGCGGCAATGTCGTACTGCTCGCGCATGGTCTTGCAGAGCAGGTCCATCAGCGCGGTCTTGCCCGATCCGACCGGGCCGCCGACGCCGACACGTAAGGGGCCGTGAGACGTAGCCATTGATTCCTTCCTATCGTCGTCCTGGCGGAGTGTGACGCAACGTGCTCACGATCTGAACAGCCGCGTATATTGTGTCTCGTGCCGGAGGCTGGCGAGATCGGCACGGAAGGTCGCGCTGCCGAGATCGTCCAATGTCGCATTCAGCGCACGATTGGCGGTCGCGACGACGGCGGCTTCCAGCCTCACCAGCACACGCTGGCTGTCGGTCTGGCCGAGCGGAATGAGACGGCTGGCCGCGGAAATCCAGTTCGAGACCAGCGCATGCAGGAAAGCGTGCAGCGTCGGCGCCAGCGGCACACCATGCATCGCGGCGACCACGCCGACGGCGACGGGATAGACCAATGGCGTGCGGCATGCCGCGACCATCGCATCCAGCCCATCGGCATCCCACGCCGCGCGCGCGATGTCGATGAAGGCGCGGCCTTGGGAGGTCGTTTCCAGCTGTCGTTCGCGCGACGGCACGAAGGCGGCCGCGAGCTCGGCGATATCGCTCAAAGTGGTGGTCTCGTCGGCTTCCGCGGCGCGATAGGCATGGACCAGGAACGTTGCATCGCAAAGCCCGGAGCCGTCGCCGAGCATAGTGTCGAGCCAGTCGACCAGCGTCGCGGTATCCGTGATGTCGCCGGCCTCGACCGCCCATTCGATGCCGCTGGAGTAGGAGAAACCACCGACAGGAAACGCCGGCGACAACCAGGTCATCAACCGGTACAGCGCCGCCGCCTCGCGCTCGGCGAGATCAGCGGCGCCGACCGGCTCATTTGTGGTCATGAGCATGCTTATGGCCGTGGTGATGGTCGCGGTGGTCGCAATGCTCGTCGTGGTGATGGCGATGATCGTGACCATGATCAACATGGCCATGTTCGTGATGATGGTGGCCGTGATCGTGATGCGCATGGGCGTCGTGACCATGCGCATGACCGGCGTCGGCATAGGCGCCGCCTTCGGGATCGAACGGCGCCTCGATCTCGATCACGCGGGCGCCGAGACCTTTCACCATGGCTTCGATGACGTGGTCGCGGCGGATACGCAAGGCCTTGGCCATGATCTGCGTCGGCAGGTGGCGGTTGCCGAGGTGCCAGCCGACGCGGATGAGATGGTGCGGATCGTGGCCGCGGATTTCCAGCAGCGGTTCGGGCGCCGCCACCACCTCCACCAGCCGGCCGTCCTCCAGCACCAGCGCATCGCCGCCGCGCAGCGCGACAGCATGCTCCAGGTCGAGCAGGAATTCGAGCCCCCGCGTCCCCGTCATGGCCATGCGGCGACGGTGCCGATCGTCGAAATCGAGCACCACCGTATCCACGGGTGCTTCCGTGAAGCGGTGCTGCCCCCTGACCTGCGTCGCCCGGATCATGCATTTACCCTGTTTACCGTGTCTCGACCTTCTCGGGCGTGATCACCTCGATCTTCGGCGGCGCCGTGAAGCACTTCACCGCGACGCGGCCGAACGTCTTCATATGCTCCATGGCACGATGCGGCACCAGCGCCTCGGCGTTCTCCCACTGCTCGACGAACACCATTTTGGCAGGGTCGGTGACGCTCTCGTGCAGATCATAAGCGATATTGCCGGGCTCTTTGCGCGTCTCCTTG
Source organism: Bradyrhizobium sp. 147 (assembly GCF_023073935.1). Classification (NCBI taxonomy): domain Bacteria; kingdom Pseudomonadati; phylum Pseudomonadota; class Alphaproteobacteria; order Hyphomicrobiales; family Nitrobacteraceae; genus Bradyrhizobium; species Bradyrhizobium sp. 147. The sequence continues at coordinate 313,930 of NZ_JADPKL010000089.1, read as the reverse complement.
ATGCAGGCGGTGGCGGCTGCAATGAATTCGGCGCGCGTTTCGGGCTTGATGGTCAAGGTGGCAACAACATAGATCACGAGAAATCCTCCCGGCTTTTCTTCTGGGTTCAAGATACCGGCGGGACATTAGACCAGGCAGGGTCGAACTCAAGACCGGAAAACAACCCCGAGGCATGCAGCACAGGCTATTTCAGTACATGAAATATCGCTGTGCCATCGGCAGCACCTCGGCGGGGGCGCAGGTGAGCAGCTCGCCGTCGGCGCGGACCTCATAGGTCTCCGGATCGACTTCGATCTTGGGCGTGGCGTCGTTGTGGACCATGCTCTTCTTCGAGATCTTGCCGCGGGTGTTCTGGACCGCATAGAGCTTCTTGTCGATGCCGAGTTTTCGCGCAAGACCTCCGGTGACGGCGGCCTTCGAGGTAAAGACAACGGAGGACGCCGTGCGCGCCTTCCCGAAGGCACCGAACATCGGTTGGTAGTGCACCGGTTGCGGCGTCGGGATCGAGGCGTTGGGATCGCCCATGGGCGCTGCGACGATGCTGCCGCCCTTGACGATGCAGTCCGGCTTGACGCCGAAGAAGGCCGGCGACCACAGCACGAGATCGGCGAGCTTGCCCTTCTCGACCGAGCCGATCAGTTTCGACACGCCGTGCGCGATTGCGGGATTGATCGTGTATTTGGCGATGTAGCGCTTGACGCGGAAATTGTCGTTGTCCTTGCCCTTGTCCTGCGGCAGCGATCCGCGCTGCTTCTTCATCTTGTCGGCGGTCTGCCAGGTCCGGATGATGACCTCGCCGAGACGGCCCATCGCCTGGGAGTCCGAGGACATCATCGAGAGCGCGCCGAGATCATGCAGGATGTCCTCGGCGGCGATGGTCTCCTTGCGGATGCGGCTCTCGGCGAAAGCCAGATCTTCCGCGATCGAGGGGTCGAGGTGGTGGCACACCATCAGCATATCGAGATGCTCGTCGATGGTGTTGCGCGTGAAGGGCCGCGTCGGATTGGTCGAGGACGGCAGCACATTCTTCAGGCTCGCGACCTTGATGATGTCAGGAGCGTGACCGCCGCCGGCGCCCTCGGTGTGGAAGGCGTGAATGGTGCGGCCCTTGAACGCCTTGATCGTATCCTCGACGAAACCGGATTCGTTGAGCGTGTCGGTGTGGATCATGACCTGGATGTCGTGATCGTCGGCGACCGACAGGCAGTTGTCGATCGCTGCTGGCGTCGTGCCCCAATCCTCGTGCAGCTTCAGCGCACAGGCGCCGGCTCTGATCATCTCGACCAGCGCGGCGGGCCGCGAGGCGTTCCCTTTGCCGGAAATGCCGAGATTAACCGGAAAGGCGTCGAACGACTGGATCATCCGGGCGATATGCCAGGGCCCCGGCGTGCAGGTCGTGGCGAAGGTGCCGTGCGACGGGCCGGTGCCGCCGCCCAGCATCGAGGTGACGCCGCTCATCAGCGCGTGCTCGATCTGTTGCGGGCAGATGAAATGGATGTGGCTGTCGAAACCGCCGGCCGTGAGAATCTTGCCTTCGCCCGCGATCGCATCGGTGCCAGGACCGATGATGATGGTCACGCCCGGCTGGATGTCTGGGTTGCCGGCCTTGCCGATCGCGGAAATCATGCCATCCTTGATGGCGACGTCGGCTTTCACGATGCCCCAATGATCGACGATCAGCGCATTGGTGATGACCGTGTCGGCGGCGCCCTGCTTGTTGGTGACCTGCGACTGGCCCATGCCGTCGCGGATCACCTTTCCGCCGCCGAACTTCACCTCTTCGCCATAGGTTGTGAAATCCTTCTCGACTTCGATGATGAGGTCGGTATCAGCTAGACGCACCTTGTCGCCGGTGGTCGGGCCGAACATGTCGGAATAGACGGAACGCTTTATTTTGACGGACATCACAAGCCCCGTATGCGTTTGAATAACTGGTCGGTCACAGCACGGCCCTCGCTGCTTTCACGGCATCGTCGAACTTCTCGTCGAGCCACGCGTTGCCGCCGCGGCAGCCCGCAACGATTTGCGTGGCCCACTCAACGTAATCGACGAGTTCGTCGCGCTCCTCGGCACTCAAATCGGTTTGAATGCGCGCCCCTGTATTGCTGATCTTGTCGGCAATCTTGATCAGCTTCGCGCCGACGGATTTTTTTGGCGCGTCCATCACCTGCCGACGCCGTCGCTCGGCTTTCGGCAGACTCCTGTCGTCGGTGCATTCCGCGACGAGGGCGGCGACACGCTCGGAGAATCTCTGCGCGAGCTCCTCGCGCGTGGTGTCGGTGTCCTCGATGGAATCATGCAACCATCCGGCCGCCACCAGCTCGGCATCGGCTCCATCGGTCGCGGTCGCAAGCAGGTTCGCGACCTCGGCAAGATGATTGATATAGGGCTCGTTGCCGCGCCCCTTGCGCGCCATGCCGTTGTGGCGGCGCGCGGCGAATTCGGCAGCTTCGGAGACGAGGCGGATAGCAGGCAGCATGGCAGATCCCTCCACTTTGGCCTCAACCGTGCCGCATCGCGCTCGTTCCTCCTGATGTCACAGCTTCCCCATCACCTCGCCACGAAAACCGTAGATCGTCTTCTTGCCGGCCATGGCGACGAGCTGGACATCGCGGGTCTGGCCCGGCTCGAACCGGACGGCGGTGCCGGCGGCGATGTCGAGGCGCATGCCGCGGGCGCGTCTGCGGTCGAAATTCAACGCCGGGTTGGTCTCGAAAAAATGGTAGTGCGAGCCGACCTGGATCGGACGGTCGCCGGTGTTGGCGACTGTCAGCGTCACGGTCTTGCGGCCAGCATTGAGCTCGATTTCGCCGTCCTGGATGAAGAGTTCGCCGGGGATCATGCTCTGCTCCTACCTGATCGGCTCGTGGACGGTGACGAGCTTGGTGCCGTCCGGAAAGGTCGCTTCGACCTGGATGTCGTGGATCATCTCCGGAATTCCGGGCATCACCTGATCGCGGGTCAACACCTGCGCGCCAGATTGCATCAGTTCGGCGACGGTGCGGCCGTCACGGGCGCCTTCGAGGATAAAATCGGAGATGATCGCGACCGCCTCGGGATGGTTGAGCTTGACGCCACGCTCCAGCCGGCGGCGCGCCACGATGGCGGCCATCGAGATCAGAAGCTTGTCCTTTTCGCGGGGAGACAGGTTCATGCGAAATCTCTTCCGTTCAACACGTCAATTCAACCACAGCCGCGGCAGCACGGCGCCGGTGCGCGCCAGCACCGCCATCATGTCAGTGCGCAAACGCGCCGCATCTTGGGCACAGAACCGCGCCATTGCAAAGCCATTCCAGGCGGATATCCCGACCTCGCCGGCGAACGAGTCCGATGCTTCGCGCAGGCGCTCAACCAGGGCCTCGTCTCCAGGCAGGATCAGGGCCGTGCCGATCGCGGCGCCATCTTTGGCAACGGCAGATCGGCCGAGTTTTGCGCCGATATTGCCGTCGAGCCTGATAGTTTCGGCGAACACCAGCTTGCCGCCGCGAGAGAGCCGCCAGCGATCGACAAACTCGCCCTGCTCCATCCGCTCGCCCATGGCGGTGCGACCGAACACCACGATCTCGCAGAGCAGAAGCGAAGCCTTCTCATCGAGCGCGATGTCGAAGCGGCGATAGATACGGGCGCGATCGAACAGGATCATCTCCTGAGGCAGCCAGGACAGATGCGCGCCTGCGCCGACCTTCAGCGCGATATTGAGCTCGGCCGCCTGTCCCGGCGCACGATAGACCTTTTCTGCGGCCGCCGTAGTCAGCGTCAGCCGCGCAGCATCAGCGGCCGTGATCTCAATGTCGAAGCGATCGCCGCCAGCGACCCCGCCGGCCGTGTTGACGAACACGCCAGACAGCCCCTCGCCTTCCGGCGATGGAAAGCGCACGCGCAGCGAGCCGCTTTCATGCAACGTGCCACGCCGCGTCACGCCGTCGCGCGCCTGAACATCGAAGCGCACCTCGCCGCGGGCACGGTTCGCCTCGAAAACGGTTGATGTGACTGAAACGTCGCTGCGCATCCGCCTCCCCACCCGGTCGCGGCAGAATGGCCTAGAGCGCCATCTGGCGGCTGATTTCGCTCGCGTCGAGATTGGAGCGGTCGCAGGTGAACTTCACCGCGCCGCGATCCATCACCGCGAAACTGTCGCCGAGTTCGCAAGCAAAGTCGAGATATTGCTCGACCAGCACGATCGCAATGTTGCCGAGGTTGCGCAGGTAGGAGATGGCGCGGCCTATGTCCTTGATGATCGATGGCTGGATGCCCTCGGTCGGCTCGTCGAGCAGCAGCAGCTTTGGCCGCATCACCAGCGCGCGCCCGATCGCGAGCTGCTGCTGCTGACCGCCGGAGAGGTCGCCACCGCGCCGGCCGAGCATGGATTGCAGCACCGGAAATAGCGAGAACACGTCGTCCGGAATGTGCTTGTCCTCGCGCTTGAGCGGGCCGAAGCCGGTCTTGAGGTTCTCCTCGACCGTGAGCAACGGAAAGATCTCGCGGCCCTGTGGCACGAAGCCGATGCCCCTGCGCGCGCGCTCGTAGGGCTTCAGGCCCGTGATGTCTGTGCCGTCGAGCACGATCGCGCCCGAGGAGATCGGATATTGCCCGACCATGGCGCGCAAGAGCGAGGTCTTGCCGACGCCGTTGCGGCCGAGCACGCAAGTCACCTTGCCCGGCTCCGCCGAGATCGAGACGCCGCGCAGCGCCTGCGCCGCGCCGTAGAACAGGTTGATGTCTTTAACTTCAAGCATCGGAAACACCTTTATGGGCGAATAGCGAATGGCGAGTAGCTAGTAAGAGAAGCGGCCAATCCATTCGCCATTCCCTATTCGCCATTCGCTACCTGCCCAGATAGACTTCGATGACCCGCTCGTTGGACGAGACCTGGTCGATGGTGCCTTCCGCCAGCACGGTGCCTTCATGCAGGCAGGTCACCTTGACTCCGAGCTCGCGCACGAAGGTCATGTCGTGCTCGACCACCATCACGGTGTGGGTCTTGTTGATCTCTTTCAGCAGCTCGGCGGTGAGATACGTCTCGACGTCGGTCATCCCGGCGACCGGTTCGTCGACGAGGAGCAGCTTTGGGTCCTGCGCGAGCAGCATGCCGATCTCGAGCCACTGCTTCTGGCCATGGCTGAGGCTGCCGGCGAGACGGTTGCGGGCGTCGGTGAGCCGGATCGTCTCCAGCACCTTGTCGATGCGCTCGGACTCCGCTTTGCTGCCGCGCCAGAACAGCGTGCCGCGGACCGAGTGATCGACATTGAGCGCGAGCAGGAGATTGTCCTGCACGCTCTGACTCTCGAACACGGTCGGCTTCTGGAATTTGCGGCCGATGCCGAGCTCGGCGATGCGGGTCTCATCGAGCCGCGTCAGATCGGTGACCCCGTCGAACAGCACAGTGCCCTCGTCCGGCTTGGTCTTGCCCGTGATGATGTCCATCATCGTGGTCTTGCCGGCGCCGTTCGGACCGATGATGGCGCGCATCTCGCCGGGCTCGAGCGTCAGCGACAGGTTGTTGATGGCGTGGAAGCCGTCGAACGAGACGTGCACGCCGTCGAGATAGAGCATCGCGGAGGTCGCGCGGGTATCCATGACGTTCATCGCGCTACTCCGCCATCTTGGGTTCGGTGACGCCGTCTTCGGCCGCAGCGCTCGCAATGGCCGCGGCGGTGCGCTTCTCCTTCGATGAGTCCCACCAGGCGTTGAAGGTGCCGACGATGCCCTTCGGCAGCAGCAGCGTCACCAGGATGAACAACGCACCCAGCATGAACAGCCAGTACGGCGCGAGCACGCCGGAGGTGAAGAAGGTCTTGGCGTAATTGACGACGACGGCGCCGAGCGCCGCGCCGACCAGCGTGCCGCGGCCGCCGACCGCAACCCAGATCACCGCCTCGATCGAATTGCCCGGCGCAAATTCGGATGGATTGATGATGCCGACCTGCGGCACGTAGAGCGCGCCGGCGACGCCGGCCATGCATGCCGACACCGTGAACACGAACAGTTTGTAGGATTCGACGCGGTAGCCAAGAAAGCGCGTCCGCGATTCCGCGTCACGCACCGCAATCAGCACCTTGCCGAGCTTGGAGGAGACGATGGCGCGGCAGATCAGGAAGCCCAGAATCAGCGCCAGGCAGCTCAGCGCGAACAATGCGGCGCGCGTGCCCTCCGCCTGCACGTTGAAGCCGAGGATGTCCTTGAAATCGGTCAGGCCGTTGTTGCCGCCGAAGCCAAAATCATTGCGGAAGAAGGCGAGCAGCAGCGCATAGGTCATCGCCTGCGTGATGATCGACAGATATACGCCTGTGACGCGGGAGCGGAAAGCAAGCCAGCCGAAGCAAAAGGCGAGAAGGCCCGGCACGACCAGCACCATCAGCGCTGCAAACCAGAACATGTCGAAGCCGTACCAGTACCAGGGCAGCTTCTGCCAGTTCAGGAACACCATGAAGTCGGGCAGGATCGGATTGCCGTAGACGCCGCGGGTGCCGATCTGTCGCATCAGATACATGCCCATGGCGTAGCCGCCGAGTGCGAAGAAGGCGCCGTGGCCGAGCGAGAGGATGCCGCAATAGCCCCAGATCAAGTCGATCGCGAGCGCGAGGATGGCGTAGCAGACGTATTTGCCCCAGAGCGCGACGAGATAGGTCGGCACCTGAAGGAACGAGCTCGCAGGCAGCAGCAGGTTGGAGAGCGGGATGAGGATGCCGCAGGCCGCGACGACGGCAAGGAAAATCGTCGCGCTTCGGTCCAGCGATCGCGTCAGCATGTGAGGGGTCATGCTTCCACCGCACGGCCCTTGAGCGCGAACAAGCCGCGCGGCCGTTTTTGGATGAACAGGATGATCAGAACCAGGATGGCGATTTTGCCGAGCACGGCGCCTGCGACCGGCTCCAGGAATTTGTTGGCGATGCCGAGCGTGAAGGCGCCGACCAGGGTGCCCCAGAGATTGCCGACGCCGCCGAACACCACGACCATGAAACTATCGATGATGTAGCTCTGGCCGAGATTGGGGCTGACATTGTCGATCTGCGACAACGCCACGCCTGCAATGCCGGCAATGCCGGAGCCGAGCCCGAAGGTGAGCGCATCGACGCGCGAAGTGGCGATGCCCATCGAGGCCGCCATGCGGCGGTTCTGCGTCACCGCGCGCATCTCGAGGCCGAGCGCGGTGTAGCGCAGCATCGCGAGCAGGATCGCGAACACGGCCAGCGTGAAGCAGAGGATCCAGAGCCGGTTATACGTGATAGTGATCTGGCCGAGTTCGAACGCGCCGCTCATCCAGGAGGGGTTGCCGACCTCGCGGTTGGTCGGGCCGAACATGGTGCGCACCGCCTGCTGCAACACCAGCGACAGGCCCCAGGTCGCCAGCAGCGTCTCCAGCGGACGGCCGTAGAGGAAGCGGATGATGCTGCGCTCGATCAGGACGCCGATGGCGCCGGCGACGAGAAAGGCGAGCGGCACGGCAATCAGCAGCGAATAGTCGAACAGGGCGGGAGAGCGGGTACGGATCACCTCCTGCACCACGAAGGTGGTGTAGGCCCCGATCATCACCATCTCGCCATGCGCCATGTTGATGACGCCCATCACGCCAAAGGTGATGGCGAGCCCGATCGCAGCGAGCAGCAGCACCGAGCCGAGCGAGAGGCCGTACCAGGCGTTCTGCACCATTGACCAGACCGCAAGCGAGCTTTGGATCGAGCCGATCGCGCTCGCGGCAGCCTTGCTCACCGAGGCCGGCTGGTCGCCCATGCCGGTGAGCAGCGCCAGCGCCTCCTGGTCGCCGCGCGCCTTGAGCGTGGCGACGGCCTCCAGCTTCTCGACCTCGGTGGCGTCCGACTTGAACAGCAGGATGGCCGCACGGGCTTCGCCGAGCACCGTCTTCACGGCTCTGTTGGTTTCCTTGGCGAGCGCACCGTCGACTGCCTCTAGCGCCGATTCCTCATGCGACTTGAAGACGGATTGCGCGGCCTGAAGGCGCGTCGACAGATCTGGCGACTGAAGCGTCAGGCTGCCGACCGCGGCATCGACGCTGCGGCGCAGACGGTTGTTGAGCCGAACCGCGCTCGCGCTGTCGGGAATGCTGGTCACCGCCTGGCCGGACGCGGCGTCGATCGACTTGCCGTCGGCGCCGGTGACGTAGACCTTCTTGCTGTCTGGATCGGCCATGAGGCGGCCGTCTTGCAGCGCGCTGATGATCGGCAATGCCAGCGGGTTGCCGCTGCTTGCGACCGCGCCGATCGCCTCTTCCGTGTCGGAAAAATCGTCGTTGGCGAATTTTGCGACCGCATCCTCGAACGGACCGGCGAAGGCCGGCAGCGCGAACGCGATCAGGAACAACGAGAGCAGGAGCGAACGGAGACGGGCGGACAAATGGGCTAGCACTGTGAATGACCCCGGCGGAAATGGATGGAGAAGGCGGCGGGATCGCCGCCCTCTCCAATCTTGGAGCGTCAGATCGGGATCAGGAGCCCGAACCGAGGCACTTGTTGGTCTTGGTGTTGAAATTGCCGCACTTCTTGCCGACCCAGTCGCCGATCAGGTCCTTGGAGCCCTCGAGCTCCTTCGACCAGGCATCGCCAGCAACGAGACCCGGGGTCTTCCAGACCACGTCGAACTGGCCGTTGCCCTTGATCTCGCCAATGAACACCGGCTTGGTGATGTGGTGGTTCGGCAGCATCTTCGACACGCCGCCGGTCAAGTTCGGCGCCTCGATGCCGGGAAGCGCATCGATCACCTTGTCCGGATCAGTCGACTTCACCTTCTCGACCGCCTTCACCCACATGTTGAAGCCGATCACGTGCGCTTCCATCGGGTCGTTGGTCACGCGCTTCGGGTTCTTGGTGTAGGCCTGCCAATCCTTAATGAACTTCTCGTTCGACCCGTCCTTGGTCTTGATCGACTGGAAGTAGTTCCAGGCGGCGAGATGGCCGACCAGCGGCTTGGTGTCGATGCCGGCAAGCTCTTCCTCACCCACCGAGAACGCGACCACGGGGATGTCCTTGGCCTTGATACCCTGGTTGCCGAGTTCCTTGTAGAAGGGAACGTTGGCGTCGCCGTTGATGGTCGAGACCACCGCGGTCTTCTTGCCAGCCGAGCCGAACTTCTTGATGTCGGCAACGATCGTCTGCCAGTCGGAGTGGCCGAACGGCGTGTAGTTGATCATGATGTCTTCCTGAGCCACACCCTTCGACTTCAGATAGGCTTCCAGGATCTTGTTGGTGGTGCGCGGATAGACGTAGTCGGTGCCCGCGAGCACCCAGCGCTTCACCTTCTCTTCCTTCATCAGATAGTCGACGGCGGGAATCGCCTGCTGGTTCGGCGCAGCGCCGGTGTAGAATACGTTGCGCTCGCTCTCCTCGCCCTCGTACTGCACGGGGTAGAACAGGATGTTGTTCAGCTCCTTGAAGACCGGCAGCACGGACTTGCGCGACACCGAGGTCCAGCAGCCGAACACGACCGCGACCTTGTCCTTCGTGATCAGCTCGCGCGCCTTCTCGGCGAACAGCGGCCAATTGGAAGCGGGGTCGACGACGACGGCCTCGAGCTTCTTGCCGAGCACGCCGCCCTTCTTGTTCTGCTCGTCGATCAGGAAGAGGATGGTGTCCTTCAGCGTGGTCTCGCTGATGGCCATGGTGCCGGAAAGGGAGTGAAGCACGCCGACCTTGATCGTGTCGTCCGCGGCCTTGGCGCCGGTCAATGAAGCCAGACCGAGCATCAGCCCGGCCGTCGCGGCGAGGACGCCGCGGCGGCTAAATGACGCCGCTATATCGTGAGTGGATTTGCTAAGCATGAGTGTATCATCTCCCTGACGCAGACGTGAAAAACGCTGCGAAACGGCCCCACGGCCGCCTGCGATTAACGGATTCGCAAGAACCATGCCATGGACTGAGCACCCCTCAAGCCATTGTTCTTGCTAGCAAAACAGACAGAATTCCAAGTCTCGAGGCGATCTGTTCGCCCAAACCCTAGGCAGTGGGGATGTATGCGAAAGCGGCAGACGGCCTATTTTATATGCAAATCGTCCGCTCTGGCTAAATTTCCGGCACAACTATTTCTGCGCCGCAACCGTCGTTTGGGGCGAACCTGCCTTGAAAGCGCCCCCACGATGTTCCATATGAACGGTCGAGACTGCTTGCGAATCAAGCCGTCGTTGCGAGCTGCGTGTTCTTAAGCCCCTACGGGCCTCTGGCTTGCCCCATATCTCCCAAGCCCATCCGACACCCCAAACACGCAGGTGTCTTCTCGACACCCTATGCGCGCGCCGCGCCGAATGCGCCGGGCGCCCGCCTTTGACATGGAAAGAACCCCTCTTTTGACTTCGTTTCAGGATTTCGGCCTCGCCGAACCCATCGCACGCGCTCTTCGTGAAGAGAACTACGTCACCCCCACCCCGATCCAGGCTCAGACCGTCCCGCTGGCGCTGACCGGCCGCGACGTCGTCGGCATTGCCCAGACCGGCACCGGCAAGACCGCGTCTTTCGCGCTGCCGATCCTGCATCGCCTGCTCGAGAACCGCATCAAGCCGCAGCCCAAGACCGCCCGCGTCCTGGTGCTGTCGCCCACCCGCGAGCTGTCCGGCCAGATCCTCGACAGCTTCAATGCCTATGGCCGCCACATCCGCCTGTCCTCAACACTCGCCATCGGCGGCGTGCCGATGGGCCGCCAGGTCCGCTCGCTGATGCAGGGCGTCGAGGTTCTGGTCGCCACTCCCGGCCGTCTGCTCGATCTTGTCCAGAGCAACGGGCTGAAGCTTTCAAGCGTCGAATTCCTCGTGCTTGACGAGGCCGACCGCATGCTCGACATGGGCTTCATCAACGACATCCGCAAAATCGTTGCCAAGCTGCCGATCAAGCGGCAGACGCTGTTCTTCTCGGCCACCATGCCGAAGGACATCGCCGAGCTCGCCGACGCCATGCTGCGTGATCCCGCCCGCGTCGCGGTGACCCCGGTCTCCTCGACCGCCGAACGGATCAACCAGCGCATCCTCCAGGTCGACTTCTCGGCCAAGCCGGCCTTCCTCGCCAAGCTGCTGAAGGAAGAACCGGTCAACCGGGCGCTGGTCTTCACCCGCACCAAGCACGGCGCCGACAAGGTCGTAAAGACACTGGAGAAGGCGGGCATCCCCGCCAGCGCCATTCATGGGAACAAGTCACAGAACCATCGCGAACGAACGCTGGGCCAGTTCCGGTCGGGCGAGATCCGTACCCTGGTCGCCACCGACATCGCTGCCCGCGGCATCGACGTCGACGGCATCACCCACGTCATCAATTTCGATCTGCCCAACGTGCCTGAGACTTACGTCCACCGCATCGGCCGCACCGCGCGCGCCGGCGCCGACGGCACCGCGATCTCGCTGGTTGCCGGCGGTGACGAGCTCGGCTATCTCCGCGACATCGAGCGCCTGATCCGCGTGGCGTTGCCGCGCGAGGACCACCGCACCGACGCCGGTCGCCGGGATGCCGGTCCTCCCCCGCCGCAGCAACGACAAGGTCGGCCAGGCCGTCCGGGCCAGCGTCCGCAAGGCGCACGGCACGGGCAGGGTGACGGGCGGCGTTCCGACGAGAGGCATGCCGACGGGCGCCACCACAGCGCCGGCAAGCAGGGGGACGGACGCCCCGGCGAGGGACGGCATATTGACGGGCGGCCCGGCACTGGCCCGAAAGCTTCGAAGGCATCTCGTCGCCGCCGTTCCGGTGCTAAGATGCATTCGTCGCTAACCGACCGTCCGGAACAGCGTTCCGCGCATAGCGCCGGGACGCCTGATGGGATACAAGGCGTTGCCTTTTTGCGCCGCGAGAGTCGGCCGAACGGTCAACCGAATCGCAAACCCTTTTCGCACTAGCCGTCCACGACCTGGAGAAATTCATGGCTAAGGAAGAGCTGATCCAGTTCGAAGGACTGGTCACCGAAATCCTCCCCGACGCACGCTACCGCGTGCAGCTCGACGCCGGACACGAGATCGTTGCTTACACCGCCGGCAAGATGAAGAAGAACCGGATCAAGACGCTCGCGGGCGACCGCGTGACGGTGGAGATGTCACCGTATGACCTCGAGAAGGGCCGGCTGATTTTCCGCCACAAGGACGAACGTCCGAGCACGGGAGGCGGACCGCCTCGTCCCGGCCAGCGCGGCGGCCAGTTCCGCCGCCGTTAGTCCTTCGGGCGCGTCAGCGCGGAAGTAAAATTCTGGTCTGTATGCTGATCCGCCGCGCACCTCGCGGCGGATCAAAAAATCGTGCGCTCCGGATTGTTTTGAAGCCCTAATTCCGATAAACTGAATTAATCGATTTTCGGCCGGACGACATTAGCATCCACCGGTACAGCCGGTTCAGACACGCTGACGACCCTTCCAAAAATTCGATCTAACCTGCCTGCGCGAGCGGGCTCTTACATGGTGCTATCTAGAAGGGACTACCCCAGTGAGCATGGGAACCGTGAAGTGGTTTAACGCGACCAAGGGTTATGGCTTCATTCAGCCCGATGACGGTGGCAAGGACGTGTTCGTTCACATCAGCGCCGTCGAGCGCGCCGGCCTCGGCTCGCTGCACGAAGGCCAGAAGGTCTCCTACGAGATCGTGGCCGACCGCCGCTCCGGAAAGTCGGCAGCGGACAACCTCCGCGCCGCAGGCTGAGCCCGCCGGGCCCATAGTCCGGATATTGCCCCGGACCGGCTCAGGCGAGCCAAGGAATCGAAAAGGCCGTGCGCAACGCACGGCCTTATTCATGTCGGAAGGAGGCGCTGCGGTCAGTAGGCCGTGCAGGCCGTAGCCGGGCTGTAATAGACGCAGGTGGACTGGCGCGGGCGGGTATAGGCGACATCGCTCAGCGTGACCGCGTTCTTGAGCACGTAGCCGATCGTCGGCGTGTAGGTGTAGCTGACCTCACTGAAGATCAGGTAGGTGCCGCCGACCGCAAGCGTCGTGGGAATCGTGACCAGGGACTTCTCCGTGCGCGGCACGGATCCCTTGCTCCACTGCACATGCGCCTGCAGGGTCGATGGGTCGACATAGAGTTCGCTGATCGTCGCCGACACCGTCGTGGTGGGATACGGCGTCATGACGCCGGTCGAGGCCGCGAAGAAATTGGTCATGTCGGTATCGCCGACCGAAATCGATTGCGAGGTGAGGTCGGACAGCGTCCGCGCCATCAGCGTCACCTTGCGATCGATCGCCACCGCCGACGAGAACTCGACTGTGCCGAAGAACATCACCAGCATCAGCGGCACGATCACCGCGAATTCGGTCGCCGCGAGCGCCCTGCTGTCCGCGACGAACTCGCCCACGGCGCAATGGGCCACCCACCAGATTCTCGACATCGTCTGCATCGTTCCGTCCAGATCCATTGGTCCTAGTAAGGCTCGTTCTTGAACGCGGCCGTGGCAACCAGCAGCCGCTTGCTGCCGGCAAGATTGGAGGTGTTGTAGCCGAACCCGGTGACGAACAGCGGCCACTGATAGAACACCCGCACCACCACGATGTCGCCCGCACCGCCCGGGCTGTAGCTCGTGTTCGTGTCGAAATTTCCGCTGCCGTCGATATGGGTCGGCAGCGTCACCGCGGCGAAGGACGAGAAGCTGGTGACTTCGACATAGAGCTTGTTGCAATCGAACAGCGCCGGAATCTGGCTACAGACATAGGATTTGAACGTTGCTTGCGTGCAGGGCTTGCTCACGCCGGAGACGGCGCAGGCCGTCACTGAGCCGGATTGTGCCTGCCCGGTCAGAACCACGCGCGCGGAATTCTGGGTGATGGTCTCGAGCACCTGGCCCGCGAAGAACATCAGCGCCGTCTCGATAATGGCGAACAGCAACGCGAAGAACACCGGAGCGACCAGCGCAAACTCGACGACCGCGGAGCCGCGGCGGTTGCCGCGAAACCGGCGCAGCGCGGCGAGCGGCGTGAACCTCGTAGGCGCAGGCGATGGCATCGCGTCAAATTCCCCGGCAACGGCAATCATCTGCCCGCTTCAATAGCGAAAACTGATTGTTTAAGTGTTTCAGGCGATCCGCTCCGGTCAGACCGCCTCGTTAAGCATGCGTTAACCACGAACGCCCAAGCACAGGGGAGGCAGGAAGGCCACGCGGAAACAAGGCGCGCGGAGAGAAGAGCTCCTCGTGAGAGGCGCCAGCGCCCGGGCCGGTGAGGCGATCCTGCCCGAGCAACTTCGCCGGTTCTGCTAGTTGGTCTTGGCGCCGGCTCCGGCCGTGCCGCTGGCATTGCCGCTCAGTGTGCCCGCCTGGTTCATCGTGTTGTTGAAGTAGGCATCGCTGTCGCCGAGCGTGACGCGGCGCTGGCAAAGCGGCAGGCAGCTATAGGACTCGCGCTCGATCCCGCGATAGACGGTGACGAGCCGATCGCTCGGACCTTCGACCTGGATCTGGCGGTCGACCAGAATCTCGCCGCCCCGGTCGAGCGCGATAAAATTGGTGGCACCATAACCTTTCCCGGTCACGACGATCATGCCGCCAGGCTGGAGCGTGACGTCCGCGATCAGGGGATTGCCGACCACGATGGTCGCGACCTTGCCGGGGAGCCGTACCAGCTTGGCCTGGTCGACATTGACGGCGATGGTATCGGCGGTGGGCTCGGCAAGGCCGGCACCAGGCGACGCCAGCACCGCGGCCGCAACCAGAAGGCAGACGCGCGCCTGACGGCGCAGCAACTCTTTACGCATACTCTTACCCCCGGGACGTCACAAACCGGCAGAAACGATCAAACAGCGGAGCCGGTGCCCGACCCGGCTAACCTGCGCTTAATTCGTGAACGTTCCGCAAACTCGCCGACTATTGTTTGAAGGGAGCTTCCGAATCGTCGGCGCCGCGCTAACGGCGGAACGGATAGGCGAGTTGCCCGCCGATTTCCTTCGGCATGGTCGCTTCGTCCTTGCCATAATCCTGCGGCAGCCTGCCCTCCGGCATCCGGAAGGTGCCGAACAGCACGTCCCAGATCGGGAACGTCCCGGCAAAGTTGGTATCGCCGCCCTCTTCGAGCGAGGTGTGGTGCCAGCGGTGGAATACCGGCGTCGCCAGCACATATCTGAACGGTCCGAAGGTCCAGTTCAAATTGGCGTGCACGAAGGCCGAATGAAAGGTGGTGAACGGACCGACCCAGATCATGACGTTCGGGGAGATACCGGCCATCAGCAGCACGACGTCGACGCTGATCGTCCCGAGCATGAGGTTGACGGGATGGAAGCGCGCCGCGGAAATCCAGCCGATCTCCTCCGACGAATGATGAATCGCGTGGTACTTCCAGAAGCCACCGTCGTGGAAAAGCCGGTGCAGCCAGTACAGCATGAAATCGGACAGCACCAGGAACAGCACGGCCTGTAGCCACAGCGGCAGCTGTGACAGCGGGCCATGGCCGTTGTCGTAGAAAGCGATGAGGTCGTCGGCATCGTGGATGCTGAAGACCACGCCGGCGCCCACGATCAGCAGTCCGATCCGCATGGTGCGGGCGAACACCGGTACGAAGAACCAGTAGCAGATGTCGGTGAGGATCTCCCGCTTGCGCCACCACGGCGCGCCGGGATTGCAGGCCCAGAAATGCTCGAGCACGGTGAAGATTGCCGCGAGCACCAGGGTGACGGGGACCATCTTCTGGATCGTCTCGCCGAGCATCAGGGCGACTTGCATGGGCAGGCTCGACATCGTCGCCTCACTTCCGAATTGCTGGTCCCGCCTAGGCCTACTCCGCTAGATTTAAAGGAGGGTGAAGCCGGCGGTGCATGCGCTGCATTCGGAACAGACCGAATTCAACTGCCTTATTAAGACGAAATTCACTCTGGCCAAAAGCACCGCGCCACAAGCGGGTTTGCTCGAATGAATTAACGCTACCGAAAGAGCTCGACTCTCATGTTCGTCGCGTCAAAGACAGCGCCGAACGAGGCGATCCCATCCAGACGGAGTTTTGTTCATGAAGAACCTGATTGCGCGTTTCGCGAAGGACGAATCCGGTGCCACCGCCATCGAATATGGTCTGATCGCCGCCGGCATCGCGCTGGCCATCATCACCGTCGTCAACAATCTCGGCAGCACGTTGAACAGCAAGTTCGGCTCGATCAGCACGTCGCTGAAGTAAGCGGCTTGACGAGCGACCGCAAAAGCCCCGGACCTCCGGGGCCTTTGTTTTTCTGAAGACGGCGAGTTCCAGTGGCGTTGCGCGAGTACAGAACCGATGCCGCCGTCGCGGCGAACGAGGCGGTGTCGCAGACCAGCTCGCCGGCCTATTGGGTCTGCCTTGCGCTGCTGCTGGCGACGCTCGTCCTCGCCGTGCGCATCGCCAGCCTCTGGTGAGCACGCTTGCGGCGGTGCCACCCCCGCCGCCCGGCTGCCGTTGTCGGTTTGTTTAGCACTGCCGGCTAGCATCCGCGCCGCCAGCTTCGGCGACACAACCAGGCCTCAAGACGCAGCCCATGATCCTCGACCTTGCGCGCCTTCTGCTCTTCCCGGCCCTCATGGCGTTCGCCGCCGCGAGCGATCTCTTCACGATGACGATCTCGAACCGCGTCTCGCTGGCATTGGTCGCAGGCTTCTTCGCCCTCGCCCTCGCCGGTGGCATGGCGCCTTACGAGGTGCTGAGCCATCTCGGTGCCGGCGCACTTCTCCTGGTCGTGGCCTTCACCTGCTTTGCGATGGGCTGGGTCGGCGGCGGCGATGCCAAGGTCGCGGCCTCAGTCGCACTCTGGTTCGGCTTTGCACATCTGATCAACTTCCTACTCTACGCTTCGCTGTTCGGTGGCGCGCTGACGCTGCTCCTGCTCCAGTTCCGGCAATGGCCGCTGCCCTACGGACTGGCGGGCCAAGCCTGGCTCGCACGGCTGCACGCCAAGGAGAGCGGCATTCCCTACGGAATCGCGCTCGCACTGAGCGCGCTGATGGTCTACCCAGAGACCGAATGGGTGAAGGCGATCGACCTCGCTCACCTCGCACTGCGCTGAACGCACCGGGTAAACCGGGCGTTGAGGCGATTTAGATACGCCTCATTAACCATGCTTTGACGAATAGCTGGTCAACTGCCGATTACGGCGGCGGCAGCGTCGCGGCGTTTTTGTTGGAAAGTGAAGCGTATGAATAGGGCACGCATTGTCGTCCTGACGGTCGCTATCGGGGCCGGCGGCGTCGCCGCGTACCTGGCGAGCGGCACGGACAATTCTGCGCCGCCTCCGGCTCCGGTCGCGCAGCTTCCGACCGTCGACGTTCTGGTGGCCAAGAACGATATCGGTCTCGGCCAGACCGTGAAGCCGGACGACGTGCAATGGCAGACTTGGCCGGCCGCGACCGCCAGCGCCACCTTCATCCGCCGCAACGAGCGTCCCGAGGGCGCGACCCAGGTGACCGGCTCGATCGCGCGCGCTCCCTTCATCCAGGGTGAGCCGATCCGCGACCAGAAGCTGGTCAAGGCCGAGGGCTCCGGCTTCATGGCGGCAATCCTGCCTTCCGGCATGCGGGCGATCTCGACCGAGATCTCGCCGGAGACCGGCGCAGGCGGCTTCATCCTGCCCAACGACCGCGTCGATGTGATCCTCACGCGCCGCCTCAAGAACCCGGACCAGAGCAGCGGCGCCCCGGACATCGTCACCTCCGAAATCATCCTCGCCAACATCCGCGTCCTGGCCATCGACCAAGCGCCGAAGGAGAAGGACGGCCAGAACACGGTGGTCGGCAAAACCGTGACCTTGGAGCTCAATGCGGCGCAGACCCAGGCGCTTTCGTCGGCCCGCCAGGCCGGAACGCTGTCGCTGGCGTTGCGCAGCATAGCCGACGTCAAGCTCAGCGAGATCACGCTCGACGAATCCGCGCAGAAGCGCGACGGCGTTTCGATCATTCGCTACGGCATTCCAAGTCAGACGGCGAAAGCACGATGAAGACAGTCGATATGAAATGCAGGGCAAATCTGGCGACGATGCGAACCTCACTGGTTCGCGCCCTGTCGTTTTCGGCCGTCCTCGCGCTGACGCTGAACCCGGCCCTTAGCCCGGTGGTCGCCGCCGACTACCGCGCCGTGGTGCCGGTCGCGGCCGACGGCCAGATGAACGCGCGTTTCCTCTCGCTCGGCATCGGCAAATCTGTCGTGGTCGATCTGCCGCGGGACATCAAGGATGTGCTGGTCGCAGACCCCAAGATCGCCAATGCGGTGGTCCGCTCGGCGCAGCGGGCCTACATCATCGGCGCCTCGGTCGGCCAGACCAATATCGTGTTCTTTGATTCCGCCGGCCAGCAGATTGCGGCCTATGACATCGCGGTCAAGCGCGACCTCAACGGCGCGCGGGCCGCACTGAAACAGATCCTGCCCAACTCCGACATCCAGATCGACGGCCTCGGCGACGGCATCGTCCTGACCGGCACGGCTGCGAACCCGCTCGAAGCGCAGCAGGCCAATGATCTCGCCGCGCGCCTCGCCGGCGGCGCCGACAAGGTGGTGAACTCGATCGTGGTCCGCGGCCGCGATCAGGTCATGCTGAAGGTGACGGTGGCTGAAGTTCAGCGCAACATTGTTAAGCAGCTCGGCATCGACCTCTCCGCGAACCTGAACTACGGCACCTCCGTGGTGAGCTTCTCCAATTCCAACCCGTTCACGGCCCTTGGCCACAATCTCGTGGACGGTAACAACCTGACTACGAAATTCGGCGCGACGCCGTCCGTGCAGGCCACCCTGCGCGCGATGGAGACCGCGGGCGTGATCCGTACGCTGGCCGAGCCGAATCTGACCGCGATCTCCGGCGAGTCGGCGACCTTCATTGCCGGCGGTGAATTCCCCGTGCCGGCAGGCTATGCGTGCGATCCGACCACGCATGTCTGTACCACCCAGATCAGCTTCAAGAAGTTCGGCATCTCGCTCAACTTCACTCCGGTGGTCCTGAGCGAGGGCAAGATCAGCCTGCGCGTGATGACCGAAGTCTCGGAACTGTCGAACGAGAATGCGATCACGCTGTCCCAGGCGGTGACCTCGACGTCGGTGAACTCGCTGACGGTGCCCTCGATTAGGACCCGTCGCGCCGAGACTTCGCTGGAAATTCCCTCGGGCGGCGCGATGGCGATGGCCGGCCTGATCCAGCAGCAGACCAAGCAGGCGGTCAGCGGACTGCCGGGGCTGATGCAGCTCCCGATCCTCGGCACGCTGTTCCGCAGCCGCGACTTCGTCAACAACGCGACCGAACTGGTCGTGATCGTGACGCCTTATGTCGTTCGCGCGGTTGCGCAAAAGGATCTTTCGCGGCCGGATGACGGCTTTGCCGCGCCTTCCGATCCGCAGGCCGAGCTGATCGGCAACATCAACCGCATCTACGGCGTGCCCGGACGGACCGAACCGGCCAGAAATTACCGCGGCACCTACGGCTTCATCACCGACTGAGGCGGAACGGGGACTTCACGATGATCATAAGACCACCCCAGCTTCGCAAACGCGCCATCCGCCTCGGTGGCGCGCTCGTCGGCATGGCGCTCGCCCTCGGCGGCTGCCAGCACGACGAAGCGGTCACCGCCTCCATTCCCGACGATTACAAGCAGCGCCATCCGATCGCGATCGAAGAGCAGAACCGCTCGATCGTCGTCTTCGTCGGCCACGCCCGCGGCGGCTTGACCGCCGCCCAGCGCGCCGACGTGATGGGCGTCGCCTCGGCCTGGCTGCACGAGGGCACCGGCGCGATCCGGATCGACGTGCCATCCGGCACGCCCAACGCACGTCCGGTCGCGGACACCATGCGTGAGATCCAGGCGATACTGGCGGCGGCCGGCGTTCCGCCGCGCGGCGTCAACGTTCGCCCTTATCAGCCGGACGACAAGCGCTTCCTGCCGCCGATCCGGCTCACTTACTCCAAGATCGCCGCGGTCGCGGGTCCCTGCGGCCTGTGGCCGGAGGACATCGGCCCCTCGATGAAGAATAAGAGCTGGTTCGAGAACAAGGACTATTACAATTACGGCTGCGCCTATCAGCGCAACCTCGCTGCGATGGTCAGCAATCCGTCGGACCTCGAGCAGCCGAGGGCCGAAACGCCGTCCTACATGGCGCGTCGCACCACGCTCCTCGAGAAATATCGCAAAGGAACGCCGACGGCGGTCTCCTATCCTGAAGCCGACAAGGCCAAACTCAGCGACACCGGCAAATGATCAGCTACGCTCGCCAGCCTCAAGAAGAGCAGCCGGAGGCCCCACCCCCGCCGCTTGATGAGCATATTGCGCCCTCGCCGCGTGTCTCGGTCCAGGCCTTCTGCGAGACCGTAGAGACCGCTGCCGCGGTGCAGTCGGCCGGCGAGGATCGCCGTCTCGGCAAAGCCCATCTGAAGATCCAGATGGGCGGCATGGCGGCGGCGATCGAAGCCTATCGCTCCGCCCCGACACCAAACGTGATCGTGCTCGAAAGCGACGGCCGCAACGATCTCCTGGGCGGGCTCGACCAGCTTGCCACCGTCTGCGACGCCGGCACCCGCGTGGTCGTGATCGGCCGCATCAATGACGTCATGCTCTACCGCGAGCTGGTGCGCCGCGGTGTCAGCGACTACGTGCTCGCGCCGGTCTCCGCGATCGACGTGGTGCGCTCGATCTGCAACCTGTTCTCGGCGCCCGAAGCCAAGGCGGTCGGCCGCATCATCGCCGTCGTCGGCGCCAAGGGCGGCGTCGGCGCTTCCACCATTTCCCACAACGTTGCCTGGGCGATCGCGCGCGATCTCGCGATGGATGCGGTGGTCGCCGATCTCGACCTCGCCTTCGGCACGGCCGGGTTGGACTACAACCAGGACCCGCCACAGGGCATCGCCGACGCCGTGTTCTCACCCGATCGCGTCGATACGGCCTTCATCGACCGCCTGCTGTCGAAATGCACCGACCATCTCAGCCTGCTGGCGGCGCCCGCGACGCTCGACCGCGTCTATGACTTCGGCTCGGACGCTTTCGATGCCGTATTCGACACGCTGCGCTCCACCATGCCCTGCATCGTGCTCGACGTGCCGCACCAATGGTCGGGCTGGACCAAGCGCGCCTTGATCGGAGCGGACGATATCCTGATCGTGGCCGCGCCGGATCTGGCCAATTTGCGCAACACGAAGAACCTGTTCGACCTTTTGAAGGCCTCGCGCCCCAACGACCGGCCGCCGCTCTACTGCCTGAACCAGGTCGGTGTTCCGAAACGTCCCGAAATCGCCGCCACGGAATTCGCCAAAGCGATCGAGAGCCAGCCGGTCGCCTCGATTCCGTTCGAGCCGCAGATCTTCGGCTCGGCGGCCAATAACGGGCAGATGATTGCGGAGATCTCGGCCAATCACAAGTCGATCGAGATGTTCCTTCAGATCGCCCAGCGCCTGACCGGCCGGAGCGAGACCAAGAAACAAAAGTCGTCCTTGTTTTCACCCCTGATTGAGAAGTTGCGGGGAAAATAGCCGCCGCATGGAGTTGTTAAGTGTTCGGTAAGCGTAGCGGAACAGACACCGACCTTCGGGCTCCCAAGCCCGGCGCCGTGTTGCCCGAGCCTTCCCAGGCTCCGGCGGCGACGGTGTCGCGCGGCCCGCTCCCGCCGGCCGTCGCCTCGCCGCCGCTTGCCCCTGCCAAGGCCCCGCCGCCTCCCGCCATGGAGAGCCGGCGGTCGGACAATTATTACGAGGTCAAGGCCACCATCTTCGGCGCGCTGATCGAGGCCATCGACCTCGCCCAGCTCGCCAAGCTCGATTCCGAGTCCGCCCGCGAGGAAATCCGCGACATCGTCAACGAGATCATCGCGATCAAGAACATCGTGATGTCGATCGCCGAGCAGGAGGAACTGCTCGACGATATCTGCAACGACGTGCTCGGCTATGGCCCCCTCGAGCCCCTGCTCGCGCGCGACGACATCGCCGACATCATGGTGAACGGCGCCGGCACCGTCTTCATCGAAGTCGGCGGCAAGATCCAGCGCACCGGAATCCGGTTTCGCGACAACCAGCAGCTCCTCAATATCTGTCAGCGCATCGTCAGCCAGGTCGGCCGGCGCGTCGACGAATCCTCACCGATCTGCGACGCGCGCCTCGCCGACGGCTCCCGCGTCAACGCTATCGTGCCGCCGCTCGCGATCGACGGCCCCGCCCTCACCATCCGCAAATTCAAGAAGGACAAGCTGACGCTCGATCAGCTCGTCAAGTTCGGCGCGATTTCGCCGGAAGGCGCAGAGATCCTCCAGATCATCGGACGGGTCCGCTGCAACGTGCTGATCTCCGGCGGTACCGGCTCGGGCAAGACGACGCTGCTCAATTGCCTGACCAACTACATCGAGCACGACGAGCGGGTCATCACCTGCGAGGACGCGGCCGAGCTCCAGCTCCAGCAACCTCATGTGGTCCGGCTCGAAACCCGCCCACCCAACATCGAAGGCGAAGGCCAGGTCACCATGCGCGAGCTGGTGCGCAACTGCCTCCGTATGCGCCCCGAACGCATCATCGTCGGCGAAGTCCGCGGCCCCGAGGCGTTCGACCTGCTTCAGGCCATGAACACCGGCCATGACGGCTCGATGGGAACGCTGCACGCCAACAATCCGCGCGAAGCGCTGTCGCGCTGCGAATCCATGATTACTATGGGCGGCTTCTCTCTGCCCTCGCGCACCATCCGCGAGATGATCTGCGCATCCATCGATGTCATCGTTCAGGCCGCACGCCTGCGCGACGGCTCGCGGCGGATCACCCACATCACCGAAGTGATGGGCATGGAAGGTGACACCATCATCACCCAGGATATCTTCCTCTACGACCTGATCGGCGAAGACGCCAACGGCAAGATCATCGGCCGGCACCGCTCGACCGGCATCGGCCGCCCGAAATTCTGGGAACGCGCCCGCTATTACGGCGAAGAGAAGCGCCTTGCCGCCGCGCTCGACGCCGCGGAAGTGGCGCCGACAACGTGAGCAGGTCAGCGTCATGAACATGCAGGTCCTCGCGCTCGCGTTTCTCGCCACGGCCGCCGTCGGAGGCATCGCCTGGGTCTTCCTCTATCCACTCCTGTCAGGGGAGCGGAAAGCCGAAAACCGCCGCGCGGCTATCGCGCGCGCCGACGCGCCCGCGGCCAAGCAGACCGACAAGAGCCAACGATCGCGCCGTGAGCAGGTCGAGACTTCGCTCAAGGATCTCGAGGCGCGGCGCCAGCAGGAGAAGAGGATTCCGCTCAGTGTCCGCCTCTCGCAAGCAGGGCTCGACTGGACGGCGCAGAAATTCTGCGTCGTGTCCGCCGTTGTGGCGGGCGTGCTGTTCGCGGCCGCTCTGTTCGTCGGGGGCGGCCTGCTCGGTGCCGCCGGCCTGGCTTTTGCTGGCGGCTTCGGCCTGCCGCGCTGGGCACTGGGTTTCCTCAAGAAGCGCCGCGAGTCCAAGTTCCTGGCGGCGCTGCCTGATGCGGTCGACGTGATCGTGCGTGGCATCAAGGCGGGTCTGCCGCTGTTCGAATCGATCAAGGTCGTCGCTGCCGATGCACCGGAGCCGCTGCGCACCGAGTTCCTCCAGATCATCGAGACGCAGGCGATCGGCATGCCGCTCGGTGAGGCCTGCTTGCGTCTCTATGAGCGCATGCCGCTCCCAGAGGCGAACTTCTTCGGCATCGTGATCTCGATCCAGCAGAAATCGGGCGGCAACCTCTCCGAAGCGCTCGGCAACCTCTCCAAGGTGCTGCGCGACCGCAAGAAGATGAAGGAAAAGATTCAGGCGATGTCGATGGAGGCCAAGGCCTCGGCAGGCATCATCGGCTCGCTGCCGCCGATCGTGATGTTCCTGGTCTATCTCACGACGCCGCACTACATCTCGCTGCTTTGGACCCACCCGACCGGCCAGCTGATGCTGGTCGGCTGCGTCGTCTGGATGTCGATCGGCATCATGGTGATGAAGAAGATGATCAACTTCGATTTCTGACGGTGCCGTATGGTCGAGTTTCTCGTTTCGAAGCTACATGACGTCCGCTTCATGACCATGCTGCTGGCGGCCATTGCCGCCAGCGCCACCGTCTATACGCTGGTGATGCCGCTGTTTGCCGGCGAGGGACTCTCCAAGCGCATGAAGGCGGTGGCGAGCGAGCGTGAGCGCCTCCGGCAGCGCGAGCGCGAGCGCCTCAACAAGAACGAGAAGGTCTCGCTGCGCCAGTCGCCGAAGCAGCTCGTCTCCAAGGTGGTCGAGGACTTCAACCTCACCAAATGGCTGGCGCAGGAGGCCGCCCGCGACAAGCTCATCATGGCGGGCTACCGCGGCCAGGCGCCCTACATCACCTTCCTGTTTGCCCGCATGGTCGCTCCGATCGCGCTCTTCATCGGTACCGCCATCTACGTCTTCTTGATCGCGCATTTGGAGCAGGCGCTGCCGGTCAAGATCGGCATCTGCGTCGGCGCGGCCTATCTCGGCCTCCAGGCGCCGATGCTGTTCCTCAAGAACGCGATCTCCAAACGCCAGCTCTCGATCAAGCGCGCCTTTCCGGACGCGCTCGACCTGCTGCTGATCTGCATCGAATCCGGCATGTCGGTCGAAATGGCGTTCCGCAAGGTCGCCACCGAGATCGTCGGCCAATCGATCGCGCTGTCGGAGGAGTTCGCGCTGACCACGGCCGAGCTGTCCTACTTGCAGGACCGGAAGATGGCCTATGAGAACCTGGCGCGGCGCACCGGGCTCGAAGGCGTCAAGTCGGTCTGTCTGGCGCTTCAGCAGGCAGAGCGCTACGGTACGCCGCTCGGGCATTCCCTGCGTGTCATGGCGCAGGAAAACCGCGACATGCGCATGAATGAGGCCGAGAAGAAGGCCGCTGCGCTACCGCCGAAATTGACGGTGCCGATGATCCTGTTCTTTCTTCCGGTCCTGTTCGTCGTCATTCTCGGACCGACCGGCATCAAGATCACCGAGCTGCACTGACGCGAGAGGCCCTGCGCGCGGTCCAAGATCAGGCCGATCAATCGGGCTGGCCGAGCGAGGCGACCGGCGTCCGCTTCGGTGCCCCGCGCGGAGCGTCGTTGCGGTTCAGCATCTCTTTGAGATAGGCGACATTGGCCGCGGCTTGGTCCGGCGGCAGGTCCGCCTTCACGATGGTCTCGGCTTCGGCGAAGCGCCCTTGCAGGCCGACGACCAGACCGAGATTCTGCCGCACCCGGGCGCTCGCGCGCGGCGAAGCGTAAGCTTGTCGCAGCGCCTCTTCGGCCTTCGGCAGGTTCCTCGTCAACATGTAGGACAGGCCGAGATTGGAGAGGACGCCGGGATCACCTGGTGCGATCTTCAGGGCGCTCGCATAATAGGAGCGCGCCTCGTCGTGCCGGCCCATCTGATCGAGCGCAGTACCTTGCACCGAGAGCAGGCGCCAGTCCGGATTGTCGGGCGAATGCGCCTTCGACAGCACGTCGAAGGCCTGCTGGAAATTGCCGTTGTCGGCGAGCGCGCGGCCGTACTGGGCGAGCAGCGCCTTGTTGCCGGGATTGGCGATGGTCGCCTGCTCGAGCACGGCGGCGGCCTGGGCGCGCTGGCCATTGGCGCGCAAGGCCTGGCCATAGGCGAGCGCGGCGTCAGCATCCTTGGGATTGGCCCGATAGCGCTCGCCATAGACTTCGGCAGCGCGCGCGGGATCGGCCGGAGCGGCTTCCGCCCGCGGCCCGACCGAGCCGGTGATCTCGGAGAGCTTCGACATGCCCGTGCAGCCGCCGAGGCCCATGGCCAACGCCGCGGCCAGCGAGGTGGACGCAAGAAGCCGGGCAAGACTGAATCGTTGACGCATGACGCTTTGAATCTCGAGCCGATTGATCGAGCCGAACGCGCCAGCAATAGACTGTTAACCCTAACGGCCAGTTAACACCGACGAGTGGGAGATACGAGAGCTTCCCGACGGCGGTTGCGCCCCGCCGGTCAATATTCGATGGCAAGTCGCTTGCGGATTTCATCGACGCGCTTGTCCAGCGCATCGAACCGCGCATGGACCGAGCGGTCGTGCAGATAGAAGACGTAGCCGCCGGCAAGGAACGCGAAGATCCAGTGATGATGCTCGACATAGCCGAAAATCGCCTCGACGGCCTGGCCGATGAATGTGACTGCGCTCCACACAATTTCCATTGCATCCTCCCGGCAGGCGTCGTCGGCCCCCGGCGATTTCCATATGTGGCGGCCGTGCTCGGAACCTAGCATGGCCTCCTCGCTGCGAGTAGCGGCTCGCTGAACGGTGACAGCAAAGCCGATTGCGGCGGCGCCGAAACTCTGCGAAGTCTCGTCCGTTCGCACGACTGCTTGATCTGACGATCCGGACCCGCCAATGCCTTCTGTCTTCGAGACGTCGCCCACTGCCATACCGATCACCTTCGTCACCAAATCGAGCTGGGATCAGGTCGCCGAAACGCTACCCGCGGCGCAGCGCCAGTTCGCGGCCGCGAGCGCCTTTGCCGCCAAGCCTGGCGGCTATCTCGCGCTGCCCGCGCCGGACGGCGCAATTGCACAGGTGCTGTTCGGCCTCGAGGACGAAGGCGCCAGATCGCGCGACCTGTTCCGGCCGGGCGCCCTGCCTGGCCTGCTGCCGCCGGGCACCTATCGCTTTGCCAATTCACCGCACGATGCACGGCTGGCGGCGCTGGCCTTCGCGCTCGGCAGCTACCGCTTCGCCCGCTACCGCAAGGCTGACCGGCCCGGCGTCCGGCTGGTGCCGCCTGATGGCGTCGACGCGACCGAGATCAATCGCATGGCCGATGCGGCGATGCTGGCACGCGATCTCATCAACACGCCGGCCAACGACATGGGACCGGAGCAGCTCGCCGCAGCCGCGCAGGCGCTCGCCGCCGACTTCGGCGCAAGCTTCGCCTGCACCATCGGTGAAGATCTGAAGACGAATTTTCCGCTGATCCATGCCGTCGGCATGGCCTCGAGCCGTGCGCCGCGACTGATCGACATTGGCTGGGGCGATCCGGCTCATCCCAAGGTGACGCTGGTCGGCAAGGGCGTCTGCTTCGACACCGGCGGACTCGACCTGAAGCCGTCGAGCGGCATGCTGATCATGAAGAAGGACATGGGTGGCGCCGCCAACGTGCTGGCGCTCGCAGGCATGGTGATGGATGCGAAGCTGAAGGTCCGATTGCGCGTGCTGATTCCGGCCGTGGAGAACGCGGTCGCCGGCAACGCGTTCCGCCCCCTCGACATCTTCACCTCGCGCAAGGGCATCACGGTCGAGATCGGGAATACCGACGCGGAAGGCCGCCTCGTCCTCGCCGACGCGCTGGCGCTGGCCGATGAGGAAAAGCCGGAGCTGCTGATCGATTTGGGCACGCTGACCGGCGCGGCACGCGTTGCGCTGGGGCCGGATCTGCCGCCTTTTTACACCAATGATGAGACGCTGGCGGCCGACGTCGCACGTTGCGCGGTGAGGGAGAACGATCCGTTGTGGCGCATGCCGCTGTGGCCGCCTTACGATGCCTGGCTGGACTCCAAGACGGCGACCATCACCAATGCCCCGTCGGGCGGCTTTGCCGGCTCGATCACCTGCGCGCTGTTCCTGCAACGCTTCGTCGAGCATGCCAGGAGCTGGCTGCATGTCGACATCTACGGCTGGACGCCGTCGGCGAAGCCGGCGCGGCCGGAGGGCGGCGAGTGCCAGGCTGCGCGCGCTCTCTATTCATTGCTGAGTGAGCGCTATGCATGATCCACGGCTGACGCCGGTGCGGGGCGACATCGCCGCGAAATATCTCGAAGGCAAGGTGGAGGCGAATCGCTTCGTCACTGGCGAGGAATTCGAGGTGGTCGAGGCCATCGCAGCCGTGCGTGAGCAGCCATCCTCGAATGCGACGTTGATGACCGAGGCGCTGCGCGGTGAGCGCGTCACCATTTACGACCGCAACGGCGAAGGCTGGGCCTGGGGCCAGCTCAATGCCGACGGGTATGTCGGCTGGTTGCCGGATGCAGGCCTGGCTCGCCCCGCGGCAACGCCAACCCACGTCGTCAGTGTACTCCGGACGTTTGCGTTTCCCGGCCCTTCAATCAAGCTACCGCCGGCCGACACGCTGGTGCTTGGATCAAAGCTCACGATCGTGCGCGAGCATGGGGCCTTCGCGGTGACGCGCGCCGGAACGTTCTTGCCGAAGACCCATCTCGTCCCGCTCGATCATCGCGAGCCGGACTTCGTCGCCGTCGCCGAGCGCTTCGTCGGCACGCCCTATCTCTGGGGCGGTAAAAGCAGCTTTGGCATCGATTGCTCGGGCCTGGTGCAAGTCTCGCTGACTGCTGCCGGCATCGGCTGCCCGCGCGACAGCGACATGCAGCAGGCAGGCGTCGGCCGCGCGCTCGAGGCGCATGAGTGGGACAAGCTGCAACGCGGAGATCTGATCTTCTGGAAGGGCCACGTCGCCATCGTGCGCGACGGGGCCACCATGGTTCACGCCAACGCCTATCACATGGCCACCGTGATCGAACCGACCGGGCCGGCGATTGCGCGGATCAGGCAAGCCGGCAGCGAGGTCGCCGCGATCAACCGGCTCGCTTAATCTCGTAGCGGCGGGCGACAGCTCTCCCGTACGGAGAGCTGAAGCACTACGTCGCGACCGAGCCGTTGCCCGCAGTCTCCAGCCGGAACGCGGCGGCGAACAACGCTCGGGTGTAATCCGTCTTCGGGTTGTTGAACAGCTCGGCGGCCTGCCCCTCCTCGACCACCTTGCCGCCGCGCATCACGATCAGATGGCTGGCGAGCGAGGCGACGACGCGCAGGTCGTGCGAGATGAACATGTAGGTGAGCTCGCGCTTGCGCTGGAGCTCCCGCAAAAGATCGACCATCTGCGCCTGGAACAGCATGTCGAGCGCGCTGGTCGGCTCGTCCAGCACGACGAAATCCGGCTCCAGCACCACCGCCCGGGCGATGCTGATGCGTTGGCGCTGGCCGCCGGAGAATTCATGGGGATAGCGGAAGCGCGTCTCTGGATTGAGTCCGACATCCTCGAGCGCCTTGACGACGCGGCCCTCGCGCTCCTCACGCGAGAGATTCGGCTGATGCACGGAGAGGCCTTCGGCGATGATGTCGGCGACCGACATGCGCGGGCTGAGCGAGCCGAACGGATCCTGGAACACGATCTGCATGTCGCGCCGGAAGGGTCGCATTTCCTTGAAGCGCAGGCCCTGGATGTCCTTGCCCAGGAACACGATCCGGCCGTTCGACGAGATCAGCCTTAGCAGTGCGAGCCCCAGCGTGGTCTTGCCCGAGCCAGATTCGCCGACGACGCCAAGCGTCTCGCCCTTGCGCACGGCGAGGCTGACGCCGTCGACCGCCTTGATGTGGCCGACCGTCTTGCGCATCAAGCCGCGCTTGATCGGGAACCAGACCTTCAGATCGTTGGCCGACATCACCAGCGGCGCACCCGGCTGCGGCGGCGCCGGATCGGGCTTCGGCTCCGCCGCGAGCAGGTCGCGCGTATAGGGATGCTTCGGGGTCTTGAAGACCTGCTCGACCGGCCCGTGCTCGACGATCACGCCGCCCTTCATGACGCAGACCGTATCGGCGATGCGGCGGACGATGCCGAGATCGTGGGTGATGAACAGCAGGCTCATGCCGAGCCGCGCGCGAATCTCAGCGAGCAGTGCCAGGATCTGCGCCTGCACGGTGACGTCGAGCGCCGTGGTCGGCTCGTCCGCAATCAAGAGGTCCGGCTCATTGGCGAGCGCCATCGCGATCATCACGCGCTGGCGCTGGCCGCCGGAGAGCTGGTGCGGATAGCTCTTCAGCCGCGTCTCCGGCTCGGGAATACCGACCTGGGTCAATAGCTCGAGCGTCCGCTTGCGCGCCTCGGCATTGCTGGTCGGATTATGCAGCTGGATCATCTCGCCGATCTGCGCCTCGATCGTGTGCAGCGGATTGAGCGAGGTCATCGGCTCCTGGAAGATGATGGAGATGTCGCTGCCGCGAATCTCCCGCATCTGCTGCTCGGACTGGTCGATCAGCTCCTGCCCCTTGAAGCGGATGCTGCCGGAGGGATGCGAGGCGTTCGGATAGGGCAGTAGCTTCAAAATCGAGAGCGCGCTGACCGATTTGCCGGAGCCGGATTCGCCGACCAGCGCCACGCATTCGCCGCGCTTGATCTGGAACGAGACCTTGTCGACCGCGAGCGTGGTGGCGCCGCCCTGGTGGAAGGCGACCGAGAGATCGCGCACGCTGAGCAGAGGCTGGTTGATCGCGTCCATCGGCTCACCTGAACGTCTTGCGCGGATCGAAGGCGTCGCGCACGGCTTCGCCGATGAAGATCAACAGCGACAGCATGATGGCGACCGAGAAGAAGCCGGAGAAGCCGAGCCAAGGTGCTTGCACATTGGCTTTCGCCTGGGACAGCAATTCGCCCAGCGAAGGCGATCCCGGCGGCAGGCCGAAGCCCAGGAAATCGAGCGCCGTCAGCGTCATCACCGAGCTCGACACGATGAAGGGCAGGAACGTCATGGTCGCGACCATGGCGTTCGGCAGCAGGTGGCGGAACATGATGACCTGATTGGACACGCCAAGCGCCCGCGCCGCCTGAATGTATTCGAAGTTGCGCCCGCGCAGAAACTCGGCCCGCACGAGACCTACCAGTGAGACCCAGGAGAACAGCAACAGGATGCCGAGCAGCACGAAGAAGCCGGGCACGAGGACCGAGGACAGGATCAGGAGAAGGTAGAGCGAGGGAATCGCCGTCCAGATCTCGATGAAGCGCTGGAAGATCAGATCGACCCGACCGCCGAAATAGCCCTGCACCGCCCCCGCCGCGATGCCGATCACCGACGAGATGATGGTGAGGCACAGGCCGAACAGTACCGAGATGCGGAAGCCGTAGATCAGTCGTGCGACCACATCGCGCCCCTGGTCGTCGGTGCCGAACCAGTTGTATTCGAGGTCGCGGCAGCTCTTCAGCCCCTTCTTCTCCACCACCGGCTTGCATTGCTTCTCGGTCAGCATCCAGGTCGGCGGCGACGGCGCCGGCGTCGGCAGGTCAAGATTGTGGGTGTCGTAGGAATAGCGGATCAGCGGCCAGACGATGCTGCCGCCCTTGTCCTTGATCAGCTTCTGCAAATAGGGATCGCGGTAGTCGGCCGCGGTCTCGAAGTCGCCGCCGAAGGTGGTTTCCGAATAGGTCACGAAGGCGGGCCAATAGAGCCGGCCGTCGAACTTGATCAGGAAAGGCCGGTCGTTGGCGATCAACTCGGCGAACAGTGAGACCACGAACAGAATAATGAAGATCCAGAACGACCAATAGCCGCGGCGGTTCGCCTTGAAGTTCTGCCATCGCCGCCTGTTGAGCGGCGAAGGTGCGAACGACTTGCGGGTGATTGGAACGACCTCACCCAGCGGAGACTGCGTCGTGGTCTCGATCGGCGTCGGCGCGGTAATTGTCATCAGACCTCCCGCGCCTCGAAATCGATTCGTGGGTCGATCCACATATAGGTCAGGTCGGAGATCAGGTTGATCACGAGTCCGACCAACGAAAAGATGTAGAGCGTGCCGAACACCACGGGATAGTCACGGTTGAGCACGCTCTCGAAACTGAGCAGCCCGAGCCCGTCCAGCGAGAAGATGGTCTCAATCAGCAGCGAGCCCGAGAAGAAGGCGTGGATGAACGTCCCTGGAAAACCGGCGATCACGATCAGCATCGCATTGCGGAACACATGCCCGTAAAGCACCCGGCCCTCGCTGCACCCCTTGGCGCGCGCGGTCATAACATATTGCTTGCGAATCTCGTCCAGGAACGAATTCTTGGTCAGGAACGTCATGGTGGTGAACGCGCCGAGCCCCATGGCAATCAGCGGCAGCGTCAGATGCCAGAAATAATCGAGGATCTTCCAATACCAGGGAAACTGCGACCAGCCGTCCGAGGTCAGTCCACGCAGCGGGAACCAATTGAAGAAGGAGCCGCCGGCAAACAGGATGATGAGGAGGATGGCGAACAGAAATCCGGGAATGGCATAGCCAAGCACGAGCACGGTCGACGTCCAGGTGTCGAAGCGCGTGCCGTCCTTGACCGCCTTGCGGATGCCAAGCGGGATCGAGATCAGATACGTAATCAGAGTGAGCCAGATCCCGAGCGAAATCGAGACCGGCAGCTTCTCGTTGATCAGCTGGATCACGCTGACGTCGCGGAAATAGCTCTTGCCGAAATCGAAGCGCACGAAATTCCAGACCATCAGGAGAAAGCGTTCCGGTGCCGGCTTGTCGAAACCGAACTGTGCCTCGAGCTTCTTGATGAAGTCAGGATCAAGACCTTGCGCGCCGCGATATTTCGAGTTGATAGCGTCGCCACCGGCCCCGACTTGCCCCGGTGCACGCTGAGCGAAGTCGCCGCCGCCCGATATGCGCGAGCTGCCGCCGGTGTCAGCGCCGGAGAGCTGCGCGATCACGCGCTCGACCGGGCCGCCCGGCGCGAACTGCACGACGATAAAGGACACGAAGAGGATCCCGAGCAGCGTCGGGATCATCAAGAGGATGCGGCGGGCGATATAGGCGCTCATGATTATTTCGCCTGCTCGAGCTTGGCGGCCTTGGCGGGTTCATGCCACCAGATGTCGGGTGCGCCGACGCCGTTGGCATAACGCGGCAGCTTCTGAGGGTGGCCGAACTGATCCCAATAAGCCAGCCGGTGCGTCTTGTTGTACCATTGCGGCACCCAATATCGGCCGGCGCGGAACAGACGGTCAAAGGCGCGGCACGCGACGGTCAAATCTTCTCGGCTGTCCGCCGCCATGATCTTTTCGATCATGGCGTCGATGGCCGGGCTGGCGACGCCTGCGAGATTGTATGAGCCTTTGGTCGCCGCAACCTGCGAAGAAAAGAATGCGCGCATGGCGTCGCCCGGCGTCGCCGACATGCTGAAGCGCTGGATCGTCATGTCGAAGTCGAACTCTTCCTGGCGCGCCCTGTATTGCACCGCATCGACGAGGCGCACGCTCGCTTCGATGCCCAGCGTCCCCAGGTTCTTTATGTAGGGCGCATGGTGCGGCTGGAAGGAGGGCTCGTCCAGCAGGAATTCGATCCTGAACACCTCTCCGTTCGGCAGCACCCGCTTGCCATCCTTGATCGGCACACCGGCTTCGTTTAGCAATTGCTGCGCCTTGCGCAACAGGCTCCGGTCTTGCCCGGAGCCGTCCGAGACCGGCGGCGTGAATGGGGTCGCGAACACGTCGTCCGGCACATGGCCGCGAAACGGCTCCAGCAGCTTCAGCTCGTCCGGCGAAGGAGGCCCATCGCCCGCCATGAGATCCGAGTTCTGGAACGGCGACACCGTACGGGCATAAGCGCCGTACATGATAGTCTTGTTGGTCCACTCGAAGTCAAAGGCATTGATGAGGGCTTCGCGCACGCGGGGGTCTTTGAACTTGTCACGCCGCGTGTTGATGAACCAGCCCTGCGCGCCTGACGGCGTTTCGTCGGGCACGACCTCGAGCTTGACGCGACCATCCTTGACGGCCGGGAAGTCATAGCGCGTCGCCCAGATGCGTGAGGTGAATTCCTCACGGTAGAGATAGTTCTTGCCGGTGAAGCCTTCGAAGGCGACATCACGGTCGCGATAGAATTCATAACGCACGACGTCGAAATTGTAGCTGCCGCGGCAAACCGGCAGATCGGCAGCCCACCAGTCCTTGACCCGCTCGAATTCGATGTAGCGATTGACCTCGAATCTCCCGACCCTGTACGGC
Organism: Bradyrhizobium sp. 147; assembly: GCF_023073935.1. Taxonomy (NCBI): domain Bacteria; kingdom Pseudomonadati; phylum Pseudomonadota; class Alphaproteobacteria; order Hyphomicrobiales; family Nitrobacteraceae; genus Bradyrhizobium; species Bradyrhizobium sp. 147. Next base: position 280,361 of record NZ_JADPKL010000089.1, on the reverse strand, counting down.
CCCGAGCCGAGCGGAATGTCCAGCGTCGATTCGTCGAACGGCCGGGACGTGTAATACGCTTTCGAAAAGATCGGCAGGCCCGCGGCATAGAGCGGCACGTCGCGCGCCCGCCCCTTGGCAAAGGTGACGACGAGCGTGGCATCGTCGATCGCTTCCGCGCTCACCATGTCGCGGAGCTGCACGATGAGCAGCGGATGCCCCTTGGCCTTCAGCGCGGTCAGTGAGAACGCCGCATCATGCGCGGTGAGCTTGGTGCCGTCGTGGAATTTCGCCTCCGGCCGCATCGTGAAGCGATAGACCAGCCGGTCCGGCGATATCTGCACGGATTTGGCTGCGAGCCCGTACATCGCGTCCGGCTCGTCACTCGCCCGCACCATCAGCGGCGAAAACGTCATGTCCATGCCTTGCGCGCCGTCGCCCTTGAGGATGAAGGCATTGAGCGAGTTGAAGGTCTGGTAGGACTGGTTATACGATTTCGTCGACGGGATGAGCGAGAACGTGCCGCCCTTCGGCGCGCCCGGATTGACATAATCGAAATGATGGAAATCGGCGGGATATTTGAGATCGCCGAACGCCGAGATGCCGTGGGCCTCGGCCGGCATTTCCGATGCCGTTGCGCCGCGCTGCCAGGTGGCGCCGAGCGCACCGGCGGCAGCCAGAGCAAGCACATGCCGGCGTGAAAGCTGCGCCATGCGCAAAGGCTCCCTCAAGAGCGTTTTCCGATCCGCGCCGCTTTTTCGGCGTCATACCACCACAGCGTCGGCAGGCCGGACCGTCCATATTTCGGCATTGGCTCGGCGTGGCTGAAGCGATCCCAGCGGGCATAGCGCGCGAACGGATAGGTGAACTGCGGAACCACGTAGAAATTCCAGAGCAGCACGCGATCGAGCGCATGGGTGGCGGCGACGAGGCCAGCGCGATCCTTGGCGAAGATCACCTTCTCGATCAAGGCATCCACGGCAGGGTTCTTGATGCCGATGGTGTTGCGCGCACCAGGCACGTCGGCAGCCTGCGAGCCCCAGAACTCGCGTTGCTCGTTGCCCGGCGAGAGCGACTCGCCCCATTGATCGATGATCATGTCGAAGTCGAAGCTGCGCAGCCGATTCTGGTACTGCGCATCATCGACGGTACGAACCGATGCATTGACGCCGATTCGCTCCAGTGACGGCTTGTAGAACAGTGCGATTCGCTCGGATGAGGGGTCCTGCACCAGGATTTCGACCGTCAGAACCTTGCCCGAGGCGTCCACCAGCTTGTGGTCGCGAACTTCGAAACCTGCCTCTTTCAGCAGCTTTGCCGCTTCGCGCAGATTGGCGCGCACGGCCTCTGGAGTGCCGCCAACCGGATTCTGATAAGGCGTGGTGAAAACTTCCGGCGGCACCTTGTCCTTTACGGTTTCAAGGATCTGCAGCTCCTCGCCCTGGGGCAGCCCGGTCGCGGCGAGTTCCGTGCCTTCGAAATAGCTGTTGATGCGCTTGTACTGACCAAAGAAGAGCTGCTTGTTCATCTCCTCGAAATCGAAGGCATAGTTGAAGGCGCGCCGCACCCGCGCGTCCTTGAATTGGGGACGCCTGATGTTGACGACGAAGGCCTGCATGCGGCCGGAATCGTTGATCGGAAATTCTTCCTTGATGACCCGCTTCTCCGCCACCGCCGGGAAGTCGTAGGCCGTCGCCCACTGCTTGGCGGAGTTTTCCGCGATCCAGTCGGCCTGGTCGGCCTTGAAGGCTTCCAGCGCCACGAGGTTGTCACGGAAGAACTCGAAGCGGAGCTCGTCGAAATTGTTGGTGCCGATCTGGCTGGGGAGATTGGCACCCCAATGATCTTTCACCCGCTCCAGCTTGATCGAGCGTCCCGCCACGAATTCCTTGATCCGGTACGGCCCGGAGCCCAGCGGGATCTCCAGCGTGGTCGCGCTGACGTCGCGTTTGCGGCCCTGGGCGTCGGTGCCTTCCCACCAATGTTTCGGCAGCACGGTCAATTCACCGACGATGGTCGGCAGTTCGCGGTTGCCCGGCCCGTCGAAGCTGAACTTGACGTCGCGCTCGCCAACCTTCTCCGCCTTGGTCACGTGGCGATAGTAGGACGCGTACATGGGGCTCTGCTGCTTGAACGTCTCCAGCGAGAAAATGACGTCCTCCGGCGTCACCGCCTTGCCGTCATGCCAGCGGGCTTCCTTGCGCAGGCGATAGATCACCCAGGAAAAATCGTCCGGATGTTGTGCCGCCTCGGCAAGTTCGCCGTACTCGGTCGCCACCTCGTCCTGCGCCCGGGTCATGAGCGTTTCGTAGATCATCGCCGCAGCTGGAGCGAGGGAGCCCTTGATGCCGGCGACCGCGAGGTTGAAATTGTCGAAGGTGCCGATCGAGATCAGGCGGGCGACGCCGCCTTTGGGCGCATCCGGATTGACGTAATCGAAGCGCTTGAAGTCGGCGGGGTACTTGATGTCGCCGAACAGCGACAGAGCATGGCGCCAAGGAAGCCCATTTTCATTGGCTGATTGCGCCGCTGCCGTGCCGATGACGGAAACGCGGCCCATGGAACCGAGGGCGGGGAGAGCTGCGGCCGCAGTGCCGGTGAGCAGGAGATCGCGTCGGGTAATGGCCAAATCAACATTCCCTGTCTTGAAGGAGGCTACTCCTTTAAGTTCCCAATATAGGCGAGGTTTCGACCGAATATGTTGCTTTTTGCTCATCTTGAAAGCCCAGCCGGCCTCTCGGATGCGGCCAAACGCCCCGATAGCGTTGCCGCGAGGCCGGATAAGCAAACGGCCAGGCTTTTCAGCCTGGCCGCAGATTCCAAGAGAGAACTTTGAGGCTTACTTAGACGCCGTCGGCAGCGGCTGCGGATGCTCCGACAACGAATTCAGATAGGCAATGACGTCGGCCCGCTCGGAATCCTTCGGGATACCGGCGAAGCCCATTGCAGTGCCCGGGATGAAGCCCTTCGGATTGGCGATGAACTTGTTGAGATCCTCGAACGTCCAGGTGCCGCCCTTGGCTTTCATGGCCGCCGAGAAGTTGAACCCGCGGCCTTCGCCCTTCGGCTCGCCGACGACGCCATAAAGGTTCGGACCGACGCGATTCGGGCCGCCCTTTTCGAAAGTATGACAGGCGCCGCACTTCTTGGCGGCCGCCGCGCCCTTTTCGACGGAGGCGGTCTGGAGCAGTTTTTCGATCGGCTCCGAGGAGGCCGCAGCGGCGGCGCCGCCCTCCTTGCCGTGGCCGGCATCTTCCTTCACCGCGATCTCGAAGCCCGGCTTTTCCGGCATCTTCGGCGAGAAAAGCGCCTGGGCGGTGAAGCTCGTCACCAGCAGCACGAGACAGGTGCCAAGAACAGCACCGAGAATCTTGTTGAGTTCGAAAGAATCCATTTCCGGCCAGGCCCCACCGCAAGAAGGAAACGGCGGCCCAAGCGGCCGCCAGGACGAGCCTCGGGAGAAATCGTTCCTTATTGTTTCCCCGAGTTTTGCCATTGAGATATCGGTTTGCCCCGGGTCTGGCAACCCGTATAAGCGACCCGGCTTTCAGCCCGTCCCCATGCCATTTCTCGGCGCGGAAAGCGCTCCGTTTCCAGGCCCTTGACCCAATGATCGATCCCCGCATCCTGGTGCTGATCCCGGCCCGCATGGCCGCCACACGCCTGCCCGGCAAGCCGCTCGCCGATATCGCGGGCCTGCCGATGATCGTGCACGTGCTGCGCCGCGCCGAGGCCGCTGCCATCGGCCGGGTCGCGGTCGCAACCGACACGGCGGAGATCGCCTCGGTCGTCACAGCCCACGGCGGTGAGGCGGTGATGACCCGCCCGGACCATCCCTCGGGCTCGGACCGCATCCACGAGGCCATGCAGAAGCTCGATCCGGACGGCAAGGCCGAGATCGTGATCAATCTCCAGGGCGATTTCCCGACCATCACGCCGCAGACCATCCGCGAGGTGCTGCCACCCTTTACCGAGCCTGCCGTCGATATCGTGACGCTGGCCTCGCAGATCCACACCGAGGAGGAGGATCTCGCCCCGAGCGTCGTGAAGGCGGTAGGCTCGCCGATCGGGCCGCGGCGGCTGCGGGCGCTCTATTTTACCCGTGCCACGGCCCCCTACGGCGACGGACCGCGTTACCACCATATCGGACTCTACGCGTACCGCCGCGCGGCGCTGGATCGATTCGTGTCGCTGCCACGGTCTCCCCTGGAAGTTCAGGAAAATCTTGAGCAGCTCCGGGCGGTGGAAGCCGGCATGCGCATCGACATCATGATCGTCGACAGCGTGCCCCGTGGCGTGGACACGCCGCCCGATCTCGAAACCGCGCGCAGCATCCTTTCCAAATCCTGAGCCGCTGTTACAAGGCCGATCATGAGCAAGCTGAAAGTCGCATTCCAGGGCGAGCCTGGGGCCAATTCCCACATCGCCATCGTCGAGGCCTATCCCGACGCCGAGCCGATGCCCTGCGCCACCTTCGAGGACGCGCTGTCAGCGATCTCGTCCGGCGAGGCTGATCTCGGCATGATCCCGATCGAGAATTCGGTCGCGGGCCGCGTCGCTGACATCCATCACCTGCTGCCGGCCTCCGGCCTCTTCATCATCGGCGAATGGTTTCTGCCCGTTCGACATCAGCTGATGGCGGTGAAGGGTACCAAGCTCGACGACGTCAAGAGCGTGGAGAGCCATGTCCACGCACTCGGCCAGTGCCGGCGCATCATCCGCAAGCTCGGCATCAAGCCAATCGTGCACGCGGACACTGCCGGCAGCGCCCGCGACATTTCCGAGCGCAAGGACAAGACCGTCGCCGCGATCGCCTCGCGCTTGGCCGCGAAAATTTACGGCCTCGACATCCTCGCCGAGGACATCGAGGACGAGGCCCACAACACCACGCGCTTCGTGGTGCTGGCGCGCGAGCCGAAATGGGCAGCCCAAGGCTCGGGCCCGCTGGTCACGACGTTCGTCTTCCGGGTGCGCAATTTGCCGGCCGCGCTCTACAAGGCGCTCGGCGGCTTTGCCACCAACGGCGTCAACATGACCAAGCTCGAAAGCTACATGATCGACGGCAATTTCTTCGCCACGCAGTTCTATGCCGACGTCGACGGACATCCCGACGACAAGGGCCTCGCCTTTGCCATCGAGGAGCTGAAATTCTTCTCGCGCGAATTCCGCATTGTCGGCGTGTATCCGGGGCATCCGTTCCGCGCGACGTTCAACGAGGCGCAGGATTGATAACTGTCGTTCCGGGACACGCGAAGCGTGAACCCGGAACCTCGAGATTCCGGGTTCGATGCTTCGCATCGCCCCGGAATGACGGTGAGTGACTAGGACGCCTGCTTCGCCAGCCCGAACGCCTCCGCCAGCAGCGAATACGACCTCTTTCGCGCCTCGTGGTCATACACGGCGGTGATCACCATCAGCTCGTCCGGCTTGCTCGCGTAGATTAGCGGCTGAAGCTTCTTCTGCACGGTTGCCGGGCTGCCGACGAACAGGCGCGAGCGGTTGCGGAGAATCGAGATGCGCTCGGCGTCCGTGTAGGGATAGGCCAGCGCCTCCTCGATACTCGGCAGCGGAAGATATTGACCGCGGTCGCGGCGAAGGCGGTTGAGATCGAAGGAGCTGGCGAGCCTTTCGGCCTCCTCATCTGTGTCGGCCACGATGGCCGCGACCGCGAGGATCGCATGTGGGCTGGCGCGCCAGGCGGAGGGCTGGAAGCGGTTGCGGTAATGCACCATCGCATCGATGGCGTCGTGGGAAGCGAAATGATGGGCGAAGGCGAAGCCCATGCCGACCTGCGCGGCGAGCTCCGAGGAATAATCGCTCGAGCCGAGCAGCCAGATCGGCGGCAGGGCGGTGTCGTCAGGCATGGCGACGACGCTGTTGTAAGGGTGGCCCGCGGGGAATTTGCGGGTCTCCCACAAGATCAGTTCGTGCAGCCGCTCCAGAAAATCTTCGCCCTCGCGGCGGTCGAGCCGGCTGCGCAGCGCGTAGGCGGTGGCGCCGTCGGTGCCCGGGGCGCGGCCGAGACCGAGGTCGATACGTCCGGGAAACAGCGCCTCCAGCATCTTGAAGCGCTCGGCCACGACCAGCGGCGCGTGGTTGGGCAGCATCACGCCGCCGGAGCCGACGCGCAGGTGCTTCGTCACCGCCGCGATCTGCCCGATCATGACGTCGGGCGCGGGGCTCGCGACCGAGGCGAGGTTGTGATGCTCGGCGAGCCAGTACCTGACATAGCCGAGCCCGTCGACGTGGCGTGCCAGATCGATGCTGTTGCGCAGCGCCGCGGCGGGCTTGGTACCGGTGGTGACGACCGACAGGTCGAGGACTGAGAGCGGGATCATGGTGCGTCAACGTAACGGAGGGCTGTGCGGCGGCAATGGCAGGCTGCGCAGGCCTGACGTGTAGGACTTGGCGGGTACGCTAAGATCCCTGATTGGGACAATTGTTACTTCTATATGCCAAAATTCGGTCCGCCCACCTGCAAAATCGGAACAAAGAAAATGCAATATCGGCAATAGCGTTTTTGTATCAATACATTATGTCTCTGGATGTCTTTCCCAACGAGATCGCAAACTGCGCCAGAATTCGTTCTGGTCATATCCTGGTGGGCAATTTCCCATCCCCGATGGGCTGTCGACTAGACCGCCTTTGCCCTATTTTAGGCCTCCGCGAGATGATCCGACCGCCGGCCGAAATTCGGAGTGAATGGTGCCATGACTGACGTGACGACGCCTGGCCAAGCCAACGGGCAAGACGGGCACCTGAAGCGGCCTGCGATTTCCTTCGAGTTTTTTCCGCCCAAGACCGAGGAAATGGAGCGGAATCTCTGGGACACCATCAACCGGCTCGCCCCGCTCGACCCGCAATTCGTCTCGGTGACCTACGGCGCCGGCGGCTCGACCCGCGAGCGCACCCATTCCACCATTTCCCGCATCCTGAAGGAAACCGCGCTGCTGCCGGCCGCGCATCTGACCTGCGTCGGCGCCTCGCGCGGCGAGATCGACGAGATCGTCGACCGCTATCACGAGGTCGGCGTCCGCCACATCGTGGCCTTGCGCGGCGATCCCGTCGGCGGCATCGGCACGCCCTACTTCAGCCATCCCGACGGCTACCAGACGTCCGCCGCACTCGTTGCCGGCATCAAGAAACGGCATTCCGACATCGAAGTGTCCGTATCCGCCTATCCCGAGAAGCACCCGGAGGCGCGCGACTTCGATGCCGACATCGACACGCTGAAGGCCAAGGTCGATGCGGGTGCGACGCGCGCGATCACCCAGGTGTTCTTCGATAACGACCTCTATTTCCGCTATCTCGACCGCGTCCGCGGGCGCGGCATCAGCATTCCGATCGTGCCGGGCATCATGCCCATGCACAATTTCAAGCAGGCCCGTAATTTCGTCACCCGCGCCGGCACATCTGTGCCCGACTGGTTCGCCGCGAAATTCGACGGCCTCGATGACGACGCCGAGACCCGCAAGCTGGTGGCCGCAACCGTTGCGGCCGGCCAGGTGCAGAAGCTCGCCAAGCACGGCGTCGACACCTTCCATTTCTACACCATGAACCGCGCCGATCTCGTGTTCGCGATCAGCCATTTGCTCGGCATTCGCGCCAAGAGCGCGCAGAAGGCGGCGTAAGACAACATGACCGTAACCATCTCTCCCAAGCGGACTGCCCTGCTCAACGCCGCGCGCGAACGCATCCTCGTGCTCGACGGCGCTATGGGCACGATGATCCAGAACCTCCAGCTCGACGAGGCCGCCTTCCGCGGCGAGCGCTTCAAGAGCTTTCACCGCGACCTGCGCGGTAACAACGATCTCTTGATCCTGACCCAGCCGCAGGCGATCGAGGACATCCACGCCGCGTACTTGCGCGCCGGCGCTGACATCGTCGCCACCAACACGTTCTCGACGACCTCGATCGCGCAGGCCGATTACGATCTCACCGACATCGTCTACGAGATGGCGCGTGAAGGCGCTCGCCTCGCCGGCAATGCGGCAGGGCGCGTCGCGGCCGAGGACGGCAAGCCGCGCTTCGTCGCCGGTGCCATCGGGCCGACCAACCGCACCGCCTCGATCTCGCCCGACGTTTCCAATCCCGGCTATCGCGCCGTCACCTTCGATGATCTGCGCCAATCCTATGGCGAGCAGATCCGCGGCCTGATCGACGGCGGCGTCGATCTGCTGCTGGTCGAGACCATCTTCGATACGCTCAATGCCAAGGCGGCGCTCTACGCGATCGCCGAGATCACGGAAGAACTCGGCATCGACATGCCGGTGATGGTATCGGGCACCATTACCGACAAATCCGGCCGCCTGCTCTCCGGACAGATGCCGGAAGCGTTTTGGAATTCGGTGCGCCACGCGAGGCCGATCACCATCGGTTTCAATTGCGCGCTCGGCGCCGAGGACCTGCGCGCGCATATCGCCGATATCGGCCGCGTCGCCGATACGCTCGTCTGCGCCTATCCCAATGCCGGCCTGCCGAACGAGTTCGGCCAGTATGACGAAAGCCCGGAGTACATGGCGCGCCTGATCGGCGAATTTGCCCGTGACGGCCTCGTCAACATCGTCGGCGGCTGCTGCGGCACCACGCCGGAGCACATTGCAGCGATCGCCGCCGCGGTGGCCCCGCACAAGCCGCGCATCGTGCCGGAGATCGCGCCGCGCTTGCGGCTCTCCGGCCTCGAGCCGTTCGTGCTGACGGATGCGATCCCCTTCGTCAATGTCGGTGAGCGCACCAACGTCACAGGATCGGCGCGCTTCCGCAAGCTGATCACCGCCGGCGACTACACGGCCGCGCTGCAGGTCGCGCGCGATCAAGTCGAGAACGGCGCGCAAATCATCGACGTCAACATGGACGAGGGCCTGCTCGATTCCGAAGCGGCGATGGTGACCTTCCTCAACCTCGTCGCCGCCGAGCCCGACATCGCGCGCGTCCCCGTGATGGTCGATTCCTCGAAATTCTCGGTGATCGAGGCCGGCCTGAAATGCGTGCAGGGCAAGCCGGTCGTCAACTCGATCTCGATGAAGGAAGGCGAGGACAAGTTCATTCACGAGGCCAAGATCGCGCGCCGCCATGGCGCGGCCGTCGTGGTGATGGCGTTCGACGAGGTCGGCCAGGCCGATACGTTCGCGCGCAAGACCGAGATCTGCAAGCGCGCCTACGACATCCTGGTGAACCGGGTCGGCTTCCCGCCTGAGGACATCATATTCGATCCCAACATTTTTGCGATCGCGACCGGCATCGAGGAGCACAACAATTACGGCGTCGACTTCATCGAGGCGACGCGCTGGATCCGCCGGAACCTGCCCGGCGCGCACATCTCGGGCGGCGTATCCAATCTGTCGTTCTCGTTCCGCGGCAACGAGCCGGTGCGCGAAGCCATGCACTCGGTGTTCCTGTATCACGCCATCAAGGCCGGCATGGACATGGGCATCGTCAACGCCGGGCAGATGATCGTCTATGACGACATCGACCCCGAGCTGCGCCAGACCTGCGAGGACGTTGTCCTTAACCGCGATCCGGGTGCGTCCGAACGTCTGCTGGCGCTCGCGGAAAAATTCCGCGGCAAGAAGACGGAAAGCAAGGAAGCCGATCTCGCCTGGCGCGAATGGCCGGTGGAGAAGCGGCTGAGCCACGCGCTGGTGCACGGCATCACCGAGTTCATCGAGCAGGACACGGAAGAGGCCCGCAAATTGTCCTCGCGCCCGCTCGACGTGATCGAAGGACCGCTGATGGCCGGCATGAACGTGGTCGGCGACCTCTTCGGCGACGGCAAGATGTTCTTGCCGCAGGTGGTGAAGTCTGCGCGTGTCATGAAACAGGCCGTTGCTTACCTCATGCCGTTCATGGAGGAGGAGAAGGCGCGCAATCTTGCGAACGGCATCGGCACGGAGGGCTCCTCGTCCGCCGGCAAGATCGTGCTCGCGACCGTGAAGGGCGACGTTCACGATATCGGCAAGAACATCGTGGGCATCGTGCTCCAGTGCAACAATTTCGAGGTCATCGATCTCGGCGTGATGGTGCCGGCAGCCAAGATCGTCGAGACCGTGAAGGCGGAGAAGGCCGACATCGTCGGCCTGTCCGGCCTGATCACGCCCTCGCTCGACGAGATGGCATTCTTCGCCGGCGAGTTGCAGCGCGAAGGCCTCAAGCTGCCGCTGCTGATCGGCGGCGCCACCACGAGCCGCGTGCATACCGCGGTGAAGATCGACCCGAGCTATCGCGCCGGCCCCGTCGTGCACGTCAACGACGCCAGCCGCGCCGTCGGCGTTGCCTCCGCACTGCTCTCGCCGGAGAAGCGCGAGGCCTATGCCGCCGAGGTGCGCGCCGAATACGCCAAGATCTCGGAGGCGCATCTGCGTGCGCAGGCGGACAAGAAGCGGCTGAAGCTCGCGGCTGCCCGCGCCAACCGCGTGCCGGTGGACTTTGCAGCAAACAAGCCGGTGAAGCCGACCTTCCTCGGCATCAAGAGCTTCGACGACTACGACCTCGGCGAGCTCGTCGACTGCATCGACTGGACGCCGTTCTTCCAGACCTGGGAGCTCGCCGGACGCTTCCCCGCCATTCTCCACGACCCCAAGGTCGGCGAGGTCGCGCGCTCGCTCTACGACGATGCGCGCAAGATGCTCGATACCATCGTGAAGGAGAAATGGTTCCGGGCACGCGCGACGATCGGCTTCTGGCCGGCGAATGCGCAAGGCGACGACATCGTGCTCTACTCCGATGAAAGCCGGACCAAGAGCATCGCGACGCTGCACACGCTGCGCCAGCAGCTCGAAAAGCGCGAGGGCCGCTTCAACGCGGCGCTCGCCGACTTTGTCGCGCCCGTCGGCACCGGCGTGCCCGACTATGTCGGCGGCTTCGTCGTCACCGCTGGCATCGGCGAGGACGCGGTCGCCGATCGTTTCAAGATGGCGAACGACGACTATTCCTCGATCCTGTGCAAGGCGCTGGCCGACCGCCTGGCCGAAGCCTTCGCCGAGCGCATGCATGCCCGCGTCCGCCGCGAGTTCTGGGCCTATGCACCTAGCGAGGCGCTCTCCAGCGAGGAGCTGATCCTCGAAAAATACCAGGGCATTCGCCCCGCGCCTGGCTATCCCGCGCAGCCCGATCACACCGAGAAGGCGACATTGTTCGAACTGCTCGATGCGGAAAACACGGCCGGCGTGAAGCTGACCGAGAGCTTTGCAATGTGGCCGGGCTCGTCCGTCTCGGGGCTCTATTTCGCAAACCCTGCGAGCTATTATTTCGGCGTCGGCAAGATCGAGCGCGACCAGGTCGAGGACTATGCCGCACGCAAGGGCATGAGCGTAGCGGAAGCCGAGCGCTGGCTCGCGCCGGTGCTGAACTACATCCCGTCCCAGCCGGAGGCGGAAAAGGCGTTTGCCGCGACGCCCGCGAATGACGAGATGCCGAAAGACCTCGCCTCGCATCCGCCGGGCTGCACCTGCGCGGTGCACCTCGTCTGGCAGAAGAAGCGCGCGGGGGCGGGGTAGGCACCCCTCCAAAACAAAACTGAGAAAACAACCCCATGCACAGTAGCGATGGGGTTGAAAAGCTTGAATAATTTCGGACTTACCGAAAGCGGGTTGCGGCGTCGGGCAAAACAGGGGTAATATTCCATCATCGGCTGCTGCCCCGTCTGACAGTCTCGCCAAGCCCAGCGCCGTCATTCCGGGGCGCGCCTCTTGGCGCGAGCCCGGAATCCCTTTGCCTCGCATCATCTGCTGCGCGATGGATTCCGGGCTCGCGCTGCGCGCGCCCCGGAATGACAGGGGAAGTCCCTCACCCCTTCGGCCGCACCAGTGGCTGCACGATCTCCACTGGAAAAGCGGCAGGGCCGTGAACGTACCGCGCGCTCGCCGCGACCAATGGCGATCGCCGCCGACGAGCAGGAAATCAGATGCTGGATGCCCAGGGATTGATGTGGACGCAGATTGCCGCCGGCATCTCGGTGCTATTGTTTGGATTGATGCTGTTCAATCTGGTCCGCATGCGGGGCCGGATGCTGGCGGCGCGGAGCTGGGACAAGGTCGAGGGCATAATCACGGTCTCCAGGGTCGATCGGCCGGCGACGCACGCCTCGGACGATCAGAACGATGCCAAGCCCATCATCCGCTATCGCTATCACGCCCGCGGCGAAGAGCTGGAAAGCGACAAGGTCTTTGTTGGCGGCACTGCCATGACCACAGGGGTGCTCGCCGAAAAACTGGCGGGACGATATCCCGTTGGCGCCCATGTCGACGTCTATGTCGATCCGAAGTCCCCGGTCGAGGCGCTGTTGGAGCCCGCCGCAGCGCAGAACGTCGCGGCGCTCGTGGCATTCACGATCGTGTTCGGTTTCATTGCCGCCACCCTGACCGCGCACTCGCTCGCCGGTCACGTGCTTTACGCCGACAATGGCGTTCCGCTGTTCGCGTTCGCGCTGCCGATCATCGTGCTCGTGGGCGGCGTGTTCTGCATCGTCGAATATATCAGCACGCGCCGGCTGGCGAGCGCCAGCCTGCGCTGGCCGACTGCGGCCGGCAGGGTTACTCGTTGCGCCGTGATCGAGGAAATCATCGAGGACAAGGGCAGTGACGACGACAAGTCACGGACCACCAAGCTCCAACACCGCTATCAGGTCGACCTCCGCTACGCCTACAAGGTCGGCAAGCGCGACTTCATCGGCACCGAAGTCAATTGGGGCGGCACCATGATCTCCGGGCTGCGCGAGGTCGCCGAACAGGCCGCGGCGAAGTACCGTCCGGGGCAGAACGTCAAAGTTTATTACGATCCGGAACAGCCGGGACATGCGGTGCTCGAGCCTGCAAGCCGTGAAGGCACGCTGGGGCCGCTGATCGGAGCCGCGGTTTGCGCGATCGTCGGAGGCCTTTTCCTGACATTGCTGATCAAGGTCGGGTTCGCATAGCGGCGCTTGATGTCTTTCCGGGAGAAAGCGCGCATCCCGGAAATGACCTCATGGGGCTCACCCCTTCGGCGGCGCCAGCGGCTGCACGATCTCCTTGAAGGGAGCGAGGGCTTCGCAGCGCTCGGCATGCGCTGACAAGGCAGGGTAACGCGACGCGTCGAACAGCTGCGGGTGCGCTTCGCGGGTGAAGCGGACGACGCAAGCCACTGCGACGTCGGCATGACCGATGCGGTCGCCCAGCCAGTACGGCGTCGTCACCTTGGCGCGCTCGACCTCGAGCACCTTCAGCACGTCCGCGATCTGTGCTTGGCAGCGCTCGACCCATAGCGCAAGCTGCTCCTTCCGCAGCACGCGCTCGTAGAGCAGGCTCACCGCCTTGTCGCCGAGGCCGGAGGCGAGCGCGCAGATGCGCAAGTGGCGCCGCCGCTCGGCGCCACCGCGCGGCAGCATCGCCTTCTCGGGACCAACGAGCTCGTCGAGATAATCCAGGATGATCGTGCTCTCGATCAGCGCCTCGCCGTCGTCGAGCACCAGGGTCGGCACGCGGCGCAGCGGATTGTATGGCGCGATTCTGTCGGCATCGCCGAAGGTCGACCATGGCTTGTGCTCGAAGGCGAGGCCATAAAGCTTCAGCGCGATGGCGACGCGGCGGACGAAGGGGGAATCGTATTGGCCGATCAGGAACATGGGTCTCGCTCTTCTCGATCATTGAACAAGGCAGGGCCGATCAGTCTCCACGACCAGCTCGGTGCGGCGCAACAAAAATCTCGGAAATGGAGCATTGCGCCGGCTGCAACGAAGCGTCAGCCGGACGGTACGGACCGCCCGCTCAAAGGCCGTCCTGAATCGAGCGCTTGATGGCGGCGATCGCCGTCTCGTTGCGCTTGTACATCGTCCACTGCTTGATCCGTTTGGCGCGCACCAGTTTCGCGGCGGTCAGCACCCGCATGTGCTCGCTCAATGTTGGTGCGCTGACGCCGAGCTTTTCGGCGATCAGCAATCCGCAGACGCCGTCCTTGACCAGGTCGCCGTCGGCCTGCTCGCGAAAATGCTTCCGCGGATCCTGCAGCCATTCCAGGATCTGCAGGCGGCGTTCGTTGGCGAGCGCGCGCAAGGCAACGGCGAACTTCATTTAGCCATTTTGCTAATTACCTAATGGATGTCAACGCTCCCTTGCGCTATCTGGACGGTATCATGACAAAGACCATGGACATCACGCGGGAGCGGATTGCGGCGACCGAGGCGGTCATCCGTCCGCATATCAGGCGCACGCCGCTTCTGAAGGCCGATCTCGCCGATTTCGACCTGCCGGCCGCGCCCGTCACGTTCAAGCTCGAGATGCTGCAGCATTCCGGATCGTTCAAGGCGCGCGGCGCCTTCGCCAATCTGTTGCTGCGGCAGGTGCCGCAGGCGGGTGTCGTCGCCGCATCCGGCGGCAATCACGGCGCGGCGGTCGCCTATGCGGCGCAGCGGCTCGGCATTCCCGCCACGATCTTCGTGCCCGACATCACCTCGCCGGCCAAGGCCGAGCGGATCAGGGGGTATGGCGCCAAGCTCGTGATCGCGGGCAGCCGCTACGCCGATGCGCTCGCCGCGAGCGAGGCGCATGTCGCGCAGACCGGCGCGCTGGCCGTCCACGCCTACGATCAGGCCGAAACCCTGCTCGGCCAGGGCAGCGTCGGACTGGAATTGGAGCAGGATGCGCCCGGCATCGACACGCTGCTGGTGGCGGTCGGCGGCGGCGGGCTGATCGGCGGCATTGCGGCCTGGTACGCCGGCAGGACGCGTATCGTCGCGGTCGAGCCGGAGCAATCGCCGACCCTGCACGCTGCGTTTGAAGCGGGCGCTCCGGTCGATGCGCCGGCCGGCGGCATCGCCGCCGACAGCCTTGCGCCGCGGCGCGTCGGCGAATTGATGTTTCCGGTCGCGCGCGCCCATGTCGAGCGCGTCATCCTGGTCAGCGACGACGCGATCCGCCAAGCCCAGGCCGCCCTGTGGTCGCACTTGCGCCTCGTGGCCGAGCCCGGCGGCGCAGCCGCCTTTGCCGCGCTGCTCTCGGGCCGCTACCGTCCCTCAGCAGGAGAGCGCGTCGCGGTTCTGGTCTGCGGCGCCAATACGACGGCGGTAAAGTTCGACGGCTGAGTGAGAATGACATGAGGGGACCACGTGGACTGCCGCGCGTTGCTCTGGGAATTGGAAGAGCGATGGCGGCGGTCACACGCCGTCATCGCGAGCCAACGGGTCCGCGCGAAGCGCGGCCCGATGACAGGGTCCGCGAACCAATCCAGAATCTCTCTGCGAAGACAGTCTGGATTTGCTTCGTCGCAAGAGCTCCTCGCAACGACGGTGGGGGGACGGCTGCGATTAATCAATAATTGGCACATGCTTCGCCGCCGACCGCCGCAGCGTTCCGTCAAGGCGCGGATCATCCGCCACCTCGATCTGGCGGCGGAAGGCGCGGAAGCCGGAGCGCTGGTAGAAGGCAACGGCCGATGGATGATCGAGTGTGCAGGTGTGGACCCAGACCCGACGGACGTCGCGTGACCACGCAAGCTCCAACGCGCGGTTCATCAGGAAGCGCGCGGCGCCGGTGCCGATTAGCCCAGCGGTGACGCCGAAATAGGTCAGCTCGCACTGGCCGGGCTCGCGGAAGTCGAGCTCGAGCAGGCCTTCGTCGCTTCCGTCCACGACCAGGGCGTAGACCTCGATGCCAGGCGCGTGGATGATCGCAGCGAGCTCTGCATCGGTCATGCGGGCTCGCGAGAACCACAACCACTCCTCGCCGACACGGCGGAAGAGGTCGCGATACCAATAAAGCGCGGGGGTATCCACCTTGCGCAGGGTCCACGCGCCAGGGGGATCGTCGCGGCGCGCCGGAGGTGCGGTCATCTCCAAATGCGTGACGACGGCTGCGATCTTGCCGGCGGGCACGTCGGAATAGCCGTCCGGTATCATCATCGCGGCGTCAGCGTGATGGCTTCTGCGGTGGCGGCTTCGACCGCGGCTTGGCTGTAGAGCAGCGGCACATATTGTCCGGTCGCCCAGAGCGGGGCGAGGTCGCGGTAGTGGCCGCTGAAGGGATCGCCGGATTGCCCCGGCGTGTTGATGGTGCGGCTCGCGTCCCAATTGCCGACATCGAGCACCATCCGAAACGAGGCGCCTGAGATGAGCTGGTAGTCGGAGCGGCGATAGGTGGCGGCGCGCGGAACGTTGGCTGCGCCGCCGAAGGCGAGCGGGCCCACCGACATTTGCGCTGCGGTCGCCTTGTCGGCAAGCGGGATCAGCGCGTGGTCGAACTTGGCGACATGCAGGCGGCCCCAGCGCCAGCTGGATGCATCGTCCCCGAGCTTGCCGGCGACGTCGGCAACCGCAGCGCCCAAGCTCTCGCGCAGGATCTGGTCGCGTGCGGCAGCGGGATCGGCGCCGAGCGCGGCATCAGGGGACTCGAGATAGGCGACGATCGCCGAAATGCTGGATGCCTCGGGCGCGATCAGGGCCACCGCCTTGGGCGCCGTGGTCTTCAGCAGCGTGGGGCCGAGATGATTGGCGATCCAGACCTCGAACAATGCGGCGGCGGCACTGTCGGCGGCATCGCGCGCGTCCCATGGCCTCAACAGCTCGAGACCCTTCTTCACATTGGCATCGTCCGAAGTCAGAGGCTGCAGCAGCTTGACGAGGCGCCGCCCCAGCATCGCGGTATCGTCGTTCTGCAAATCCATGGCGTCGGCGAGTGTAACCTTGCTGTTGGCCTGGAGCACCTCAACAATGCGCTGCCAGCGGGCGCTGTCAGCCCATTCGAAGCCGACCTTGCGTTCGCTGATGGGGTAATCGGACGGAAGGTTCATCTGATTGGCGGTGGCCAGAAAGCCCTGCTTGGGCTGATAGGCTTTTGGCAGATCGTCGAGCGACAGAAAGCCCTGCCAATCATAGCGGCCGTCGCCGGGCACCGGCATCAGGCCGTCATAGTTGACGCGGCGCGGAGTCTTGCCCGCGGCAACCCAGCCGATACTGCCGCGCGTGTCGGCATAGACCTGGTTCTCCGAGGGCGCGCCCCAGCGCCGCATCGCCGCGAGAAAGCCGTTCCAGTCCTTCGCGGTCATGTAGTCGGACGAGCCGAAATAGGCGGAAGTGCCGGGCTCGAACCAGATCGAGCGCACCGCGAAGGCGCGCTTGTTGCCTTCATCGACATAAATCACCGGACCGTGCCGGGTGAACTTCAGCTCGACGTCGCGATCGCCCTCGCCTTTCACCTGCTCGGTCTCGTGGACGATGCGCATGTCCTCCCAGCCATTGCCGTAACGGTACTGATTGGGATTTTGCGGATTGAGCTCATAGACGTAGAGGTCTTCCTGGTCGACATTGAAGATGGTGAGGCCAAAGGCAATGGTGCCGTTATGGCCGATCGAGATGCCGGGCAGCGCCGGCTCACCGGCGCCGATCACGGAAAGGCCGGGCGCATTCAACCCGACGATATAGCGCAGCGACGGCACGCTGTGCTCGCGATGCGGATCGTTGGCGAGGATCGGGCGTCCGGTCGCGGTGCGCGAAGGCGCGATCACCCAATTGTTGGAGCCGATGGTGTCGCGCTGTTGATCGGCCGCGTCCAGATAGGTGTCGGGATCATGCGCGAGCGCGGCCTGTCGGTCTTTCGGCTGCGGAAAGGCGACCGGGCGCGTCGCAAGGTCATAGGCCGCGAGCACCGCCTTCGGGACGCTACAGGGATCGAGGCCATCGGGGACTTTCGTCGTCCAGGCCGGCTCGAGCTTGACGCGAAACCGATCGGCCTCGAGTCCTGCCGCGCAGGCAACCAGCGAGCGCTTGACCTCCGAGGCGATGTTGCGGGTGAGCCCATGGCTGCGAATACGGACCACGTCGTCCGCGGTCCAGAGATCCGGCCTGGTGCCGGCGATCCTGAACTCGATCGGCAGCGGCCGCTTGCCATCGCGGACATCCGCGACATAGGCATTGATGCCGGCAACGAACGCTTCCGCGTAGGTCTTCGCCCTGGGGCCATAGGACGCCCACTCCGCATTCATGTCGCCGCGATACAGGAAGAGCCGCAGCGCCTTATCCTGCTCGGCATAGGCCGGGCCGAAATCCCGGGCGAGCAGCCCGAGCCCCCGCTTACGCCAGAGATCGATCTGCCAGAGGCGGTCGCGCGCGGCGTTGAAACCCTGCAGAAAGAACAGGTCGTGCTCGTTACCGGCATAGATGTGCGGAATGCCCCAGACGTCGACCAGGATCCTGGCGGGCGCATTGAGGCCGGCGACGTCGGTCTTGACCTGACGCGCGTTCGAGAGCGGGTTCTCCTTTTCGCGTGCGGTTGCGCCGGAAGCAAGCAGCACGCTGCAGACCGCCGCGCTGCACAGCGCCCGCATGACCCGGTTGATATCCGTGTTCATTGTCGTTTCTCCCGTTGTTGTTATTTGAGCGAGCGACGTGAATCCGCTTACCCCTCCCCCTCGTCGCTCGCCAGCACGCCCTTCACCGCTCTTGCCCATCCGGCCAGCTTTCGCTCGCGCGTCGCCTGGCTCATGTTCGGCTTGAAGCGGTGCTCGAGGCGCCAGTTGTCGGCGAATTTTGTCGGCTCGGGATAGACGCCCGCCTGGAGACCGGCGAGGTAGGCAGCCCCTAAGGCCGTGGTCTCCTGGATCACGGGGCGATCGACCGGGGCGTCCAGGAGATCGGCGAGGCGCTGCATGGTCCAGTCGGATGCTGTCATGCCGCCGTCGACGCGGAGCACGACGCTGGCCGTTTCCGAGCTCGGCCAGTCCGCGCGCATCGCGGCCCAGAGGTCAAACGTCTGGTAGCACACGCTTTCCAGCGCGGCGTGGGCGAGCTCGGCAGGGCCGGTGTTGCGGGTGAGGCCGAACAAGGCGCCACGCACGCGCGGATTCCAATAGGGTGCGCCCATGCCGACGAAGGCAGGAACGAGATAGACGCTCTGCGTGGAATCGGACTGGTCGGCGAGCGGGCCGGTTTCGGCGGCGTGCTTGATGATGCCAAGGCCATCGCGCAGCCATTGCACCGCCGAGCCTGCCACGAAGATCGAACCTTCCAGCGCGTAGGTGCGCTTGCCGTCGAGCTGATAGGCGACGGTGGTGAGCAGCTTGTTCTTCGACACCACAGGCGTGGTGCCGGTGTTGAGCAGCGCAAAGCAGCCGGTGCCGTAGGTCGACTTCATCATGCCCGGGCGGAAGCAGGCCTGACCGATGGTCGCGGCCTGCTGGTCGCCAGCGATGCCTGATATCGCAATGGGCCCGCCGAACAGGTCGGGCGTGCTCTCGCCGAAGCGGGCGGAAGAGTCCTTCACCTCGGGCAGCATCGAGCGCGGCACGCCGATGATCTCCAAGAGCTCGTCGTCCCACTGGCCGGTGTGGATGTTGAACAGCAGCGTGCGCGAGGCATTGGTGGCATCGGTGGCATGCACCTTGCCGCCGGTGAGGCGCCAGAGCAGATAGCAGTCGATGGTGCCGAACATCAGCTCGCCGCGCGCGGCGCGCGCCCGCGCACCGGGAACGTGATCGAGGATCCAGGCCACCTTGGTGCCGGAGAAATAGGGATCGATGATCAGGCCGGTCTTCTGCGAGATCACGGGCTCGCGGCCGTTGGCTTTCAGCTTGGCGCAGATGTCGGCGGTGCGGCGGTCCTGCCAGACGATGGCGCGGTGCACGGCCTGACCGGTGGCGCGGTCCCACACCACGGTGGTCTCGCGCTGGTTGGTGATGCCGATCGCGGCGATGTCCTTTGCATTGATGCCGGCCTGCGCGATCGCCTCGCGGCACACCATCACGGTCGAGGTCCAGATGTCCTCCGGCTCGTGCTCGACCCATCCCGAGGCCGGGAAATGCTGCGGAAACTCGGCCTGGGCCTTCGCCGCGATCGAAATGTCGCTGCGAAACACGATGGCGCGCGAAGAGGTGGTGCCCTGGTCGATGGCGAGGACGAAAGACATGGCGGCTATCTCTGGCGTTTTCTTGGCGTTTCCCTGGAAGGGATCATTGTGTCGCGGCAAGAAAACGGGATTGCCGGCAAGAGGTCAAGGCGGCTCTCCGCTTACCTTCCCCTGGAGGGTCAGGGTAAGAGAAGCCGCGCCTCGATGCAACTGAACGTGGTTTCGCCGGCTACACCGCTGCCGTGGTGACGCCGCCGTCGATGACGATGGTCTGGCCGGTCATGAAGCTCGATGCGTCGGAGGCGAGGTAGGCGACGGCGCCGGCGATTTCGTCGGGTTCGCCGATGCGGCGGAGCGGCGTGGTGGCGGTGCGGCGTTTCAGATTGGCTTCGTCTTCCCAGAGCGCGCGGGCGAAATCGGTCTTGACGAGGCCGGGCGCGATGCAGTTGACGCGGACGCCTTTGGGGCCCCATTCGCCGGCGAGCGAGCGGCACAACGCGAAGTCGGCGGCTTTCGAGATGCCGTAGGCGCCGATCACGGTGGAGCCGCGCAAGCCGCCGATCGAGGAGATGATGATGACGGAGCCATTGCCGCGCTCGGCCATCTCAGGGATCGCGAGCGCGGAGAGCCAGATGTTGCTCTTGACGTTCGAGCCCATGATCTTGTCGAAGGCTTCGTCGGTAATGTCGAGCAGTGGGCCGTAATAGGGGTTCACTGCGGCATTGCAGACGAGGATGTCGACCTTCCCGTAGTGCTTCGTTGCGCCGGAGATCAGCGCCTCGACCTCGTTCTTGCGCGCGATGTTGCAGGGAATGACGATGGCATCGCCGCCGCCGGCAATGATGCCGTCGGCGACCTCCTTGCAGGCATCCGCCTTGCGCGAGGAGACCACGACCTTGGCTCCTAATTTTGCCAGCAGCTCGGCGGAGGAGCGGCCGATGCCGCGGCTGGAGCCGGTGACGACGGCGACCTTGCCGGTGAGATCGAACGGGGTGTTTTTCATTTGTTGGGCTCCGCTATGGCCGCATACTCAGTGTCATCGCCCGCGAAGGCGAGAAACGGCGCGGCTGGAATCGAGAAGCCGCGGTGTACTGGGTCCCCCGCTTTCGCGGGGGACGACAGGCGTCGTAAGACTAGATCAATCCGCCCGCGTCGGCGACACGGCGCTGGTGGTAGTCGGTGTCGCCAAAGGTATTTTCGATCATGGTGAGGCGCTTGAAGTAGTGGCCGATCTTCGCCTCCATGGTCATGCCGATGCCGCCGTGGAGCTGGATCGACTGCTGGCCGACGAATTTGGCCGACTTGCCGATCTGCACCTTGGCCGCGGCGATCGCATTGCTGCGCTCCCTGGCGTCCTCGAAATCACCGGCCATGGTCGCGAACATCGACATCGAGCGCGCCTGCTCGGCTGCGACGAACATGTCGGAGGCGCGGTGCTGGAGCGACTGGAACGAGCCGATCGGAACGCCGAACTGCTTTCGCGTCTTGATGTACTCGACCGTGGTCTTGAGCGACTCGTCCATCAGGCCGACCGCCTCGGCGCAGAGCGCGATGCGGGCCTCGTCGACGACGCGCTCGATCAGCGCGAGCGAATCCTCGGGGTTGCCGAGCACGGAATCCGCGCCGATTTCGACGCCGGTGAAGGTGACGTCGGCAGCATGCAGGCCGTCCTGGGTCGGATAGCCCTTCTTAGCTACGCCTTTTGCATTGGCGGGTACCAGGAACACGCCGATGCCCTTATGATCGCGGCGCTCGCCCTTGGTGCGCGCGGTGACGATCAGGGTGTCGGCGTTCTCGCCGTTGAGCACGACGAACTTCTCGCCGTCGATCACCCAACCGTCGCCCTTCTTCTTCGCCGTCGTGGTGACGTCGAACAGATCGTAGCGCGAGTTCTTCTCGAGCTGGGCGAACGCCAGCGTCTTGCTGCCGTCGATGATCCCCGGCACGTGCGCGGCCTTCTGCGCCTCGCTGCCAGCATGGCGCAGGAAGCCGCCGCCGATCACCACCGTGGCGAGATAAGGCTCAAGCACCAGCGCCTTGCCGAGCGCTTCCATCACGATCATGGTCTCGACGCCGCCGCCACCGAAGCCGCCATCGGCCTCTGCGAAGGGCAGGCCGAGCAGGCCCTGCTCGGCGAGCTTGAGCCAGACGGTTTTGCTCCAGCCGCCCTTCTCCTTCATGTACTTCTTGCGGCTCTCGAAATCGTAGGAATCGGTCAAGAGGCCGTCGATGCTTTCCTTGAGAAGCCGCTGCTCCTCGGACAGGTCAAAATCCATGTTGCTTGGTTCCTCGTACCCGGAATTTATGCTTCGTCATTCCGGGACACGCGCGGTAGCGCGTGGACCCGGAATCCAGAGATGTGGCGCGAGATTCCGGGTTCGCGCTGACGCGCGCCCCGGAATGACGCTAAAGCCCCAGCACCGCCTTGGCGATGATGTTGCGCTGGATCTCGTTGGAGCCGCCGTAGATCGAGACCTTGCGGTTGTTGAAGTAGCTCGGTGCGATCTGGGCGGTCCAGTCCATGGCCTCGTTGGAGCCGTCATCCCCGTGCAGGTCGTAAGGCGCGGCGAACGGGCCGATCACTTCCATCAACAGCTCGGTGGTGGTCTGCTGGATCTCGGAGCCCTTGATCTTCAGCACGGACGAAGCCGGATTGGGCTTGCCCTTGCCGTGCTTGCCTTCGTCGGCGACGACGCGAAGCTGGGTCAGCTCGAGCGCTTTCAGCTCGATCTCGCAGGCCGCGAGCTTCTCGCGGAAGGCGGGATCCTGGATGATCGGCTTGCCGCCGGACTCGACCTTCGACGCCAGATCCTTGATGCGGCGGATGCGCTCCTTGGAGACGCCGACGCGGGCAATGCCGGTGCGCTCATTGCCGAGCAGGAATTTGGCGTAGTCCCAGCCCTTGTTCTCCTCGCCGATCAGGTTCTCGTAGGGCACTTCGACGTCGTCGAAGAAAACCTCGTTGACCTCGACGCCGCCGTCGATGGTCTGGATCGGACGCACGGTGACGCCTTTCGACTTCATCGAGAACACGATGAAGGAGATGCCCATCTGCTTCTTTGCGGCGGGATCGGTGCGGCAGAGGCAGAAGATCATGTCGGCGTGCTGGGCCAGCGTGGTCCAGGTCTTCTGGCCGTTGATGATCCATTTGTCGCCCTTGCGCTCGGCTTTCGTCTTCAGCGAGGCGAGATCGGAGCCGGAGCCGGGCTCCGAAAATCCCTGGCACCACCAATCGTCGACATTGGCGATGCGCGGCAGGTACTTCTTCTTCTGCTCCTCGTTGCCGAAGGTGTAGATGACCGGGCCGACCATGCTGACGCCGAAGGCGAGCGGCTGCGGCGCCGGATAGGACTGCAGCTCCTCGTTGAAGATGTAGTGCTGCACGCTTGTCCACCCCGTGCCGCCATATTCCTTCGGCCAGTGGCTGACGCCCCAGCCCTTCTTGTTGAGGATGCGCCACCATGTCACCATCTCGTCCTTCGAGAGGTGGCGGCCCTCGACCAGCTTGCGCCGCGTATCCGGCGGCACGTTGTCGCGCAAGAACTGCCGCACTTCCTCGCGAAACGCCTGCTCTTCTTTCGTGAATGCGAGATCCATCGGATCCTCCTGTGAGCTTCGTCGTCCTGGCGAAAGCCAGACGGTGAACTATTGCAACACCTCGAAAAGTCCCGCCGCGCCCATGCCGCCGCCGACGCACATGGTGACGACCGCGTACTTCGCCTTGCGGCGGCGGCCTTCGATCAGAGCGTGGCCGGTGAGGCGCGCACCCGACATGCCATAGGGATGGCCGACCGAGATCGCGCCGCCATTGACGATCTTGTCGGGGTCGATGCCGAGCTTGTCGCGGCAATACAGCACCTGCACCGCGAAGGCCTCGTTGAGCTCCCACAGGCCGATGTCGTCAACCGTGAGATCATGACGCTTGAGCAGGCGCGGCACGGCGAAAACCGGGCCGATGCCCATCTCGTCCGGCTCGCAGCCGGCGGAGACGAAGCCGCGGAAGATGCCGAGCGGCTTGAGGCCGCGCTTGGCCGCTTCCTTGTCGCTCATGATGACGGAGGCGCTGGCGCCGTCGGAAAGCTGGCTGGCATTGCCGGCGGTGATGGTGAAACCGTCGCCGCGCACGGGCTTGAGGCCGGCGAGGCCTTCAGCGGTGGTCTCCGGACGCGGACCTTCGTCCTGCGACAGCGTGACTTCTTTCATCGAGACCGTACCGGTCGCCTTGTCGGTAACCGCCATCTGCGTGGTGATCGGCGCGAGTTCGTCCTTGAACTTGCCGCCCTGCTGCGCGGCCGCGGTGCGGCGCTGGCTCTCCAGCGAATATTCGTCCTGGCGTTCGCGCGAGATGCCGTAGCGCTTGGCGACGACCTCGGCCGTGTCGATCATGGGCATGTAGACCTCGCCCTTCATCTTGAGCAGCGCCGGATCCTGGGCGTGGAAGCCGTTCATCTTGTCGTTCTGCACGAGGCTGATCGACTCGCCG
Source organism: Bradyrhizobium sp. 147 (assembly GCF_023073935.1). Classification (NCBI taxonomy): domain Bacteria; kingdom Pseudomonadati; phylum Pseudomonadota; class Alphaproteobacteria; order Hyphomicrobiales; family Nitrobacteraceae; genus Bradyrhizobium; species Bradyrhizobium sp. 147. The sequence continues at coordinate 256,094 of NZ_JADPKL010000089.1, read as the reverse complement.
CCGCCGCCGACCGCGATCTCGACGCCGTCGAAGATCACCGAGCGCGCCGCGAGCGCGATCGCCTGCAGGCCCGAGGCGCATTGCCGGTCGATGGTGGTGCCGGCGACGGTGACGGGAAGGCCGGCGCGCAACAGCGCCTTGCGCGCGATGTTGCCGCCGGTCGCGCCCTGCTGGAGCGCTGCACCCATCACGACGTCCTCGACCTCCTTGGGATCGACCTTGGCGCGGGCGACGGCCTCGCCGATGGCGTGGCCGAGCAGGGTCGCGCCCTCGGTGGCGTTGAGCGCGCCGCGATAGGCCTTGCCGATCGGCGTGCGGGCGGTGGAAACGATGACGGCGTCGGTCAAGAGCGACCTCCTGATGCGGTTTTGGTGGATTGTGACGATTTCTGCTGCTGGCGCAATTCGTGGCGCGACAATTTTCCGACCGGCGTGCGCGGCAGATCGTCGACGAACTCGACTGCGGCCGGCAATTCATGCTTGCCGAGCTTGCCAGCGAGCTGGGTGCGCAGCTCGTCGAGCGAGAACGGTTTGGCTTCCGGCTTCAGCTTGATAAAGGCCTTGGCGGCCTCGCCGCGATAGGGATCGGGAATGCCGAGCACGATCACCTCGTGCACACCGGGGACGGTGTAGATCGCCTGCTCGATCATCTGCGGATAGACGTTGAAGCCGCCGGAGATGATCATGTCCTTCTTGCGGTCGACCAGGAAGAAATAGCCGTCCTGATCCATGTAGCCGATGTCGCCGGTGAGGAAACGGCCGTCGACGAAGGCCTCCGCGGACCCTTCCGGCTTGTTCCAATAACCCTTGGTGACGTTCGGGCCCTTGATGCGGATCTCACCGACTTCGCCCGGCGGCAGCACGCGTCTGGGATCGTCCAGCGCGACCACGTCGAGCTCGATGCCCGGCAGCATCAGACCGATCGAACCCGGCTTGTCGGGACCAACAGGCGGATGGCCGGTGCCGGGCGAGCAGGTCTCGGTCATGCCCCAGCCGCTGCGTAGCTTCTTGCCGACCTTGCGCTCGAAGAAGCTCGCGATCTCCACCGGCAGCGGTGCACCGCCAGAGCCGATGGTAGCAAGCGAGGAGAAGTCGCGCTTGTCGAGGTCGGGCAGCGCCGCAATCGCGATCCACATCGTCGGCACGCCCGGAAAGTACGTCGCGTGCTTGATCTCAATGTCGCGCATCACCGCTTCGACGTCGAAGCGCTGATGCAGCGAGATCAGATTGCCGCGGCGGAGCGAGGAGAGCAGCACGACGGTGAGCGCATAAATGTGAAACAGCGGCAGCACGCAGATCACGCGCTCGACGACATCGCCGCGCGCGGCGCGCGCCGGCTTGCCCCAGACGTCGTAGATCGACACCGCCGCGGTGAGATTGCCGTGCGTCAGCATCGCGCCCTTGGGCAGGCCGGTGGTGCCGCCGGTATATTGCAGCAGCGCCACGTCTTCGGCCGTCACGTTCGGCCACTCGGCCGGCGCGGCCGCGCCCTCCACGAAGGCTTTGAACGTGACGATGCGGGGATCATCGGGGATCGCCGCCTGCGGCGTGCCGACCTTGCCCCAATCGTCGTCCTCGCAGACGACGAGGCGATCGATCAGCCCCTTCTCCAGAAATTTCAGCGCGGTCGGCAGCAGCGCGGCAAGGTTGGAGGTGACGAGCAGGCGCGAGCCGGAATCGGCGACCTTGTGGGTCAGCGCGATCTCGCCGTCGAGCGGCGACAGATGCGCGACGCGGGCGCCGGCCTTGAGCGCACCGAAGAAACTGACGGGATGATCGGGCGTGTTGCCGAGGAACAGTGCGACCGAGCTGTTCCTGCCACAGCCGGCGCGCAGGAAGGCCGCGGCGGCGCGCTCGGCCATCGCGGCAAGCGCGGTATAAGTGATGGGTCGGTCGCGAAACTCGATCGCGGTGCGCGCGCCGTAATCGGCGGCGGCCTGCGACAGCAGGTCGGGCAGCGTGCCCTGGACGATGGTGTCGTCCCAATGCACGCCCTCGGGATAAAACTGTTCGCCGGGATGGGTCATTAAGGTCTCAAGTCCAACAAAGCGTCATTCCGGAGCGATGCGAAGCATCGAACCCGGAATCTCGAGGTTCCGGGTTCGCCCTGCGGGCGCCCCGGAATGACTGAGAGTTGGAGCGCGAAGCTCCATCAAGCCGCTTTCGACGCAGCCGCCAGCGACGCGAACGTCTTGCCCTCATCCGCGAGTTTCTTCAGGAGCGGCGCGGGCTCGAGGCTCGGGTCGTTGGTCTCCTTGGCGTAGAACGACAAGCGGTCGGCGATGTGCTTGAGGCCGACGCTGTCGGCCCAGAACATCGGGCCGCCGCGGTAGATCGGCCAGCCATAGCCGTAGAGCCAGACCACGTCGATGTCGGAGGGGCGTGCCGCAATGCCCTCTTCGAGGATCTTCGCGCCCTCGTTGATCATCGGATACATCATGCGCTCGAGGATCTCCTCGTCGCTGACGACACGCTTCTTGCGGCCGAGGCGGGCCAGCGTCTCGTCGATCAGCTTCTCGACCTCGGGATCGGGCAGCGGCGCGCGGCTGCCGCCTTCATACTTGTAGTAGCCCTTGCCGGTCTTCTGGCCGAAGCGGCCGGCTTCGCAGAGCGCATCCGCGATCTCCGACTTGATGCCGCGATCTTTCCGCGAGCGCCAGCCGATGTCGAGGCCGGCGAGATCGCCCATCGCGAACGGTCCCATCGGCATGCCGAACTTGGTCACGACGGCATCGACCTGCTGCGGCAAAGCGCCTTCGAACAGCAGCTTCTCGGCCTGCTTGCCGCGCTGCGCCAGCATGCGGTTGCCGACGAAGCCGTCGCACACGCCAACCACGGCCGGCACCTTTGCGATCTTGCGTGCAATATTGACAGCGGTGACCAACGCATCGGGCGCAGTCTTGTCGGCGCGCACGATCTCGCACAGCTTCATGACGTTGGCCGGCGAGAAGAAGTGCATCCCGAGAACGTCCTGCGGACGCTTGGTCGACTTCGCGATCTCGTCGATGTTGAGATACGAGGTGTTGGAGGCGAGCACCGCGCCGGGCTTGGCGAACTGGTCGAGCTTGCCGAACACTTCCTTCTTCACCGCCATGGTCTCGAACACGGCCTCGATGACGAGGTCGGCATCGCCGACGTTCTCGATCCCGACCTTGCCGTTGATCAGCGCCATGCGCTTGGCAGGCGCATCGGCCGGGATGCCGCCGCGTGCCGCGGTCGCTTCCCAGTTCTTTTGCATCACGCCCATGCCGCGCTTGAGCTGCTCTTCCCCGGTCTCGATCAGGGTGACGGGAATGCCGGCATTGGCAAACGACATCGCAATGCCGCCGCCCATGGTGCCGGCGCCGAGGATGGCGACACGGTTGACCGGGCGCGGCTTGGTGCCTTCAGGGATGCCCGCGATCTTGGCGGCTTCGCGCTCGGCGAAGAAGGCATAGCGCTGCGCCTTGGACTGATCGCTGGCGACGAGCTTGAGGAAGCCTTCCCGCTCCTTCTTCAGGCCCTCTTCGAACGGCAGGTCGATGGCGTAGCCGACGGCGTCGGCCGCTGCGAACGGCGCTTCCAGGCCGCGCGACTTCTTGGTCATGGCCGCGACCGCATTGGTGAAGATGGAACGATCGGCCTTGGCGGCCGCGAGCTTGGAATCGTCGTCGCGCAGGCGGCGCAGCGGACGTTTCTCGGCCAGCAGCTTGCGGACGAAGGCTTCGCCGCCCGACGCCGGGCCCTCGATGATCTCCTCGATCAACCCGTTCTTCAGCGCTTCCGCAGCGCCAATGGGATCGCCGCCGACGATCATCTTGACGGCGAGCTCGGGACCGACCGCGCGCGGCAGGCGCTGGGTGCCGCCCGCGCCGGGCAGCAGGCCGAGCTTCACCTCGGGCAGGCCGAGCTTGGCCTCTTTCACCGCGACGCGGTAATGACAGGCGAGCGCGACCTCGAGGCCGCCGCCGAGCGCGGTGCCATGGATCGCTGCAACGACCGGCTTCGGCGAGTTCTCGATCTCGGACAGCACGTCGTTGAGGGCGGGCGGCTTCGGCGGCTTGCCGAATTCGGTGATGTCGGCACCCGCAATGAAGGTGCGGCCGGCACAGGTCAGCACGATGCCCTTGATGCCGGGATCGGCGATTGCAGCCTTGACGCACTCCAAAATGCCGCTGCGGACCGCGGCACTCAGCGCATTGACTGGAGGGCTGTCGACCGTGACGATGCCGACTTCATCATGACGCTCAAGCTTGACCACTTCGCTCACGGTGTCCCTCCTTGGTGGGATTAACTTTTGTTCGATTTCGCGGTGCGGAATTTAATTCCGCATCTTGACGGCAGGGTTATTTTGAAGCACGGACGTTGTCAACGACTCCGCGCAAGAAGCAGATCAGGGATGAAGCGTACAGGAAAGAAGACTGCGACCGACCGGAATTTCGTCGTCGCGCTTTCCCGCGGACTGGACGTATTGCGCGCATTCGAACCCAATGACGGCCTTCTCGGCAATCAGGAGATCGCGGCGCGGACAAATCTGCCCAAGCCGACCGTGTCACGCCTGACCTACACGTTGACAAAGCTCGGTTATCTTGCGCCGGTTCCCCGCTTCGAGAAGTATCAGCTCACACCGGCCGCGATGTCGCTTGGCTATGCGGCGCTCGCCAATCTCGGTGTTCGGCATTTGTCCGAACCGTTCCGCGAGGAAGTGATGCGCGCGACCGGCGGCGCGGTCGCCGTCGGCGGCCGCGACCGCCACAGCATGATCTATTTCGGGCAGAGCCGCGGCAGCGAGACCGTCGGCGTTCAACTTGACGTCGGCTCCCGCGTGCCGATTGCAACCAGCGCGATGGGTCGCGCCTATTTCTGGGCGCTCGATGCCGACGATCGCGCAGAACTGTCGCGTCTGCTGCGCGAGCATTACGGCAGCCGCTGGCCGAAGATGCGCGACGGATTGGAACGCTCCGGCGAGACCGTGGCGAAATATGGCTTTGCGATTTCCGTCGGCGACTGGCACGACGACATCGGCGCCGCCGGCGTCGCGCTCAAGCTCAACGACGGAACCGGGCCCTACGCATTCAATTGCGGCGCGCCCGCATTCCGTTTCACGGAAGAGCGTTTGATCAACGACATTGGACCGCGTCTGCTTGCGATGGTAAGGAACATCGAAGCGGCACTCGGGGGTCTGATGCCGCATTCAAAAAAAGACGTCAGCAAAAAGCTGAAATCAGGAGGAAAAGTTGCGCGTGTGGCCGAGGGATTCAGATAGCCTTTGTCATCAGCGGGAGCGGTTCGCATCGCCCCTTCGCCCACTGATCGGTGTGGGCGAGACGAGATGACGCAGGCACAGCTCGCGCAGGGGACATCGCCCCTGCTCGCGGTTCGCGACGTCAGCGTCGTGTTCGGCGGCATCATCGCGCTCAACGGCGTGTCCTTCAACATGCACAAGGGGCAGATCCTCGGATTGATCGGCCCGAACGGCGCCGGCAAGACCACGCTCTTCAACTGCCTGTCGCGGCTCTACCAGCCGTCGTCCGGCGACATCCTGATGGAAGGCGTCAGCATCCTGTCGCGGCCGCCGCACCGGATCGCCGAGATCGGCATTGGCCGCACCTTCCAGAACGTGGCGCTGTTTCCGAACCTTTCGGTGATGGACAATGTCCGTGTCGGCGCCCATTCAAAGACCTCCAGCGACATCATCAGCGACTCCCTGAGATTGGCCTGGGTCCGGCGCAGCGAGACCAGCGTCAATAACAAGGTGCACGAAATCCTCGCTTATCTCGATCTCGAGGACGTCGCCCACACCGTGGTTTCCGGCCTGCCCTTCGGCACGCAGAAGCGCGTCGAGCTGGCGCGCGCGCTGGCGGCGGACCCGAAGATCCTGCTGCTCGACGAGCCCGCCGGCGGCCTCAATCACGAGGAAGTCCATGTGCTCGGCGACCTCATCCGCCGCATCCGCGACGATCGCCACATGACCGTGCTCCTGGTCGAGCACCACATGGGTCTCGTGATGTCGATCGCCGACCACGTCGTCGCGCTCAATTTCGGCAAGAAGCTCGCGGAAGGCACGCCCGCCCAGGTGCAGGCGGACCCCGACGTCATCAAGGCCTATCTCGGGAGCAAGGACCAATGACGACGCTGCTCAACGTCAAGGACCTGCGTGCCTATTACGGCCAGGTCCAGGCGCTCCATGGCCTGTCCTTCTCGCTAAACGAGGGCTCGCTCGTGACGCTGTTAGGGGCCAACGGCGCCGGCAAGACCACGACGCTGCGCGCGATCTGCAACATGGTGCGCTCGACCGGCGGCATCGAGTTCGACGGCAAGCCGCTGAACAACCGCTCCACCGAGAGCATCGTGCGGTTCGGCATTGCCCATGTGCCGCAGGGCCGCGGCACCTTCACCAACATGACGGTGGAGGAGAACCTCCAGCTCGGGGCCATCACCCGCAAGGACAGCGCCGGCATCGTCTCCGACATCGAGCGCATGTACGCGCATTTCCCTGTGCTGAAGCAGCGGCACACCCAGCAGGCCGGCACGCTCTCCGGCGGCGAGCAGCAGATGCTCGCGGTCGCCCGCGCGCTGATGCTGCGGCCGCGGCTGATGCTGCTGGACGAGCCCTCCTTCGGCCTCGCGCCGCTGGTGGTGCGCGATTTGTTCGGCATCCTCGGCAAGATCAACCGCGAGGACAAAGTGTCGATCCTGGTGGTCGAGCAGAACGCCCAGCTCGCGCTCGAGCTCGCCGACCAGGCCTATGTGATCGAGACCGGCCGCATCGTGATGTCCGGCAAAGCCAAGGACATCGCGAACAACGAAGAAATCCGCAAATCCTATCTGGGTTACTGAGGGAGCGGATGATGGCAAGGAATCACCCGCGCTCTCCGTACACCTCTCCCCAACGGGGAGAGGTCGATTTGCGCAGCAAATCGGGTGAGGGGCCGCAGCTTCACCGGAAGACCAAAACCCCTCACCCGGCGCTTCGCGCCGACCTTTCCCTGCGGGAGAGGTGGACGTTCGACGCCGTTGCAGTTCAAACCCAATCGGGCAAGTTTTAGGGAGCCGGGACGATGGAGCTTTTTACCAACCAAGTCCTGGCCGGCATCGCCACCGGCGCCATCTATGCCTGCATGGCGCTGGCCGTTGTCATGATCTACCAGGCCATCGACCATCTCAACTTCGCGCAAGGCGAGATGGCGATGTTCTCGACCTTCATTTCCTGGCAGCTGATGCAATGGGGCGTGCCCTATTGGGGTGCCTTTCTGATCACGCTGATCTTCTCGTTCATTGGTGGCATCGCGATCGAACGCATCCTGTTCAAGCCTCTGGCGAAGGCGCCGGTGCTGACCAACGTCGCCGGCTTCATCGCGCTGTTCGCGATCATCAACTCCTCGGCCGGCCTGATCTGGGACTTCACGATCAAGCAGTACCCGACCCCGTTCGGCTCCGCCCCGTTCCTCGGCAGCCAGCTGATCTCGACCCACCAGGCCGGCATGATCGGCGTCACCGTGCTGCTGCTGCTCGGGCTCTATTTCTTCTTCCAGTACACGCGGATCGGCCTTGCCATGCGCGCTGCCGCCTCGGTGCCTGAATCGGCGCGCCTTGTCGGCATCAACACCTCCTGGATGATCGCACTGGGCTGGGGCATGGCCTCGGCGATCGGCTCGATCGCCGGCATGCTGATCGCCCCGGTCGTGTTCCTGGAGCCCAACATGATGGGCGGCGTGCTGATCTACGGCTTCGCTGCGGCGGTGCTCGGCGGGCTGACCAGCCCGTTCGGCGCCGTGGTCGGCGGCTTCCTGGTCGGTGTCTTCGAGAATCTCGCCGGCACCTACATTCCCGGCGTCGGCAACGAGCTAAAGCTTCCGATCGCGCTCGCGCTGATCATCTCCGTCCTGGTCGTCAAACCCGCTGGCCTGTTCGGCCGGCACATCGTCAAGCGAGTTTGATCATGAGCGCAGTTGAAGATGTCGTAACGGAAGCGCCAGCCGTCGAGGCCGTTCCGAAACGGGCCATGACGCTGGGCACCGGCACCTCGCTGGTGGTGCTCGCGGCGTTGCTCATCGCGCCCGTCTTCGTCAAGAACTTCATCATCTTCCAGATGACGATGCTCCTGATCTACGGACTTGCGGTGCTGGCACTGAACATCCTGACCGGGGGCTCGGGCCAGTTCTCGCTTGGCCAGAGCGCGTTCTACGCCGTCGGCGCCTACACGACCGCAGTGCTGATGGAGCACTTCAACGTCAATTATGCGCTGACCTTGCCGATCGCCGGCGTGGTCTGCTTCGCCTTCGGCTTCCTGTTCGGGCAGCCGGCGCTGCGGCTCTCCGGGGTCTATCTCGCGCTCGCAACCTTCGCGCTCGCCACCGCGATGCCGCAGCTTCTGAAGCTGAACTTCCTCGAGCACTGGACCGGCGGCGTGCAGGGTCTCGTCGTCACCAAGCCGGACGCGCCGTTCGGCCTGCCGATGTCGCAGGACATGTGGCTGTACTACTTCACGCTCGTGGTCACGATCGCGATCTACATTTTCGCGGTGAACCTGTTGCGCTCCCGCTCGGGCCGCGCCTTCATGGCGATCCGCGACAACGAGATCGCGGCCTCCGCCATGGGCGTGGACGTCGCGCTCTACAAGACGCTGGCCTTCGGCGTCTCCGCAGCCATCACCGGTATCGCCGGCTCACTCGGCGCCATCGCCGTGCAGTTCGTGGCGCCCGACAGCTACACCATCACGCTCGCGATCTCGCTGTTCCTCGGCATGGTCGTCGGCGGCGTCGGCTGGCTGCCCGGCTCGATCGTCGGCGCGGCCTTCATCATCTTCGTGCCGAACATCGCGGAAGGCATCTCCAAGGGTCTCTCGGGTGCGGTATTCGGCGTGCTCCTGTTCCTCGTCATCTACCTCGTGCCGCATGGCGCAAGGCAGATCGCGATTCTGGGCCAGCAACTCGCTGGCAAGCTCAGAAAGAACTGAATCCCTCTCGTCAAGTCTGTCGTTTTAACCAAGGAGAACGAATTGCATTTTGGAAGAACACTGCGAGCCGCCGCGCTGATCACGGCAACGGCGGCCATTGCCCTCACCTCCGGCGCTGCACTCGCCCAAAAGAAATACGACACCGGCGCGTCCGATACCGAGATCAAGATCGGCAACATCATGCCCTACAGCGGTCCGGCGTCGGCCTATGGCATCATCGGCAAGACCGAAGAAGCCTATTTCAGGATGATCAACGACAAAGGCGGCATCAACGGCCGCAAGATCAACTTCGTCACCTATGACGACGGCTATTCGCCGCCGAAGGCTGTCGAGCAGGTGCGCAAGCTGGTCGAGAGCGACGAGGTGCTGCTGGTTTTCAATCCGCTCGGCACGCCGTCGAACACGGCGATCCAGAAATACCTCAACGCCAAGAAGATCCCGCAACTATTCGTCGCAACCGGCGCCACCAAGTGGAACGATCCGAAGAACTTCCCCTGGACCATGGGCTGGCAGCCCTCCTACCAGAGCGAAGCGCAGATCTACGCGAAATGGCTGATGAAGGAGAAGCCGGACGCCAAGGTCGCGATCCTCTACCAGAACGACGATTTCGGCAAAGACTACCTCAAGGGCACCAGGGACGGACTCGGCGCCAAGGCCTCGTCCATGATCATCATGGAAGAGAGCTACGAGGTCTCCGAGCCATCGATCGACGGTCATATCGTTAAGATCAAGGCCGCCAATCCCGACGTGCTGCTGATCTACACCACGCCGAAGTTTGCAGCCCAGACCATCAAGAAGACCGCCGAGCTCAGCTGGAAGCCGCTCCAGATCCTCACCAACGTGTCGATCTCGGTCGGCAGCGTGATGAAGCCGGCCGGCTTCGAGAATGCCCAGGGCGTGCTGTCTGCGGCCTATGCCAAGGATTCGACCGATCCGCAGTGGGCCAACGATCCCGGCATGAAGAAGTGGAACGAGTTCGTCGACAAGTACATGCCGGGTGCCGATAAGTCGGACACCAGCATGGTCTATGGCTATGGCGCAGCGTCGACACTGGCCAAGGTGCTGGAAATGTGCGGCGACGATCTGACCCGCGCCAACATCATGAAGCAGGCGGCATCGTTGAAGGACTTTGCTCCAGACACGCTGCTGCCCGGTGTCAAGATCAATACCAGCGCTACCGACTTCGCCCCGATTTCGCAGCTTCAGATGCAGCGCTTCAAGGGTGAGAAGTGGGAACTGTTCGGCGAGATCATCAGCGGCGACGTCGCCTCCGAGTGACACGCTGACGCGATAGCCGAGCCCTGAAGAAGCCCCCGCGAACGATCGCGGGGGCTTTTTGTTGACGGAAGGCGCCAATCTTGTTCAATGCGGCGCCGATCCATCTCGGGGTGGGAGAACAATGACCGCCGTTCGTTTTCAGGTTGCGGCCCTGTCGGCCGCGCTCGCATTGTGCACTGCAATGAGCAGCGAGGCGCTGGCGCAAAAGAAATACGACACCGGCGCGTCCGACACCGAGATCAAGATCGGCAACATCATGCCCTATAGCGGCCCCGCCTCCGCCTATGCCGCAATCGGCAAGACCGAGGAGGCCTATTTCAACAAGATCAATGCCGAGGGTGGCATCAACGGCCGCAAGATCAAGTTCATCTCCTATGACGACGCCTATTCGCCGCCGAAGACGGTGGAGCAGGCGCGCAAGCTGGTCGAGAACGACGGCGTGCTGCTGATCTTCGGCTCGCTCGGTACCTCCACCAACGGTGCAATCCGCAAATACATGAACGAGAAAAAGGTGCCGCAATTGTTCGTGGCGAGCGGCGCATCGAAGTGGAACGATCCCAAGCAATATCCATGGACCATGGGCTGGCAGCCGAGCTACACGAGCGAAGCGCGGATCTACGCCAAGTACATCATGAAAGCGAAGCCGGAGGGAAAGATAGGCGTGCTCTATCAGAACGACGATTTCGGCAAGGACTATCTGAAGGGGCTGAAGGATGGCCTCGGCACCAAGGCCTCGATGATCGTGCTGGAAGAGGCCTATGACACGTCGGAGCCGACGGTCGACGAGCACGTCGTGAAACTGAAGGCTGCCGGCGCCGACATCTTCATCAGCATCACCAGCCCGAAATTCGCCGCGCAGGCGATCAAGAAGGCGGCGGAGATCAATTGGCATCCAATGCAGATCATCTCCAACGTTTCGGCCTCGGTCGGCGGCGTGCTGGAGCCGGCAGGCCTCGAGATCTCGCAAGGCGTCCTGTCGGCGAGCTACACCAAGGACGGCTCCGACCCGCAATGGAACGCCGATGACGGCATGAAGAAGTTCTACAACTTCCTCGCCCAGTACGACCCCAAGGCCAACAAGCTCGATGCCGGCGTGGTGTTCGGCTATGCCGCCGCGCAGACCATGGTGAAGGTACTGCAAATGTGCGGCGACGATCTCACTCGCGAGAACGTCATGAAGCAGGCCGCAAGCCTGAAGGATTTCGAACCCGATACGCTGCTGCCTGGCATCAAGATCAACACCGCGCCGGACGATTTCGCCCCGATCGAGCAACTCCAGATGATGCGCTTCAGGGGCAAGAAGTGGGAGCTGTTCGGCGATATCATCTCCAGCGAGATCGGACGCTGAGCGCTGCAAACGCGGCAATTCAAAATAGCCTGCAATTTCCAAGACAACTTCTGCGCAGCTGATTGACGGCGCATCGCATCTCGCGCGCCGGAATATTCCGCATCCCCTCAAAAAAAGAGCGCGCCGCTGCGACAGCTCCGGCGGGGCGTTCTCCTTGCTGGCCGCCCGGGAAGGGTATTCAATGTGTGCCGAAGCGACGCGCAACGATCGCTTCCAATCAAGAACACGGCACATTCAAACCTACCTAGGGAGATCAAGATGCCTGCAATGCATGTGCGATTGGGGGCCCTCGTGCTGGCTGCAACCCTGTCCACGACAGCGTCCGCGCAGAAGAAATACGACACCGGTGCATCCGACACCGAAATCAAGATCGGCAACATCATGCCCTACAGCGGACCGGCCTCCGCCTACGGCGTGATCGGCAAGACCGAGGAAGCTTTTTTTCGCAAGATCAACGCCGAAGGCGGCATCAACGGCCGCAAGATCAACTTCATCACCTATGACGACGGCTACTCGCCGCCGAAAACGGTGGAGCAGGCGCGCAAGCTGGTCGAGAGCGACGAGGTGCTGCTCATCTTCAACTCGCTCGGCACGCCGCCGAACTCGGCGATCCAGAAATACATGAACCAGAAGAAGGTGCCTCAACTCTTCGTCGCCACCGGCGCCACCAAGTGGAACGATCCGCAGAACTCTCCCTGGACGATGGGCTGGCAGCCGAACTACCAGAGCGAGACCATCATCTACGCCAAATACATCCTGAAGAACAAACCGGACGCCAAGATCGCGGTGCTCTATCAGAACGACGATTACGGCAAGGACTATCTGAAGGGATTCAAGGACGGGCTCGGCGCCAAGGCGGCTTCGATGATCGTCATCGAGGACAGCTATGAGGTTTCCGAGCCGACCATCGACTCGCACATCGTGAGACTGAAAGCCTCGGGCGCCGACGTGTTCATGAACATCACCACGCCGAAATTCGCGGCGCAGGCGATCAAGAAGAACGCCGAACTCGGCTGGAAGCCGCTGCATTTCCTCAACAACGTCTCGGGCTCGATCGGTAGCGTGATCAAGCCGGCCGGGTTCGAGAACGCGCAGGACATCATCTCGTCGCAATATTTCAAGGACCCGACCGACGCGCAATGGAAGAACGACCCGGCGATGATCGCCTGGAACGAGTTCCTGGATAAGTACTATCCGGAAGCGAACCGCGCCGACGCTTCGGTCATGTATGCCTACATCGTGAGCCAGGGCCTCGTTCACGTGCTCAAGGCCTGCGGTGACAATTTGACCCGCGAGAACGTCATGAAGCAGGCCGCCAGCATCAAGGACTATGAGCCTGGCGGCCTGTTGCCGGGCATCAAGGTCAACACCTCGCCCACCGATTTCGCACCCCTCTCGCAGCTGCAACTGATCCGCTTCAAGGGCGAGCATTGGGAGCGATTTGGCGAGATCCTGAGCGGCGACGTCGGCGGCTAGCCTTAACCAGTCGCTAAAGATGTAACCCCAATCGACTAAAGACGAAGCCTCTGCGGCCTTGCCGCAGGGGCTTTTCCTTGAAGCTCTCGGACAAATCGTATTGAATTGCCGCAGCGTCACCAAAACAATCAAGCCAAGAAGAAGGACGCGCACACCAAGAAAATAGGGAGATAGGAATGCCCGCTGTCACCGGCAAATTTGCGGCCGCGTCACTGGCGCTCGCGCTCATTGCGACCTCCGCCTCCACTGCATCGGCCCAGAAAAAATACGATACCGGCGCGACCGACACCGAGATCAAGATCGGCAACATCATGCCCTACAGCGGACCGGCCTCCGCCTATGGCATCATCGGGCGGACCGAAGCCGCCTATTTCAAGAAGATCAATGACGAGGGCGGCATCAACGGCCGCAAGATCAATTTCATCAGCTATGACGACGCCTATTCGCCGCCAAAGACGGTGGAGCAGGCACGCAAGCTGGTCGAGAGCGACGAGGTGTTGCTCATCTTCAACTCGCTCGGCACGCCGCCGAACTCGGCGATCCAGAAATACATGAACTCGAAAAAGGTGCCGCAGCTGTTCGTCGCCACCGGCGCCACCAAGTGGAACGATCCGCAGAACTTCCCCTGGACGATGGGCTGGCAGCCCAATTACCAAAGCGAGACGCAGATCTACGCGAAGTACATCCTGAAGGAGATGCCGAACGCGAAGATTGCCGTTCTGTTTCAGAACGACGATTACGGCAAGGACTATCTCAAGGGCCTGAAGGACGGGCTTGGTTCGAAGGCCGCGAACATGATCGTAGCCGAGGAAAGCTACGAGACGTCGGAACCGACCATTGACAATCACATCGTCAAGCTGAAGGCGACGGGCGCCGATGTCTTCGTCAACATCACCACGCCGAAATTTGCGGCGCAGGCCATCAAGAAGAACGCCGAGATCGGCTGGAAACCGACCCACTTCCTCAACAACGTCTCGGCCTCGGTCGGAAGCGTGATCAAGCCGGCAGGCTTCGAAAACGCGCAGGGTATTATCTCGGCGGCCTATCTGAAGGACACCACCGACACGCAATGGGCCAACGACGCCGGCATGAAAGCATTTCTTGATTTCATGACGAAATACTTCCCCGAAGGCGACAAGACCGACGGCGGCACCATCGTCGGCTACGGCGTTGCGCAGACGCTGGTCCAGGTCCTGAAGAACTGCGGCGACGACCTGACGCGCGCGAATGTCATGAAACAGGCGGCCACCCTGAAGGACTTCCGCACCGAGGTGCTGCTGCCCGGCATCAAGATCAACACCTCGCCGACCGATTTCGCGCCGATCAGTTCGCTGCAGCTGCAGCGCTTCAAAGGCGAGCGCTGGGAGCTGTTCGGCGACGTGATCAACGCTGAAGCCGGCGGCTAGCCCTCTGAAACAGATGACGAGAACACCCCCTGCGCGGCTCGCGCAGGGGTTTTTGCTTGCGCGCCGATTATGATCACGCGATTGCATAATCCAATGATGGCAGAGGGCGCTTACGCTTTGGCGCCCGATGCGGTAGGCAGGGGAGCGGCGGTATCGCCGCCATCGCTTCGCCCGAGACCCTGCCCAAGGCCTTCGTCATGACCGACCGCCGTCCCCTGCTCCGCGCACTCTACGACGCTGCCGTTGCCGCCGCCCACCCCAACGTCGTGCTGGCGCCGCACCTGCGGCCCGCGCCCAAAGGACGGGTGATCTGCCTCGCCGCCGGCAAGGGCGCAGGCGCTATGGCCGCGGCCGCGGAGCGGCACTATCTCGACACCTTGAAGCTCGCGCCGGAGCGCCTCGTCGGCATCGCCACCACGCGCCATGGCTATGGCGTGCCGACGCGCCGCATCCGCGTGGTCGAGGCCGGCCATCCCGTGCCTGACGAGGCTGGCCTCAAAGGTGCGGCCGACACGCTCGCGCTCGCGGGCGAGGCCAGGCCGGACGATCTGCTTCTGGTGCTGCTCACCGGCGGCGGCTCGGCGAACTGGATCGCGCCGGTGGACGGCATCAGCTTCGCGCAGAAGCAGGCGGTCAACAAGGCGCTGCTGCGCTCGGGCGCGCCGATCGGCGAGATGAACACGGTCAGGAAACATCTGTCGCGGATCAAGGGCGGCCGGCTGGCGCGCGCCGGCAAAAATGCCGCCGAGATCGTCACGCTGGCGATCTCCGACGTGCCGCACGACGACCCTTCCGCGATCGCCTCCGGCCCGACCGTGCCGGATCCGACCACGCTTTCAGATGCACGTGCGATCGTGGCGAAATACAAGCTCGACATCGACGACGCCGTTCGCCGCGCGCTGGATGATCCCGCCAATGAAAGCTGCAAGCCCGGTGACGCCCCCTTCGCGCGCGCGCATTTCGAGCTGATCGCGCGGCCCAAGCAGTCGCTCGACGCGGCGGTGAAGCTGGCGCGCGAGTCCGGTTACGAGACCATCGACCTCGGCGCCGATCTCGAAGGCGAGGCCCGCGAGGTCGCTGCCGATCATGCCAAGCTCGCGCTGCAAGCGCGCGCGCAAGGCAGGCGCGTCGCGATCCTCTCCGGCGGTGAGCTTACGGTGACCGTGCGCGGCCAGGGGCGCGGCGGACCGAACCAGGAATACGCGCTGGCGCTCGCGGGCCTCTTGAAGGACACGGCTGGCATCTCGGCGCTGGCCGGCGACACCGATGGCGCCGATGGCGGCGCCGGCCATCCCACCGACCCCGCCGGCGCGCTGATCGACGCGGCCACGTTCGCCAAGATGAAGGCGCTGGGGCTTAAGCCAGAGGTCTATCTCGACAACAACGACGCGACCACGTTCTTCGAGGCGACCGGCGATCTGCTACAGCCCGGCCCGACGCTGACCAATGTGAACGATATCCGTGTGATCCTGGTGGATTGAGGTCGCTCTCCACACTGCGCTGTCATTCCCCGCCACCGGGCCTCGAATTCGGCGAATCCAGTACGCCGCGGCCTCTCGATTTAGCCGCGCCGGCTCTGGAATACTGGATCGCCCGGTCCCGGCTACGCTATAGCTTCGCCGGGCTCTTCAGTGTTGGGCCGGCGAAGCGTTAGCGAAGACGGCAAGCCGGGCCATGACAGCGGAGAATGTGGCTTGGGCTTGCCACGAGACGGCCCGGTTACGCGGTCCCGCCGCACCTCAAAACTCGTTGGCGATTTTCGCGAGCATCGCGAGCAGGGTTTCGCGGTTGGCCTGCCCGAGCAGGTCGTTGAGCCTCGCCTCGTGCTTGGTGGCGACGAGCTTCTTGGCGCGGGTCAGCACGGCCTTGCCCTTGTCGGTCAGGACCAGGATGTGCGAGCGGCGGTCATTGGTGGAGCGGATCCGCGCGCAAAGGTCGCGGCTTTCGAGATTGTCGAGCATGGCCACGAAGTTCGGCCGGAGAATGCCGAGGGTGGAGGCGATCTCGGTCTGGTTACGGCCCGGATTCTTCTCGACCAGCAGCAGCACCGAGAATTGCGCCGGCGTGAGCTGGAGCGTGGCCATGCAACGCAAAAAATTCTCGAACACCTTGAGCTGGGCCCGCTTCAAGACGTAGCCGAGCTGCTCCGAGAGCTCGCCGAGCTGAAGCGCCTCGGGCTGAGCCTCGGCGGCGTCCTTGCGGCCCTTGGCCGTGTCGGCCGGCTTTTCGGAGGACTTTTCAGCAGTTTTGGAAACGGTCATCGCCTCTTGCTCGTAATCCCGCTAAATTCGGCCCGATCGCCCGCGCCACGCTTGAGATTATATTTGATAATTGTTATGGATCATATCAAATATCGCCAGCGTTTTTCAATGGCTGTGAGCGGACCGTCCACCACAATGGGGGGACCGGTCCGTCATCTTTAGGGGGAGCGTCCGGTCTTGAATACCACCATCATGCTGTTCCTGGTGCAGGACGGCATCACTAATGGCGCGATCTATGCGCTGCTCGGCCTGGCGCTGGTGCTGGTGTTCGCCGTCACCCGCGTCATCCTCATTCCCCAGGGCGAATTCGTCACCTATGGCGCGCTGACCTATGCCTCGCTGGCGGCGGGCCAGATGCCGGGCACGGCAAAACTCGCGCTGGCGCTGGGCATCGGCGCCTTCGTCTTCGATCTGTTCGTGGCGCGCAAGGCGCTGCACGGGCGGCTGATCCTGCGCAGCATCGTTGCCAACATCGTGCTGCCGGCGATCGTGCTGGCGCTGACCGTTTACTTCGCCGCCCAGAAGCCCCCGGTGGCAATCTGCATCGCGCTATCGCTGGTGATCGTGGCGATGATCGGCCTGTATCTCTACCGGATCGCCTTCCAGCCGCTGGCGCACACCTCCGTGCTGGTGCTGCTGATCGCATCGGTGGGCGTGCACCTCGCGCTCCAGGGGCTGGGCCTTTTGTTCTTCGGCGCCGAAGGCCAGCGCGGACCGGCCGTGCTGTCCGGCGCCTTCACCGCGGGCGCGCTGCGCTTCACCGGCCAGAGCATCACCGTCTACGCCATCACCATTGCCTTCATCATCGGTCTCTGGCTGTTCTTCGGGCTGACACTCTACGGCAAGGCGCTGCGCGCCACCGCCGTCAACCGGTTAGGGGCACGGCTCGCCGGCATCCGCACCACGCTGTCAGGGCAGATCGCCTTCCTGCTGGCGTCCGTCATCGGCGCGCTGTCGGGCATCCTGATCGTGCCGATCACGACGCTCTACTACGATTCCGGCTTCCTGATTGGCCTGAAGGGCTTCGTCGCCGCGATCATCGGCGGCCTCGTCAGCTATCCCTTGACCGCCGTCGCGGCGCTGGTCGTCGGCATCGTCGAGGCGTTCTCGTCCTTCTATGCTTCCAACTACAAGGAGGTGATCGTTTTCATGCTCTTGATCCCGGTGCTGCTGCTGCGCTCGCTCGCCGCGCCCGCGGTCGAGGAAGAGAAGGACTGACGCGCGATGCAGAGCCGGCTTCCCATCCTCATCTTCGCGCTTGTCATGGCGGCGATCCCGTTTGTGCCCGGCATGCCGCCGTTCTGGATCGTGCTGCTCGACAATATCGGCCTTGCCGCCCTCGTCGCGATGGGCCTCGTGCTGCTGACCGGCGTCGGCGGCCTGACCTCGTTCGGGCAAGCGGCGTTCGTCGGCTTCGGCGCCTACACCACCGCGGTGCTGTCGACAAGCTACGGCCTGTCGCCCTGGCTGACGCTGCCGTTGTCGCTCGTGGTCAGCGGATCGCTCGCGGTGCTGCTCGGGCTGATCACCGTCCGCCTCTCCGGCCATTACCTGCCGCTCGGCACGCTCGCCTGGGGCCTCGGCCTGTTCTACCTCTTCAGCAAGCTGGAGTTTCTCGGCCGCAACGACGGCATCTCGGCGATCCCGCCGCTGTCGATCGGCGCGTTCAAAATGCTCTCTCCCGGGTCGATCTATTACGCAATCTGGGTCGCCGTCATCGTCTCGGCCCTGCTGACGGTGAACCTCTTGGACTCACGCACCGGCCGCGCCATCCGCGCGCTCCGGCGCGGCCATGTCGCGGCGGAAGCCTTCGGCGTGCACACGCCGCGCGCCAAGCTGCTGGTGTTCATCCATGCCGCGGTGCTGGCCGGCCTCTCCGGCTGGCTCTACGCGCATCTTCAGCGCGCGGTGAACCCGACGCCGTTCGGCGCCCAGGCCGGCATCGAATATCTCTTCATCGCGGTCGTCGGCGGCGCCGGCTATGTCTGGGGCGGCGTGCTCGGCGCGGCCATCGTCGTGGTGCTGAAGGAGGTGCTGCAAAGCTATCTGCCGCTGATCCTGCCCGGCTCCGGCCAGGTCGAGACCATCGTGTTCGGCATCATGCTGGTGGCGCTGCTGCAGCTCGCGCCCGGCGGCCTCTGGCCCTGGCTGATGTCGTTCCTGCCCGAGCGCACCACCGGCAGGAAGCCCGATACCTCGTTGAAGCTCGAATCACGCGCTCGCGCTGCAGGCCCATCCGGCATTCTGCTCCAGGTCGAAAAAGCGCGAAAGCAGTTCGGCGGCGTGGTCGCCGTCAACAACGTCTCCTTCGACGTCCAGGCCCGCGAGATTGTCGCGCTGATCGGCCCGAACGGCGCCGGCAAGAGCACGACGTTCAACCTGATCACCGGCGTACTGTCGGCGACCTCGGGCTCGATCTCGGTGCTCGGCAACAAGGTCGACAAGGCGCCGCCGCAGGAGATCGTCAAGCTCGGCATCTCCCGCACCTTCCAGCACGTCAAGCTCATCCCCGACATGACGGTGCTGGAGAACGTCGCGATCGGCGCGCATCTGCGGGGCCATTCGGGGCCGATCGCCTCGATGCTGCGGCTCGACCGTGCCGACGAGGCCAAGCTGCTTGCCGAGGCCGCCCGCCAGATCGAGCGTGTCGGACTTGCCGAGCAGATGCACCAGCTTGCAGGCTCGCTGTCGCTCGGACAGCAGCGCATCGTCGAGATCGCCCGCGCGCTCTGCGTCGATCCGATGCTGCTGCTGCTCGACGAGCCCGCCGCCGGCCTGCGCCATATGGAGAAGCAACGGCTCGCGACGCTGCTGCGCGATTTGCGCGACGGCGGCATGAGCGTGCTGCTGGTCGAGCACGACATGGGTTTCGTGATGAACCTCGCCGACCGCATCGTGGTGCTTGATTTCGGCACCAAGATCGCAGAGGGAACACCCGCGACGATCAAGAGCGATCCCGAAGTGATCAAGGCCTATCTCGGAGTGGCGGCATGAGCGCGCTGTTGTCCGTCACCGACGCACATGTCGCCTATGGCAAGGTCGAGGCCGTGCGCTCGGTCTCGCTCGAGGTCGGGGCCAACCAGATCGTCACCATCGTCGGCGCCAACGGTGCCGGCAAGACCACGCTGCTCTCGGCCATCATGGGCATTTTGCCGCTCAAGGGCCGCGTCGCCTTTGCGGGCCAGGATCTGGCGCAGCTCGATATCGAGGACCGCGTCGCGATGGGCCTCGGCCTCGTTCCCGAGCACCGCGAATTGTTCGTGACCATGAATGTCGAGGACAATCTCGAGCTGGGCGCCTTCCGCATCGAGCGAAGCAGGGCGAAAGCCTCGATGGAGCGGGTCTACGCGCTGTTTCCGCGGTTGAAGGAGCGGCGCAAGCAGCTCGCCGGCACACTCTCCGGCGGCGAGCAGCAGATGCTCGCGATGGGCCGTGCGCTGATGGGCGAGCCGAAGCTCCTGATGCTGGACGAGCCGAGCCTCGGCCTCGCCCCGATCATCGTCGCCGACATTTTCCGCATCGTCACCGAGCTCCGCGCCAGCGGCGTCTCCGTCCTACTGGTCGAGCAGAACGCGCAGGCCGCGCTGAAGATCGCGGACCAGGCTTATGTGATGGAGCTCGGCGAGTTCGCGCTCAGCGGCAAGGCCAGCGAGATCGCGGCAAACGAGCGCGTCGCAGCCAGCTATCTCGGCTTCCAGCACGAAGGCGAGAGTGCGATCTAGATTCGAAGGGCTTCGGCATACTTGCTGTCATCGCCCGCGAAAGCGGGCGATCCGGTATGCCGAGACGGTTGTGATTGAACCGAGGGGCCGCGGCGTACTGGATGCCCCGCCTTCGCGGGCATGACAGCGGAGGGTGCTGCGAAATCCGTGCCTAACGGCCCGCCGCCTTCTCTTTCAGCGCCGCCACCTCCGCTTCCAGCTCCGCGATCTTGGCATCCCTCGCCGCCAGCGCAGCGGCCACATCCGCCGCATCGAACTTCTGCGGGATGTGCTGCGGGCAGTTGGTGTCCCACGCCGCGATCTTGAACAGGATCACCTGCTCCGGCCGCGCGCGATAGCCCTTCGGCATCAGCGACGCGATCAGCGCCTCGTCGTCCTCGACGACGCGCGCCTCACCCCAGATCTTCACCCGGCGGCGATGGGCGTAGTCCATCACGAAGATGTAGGCCTTGGGATTCTCCGAGAGATTACCCTGGGTGATGAACTGCTGGTTGCCGGCATAGTCGGTGAAGGCGAGCGTCTGCTTGTCGAGCACCTTGAGAAATCCCTTCGGGCCGCCGCGGTGCTGGATATAGGGCTGGCCGTCCGCCGAGGCAGTGGCGAAGTAAAAGCTGTTGGCCTCAGTGAGGAACGCCGCGAGGTTGTCGTCGACCTCGGTGCGCCAGCCGCGCTGCTCGGCGCGGGCATAGGCCGCTCGCGAGCCCTTGCGCGCCTGGATCGCCTTCACCGCCGGCGAGAAGGCGACGTCGCTGGCATAGGTGTGGGCTGCTGTCGTCATCGGAACGTCTCCTGAAATCCGGCGCATTCTTCCGTCTTTCGCCAGCTAAGATGGCCTTGCCAGCCGCCAGAACAATCTGGTCGCTTGACACTTCACCGTTGCAATATATGCAATAATGCCATGGATCGCCTGGAAGCCATGCACGTCTTAGTCACCGTCGCCGATTTGCGCGGCTTCGCGCCGGCGGCGCGCAAGCTGCGCCTATCGCCATCAGCGGTGACCCGGCTGATCGCGGCGCTGGAGGAACATCTCGGTGCGCGACTGTTGCAGCGGACCACGCGACAGGTGACGCTGACCGACGTCGGCACCCGCTATCTCGAGCGCGCCCGCCGCATCCTCGCCGACGTCGAGGAGGCCGACGGCTCGGCGCGGCAAGAGCGCAACCGGCCGAGCGGACGTCTCGTGGTGTCGGCGCCGGTCGGCTTTGGCCGGCTCCATGTCGGACCGGTCATGACCGCCTACCTCAAGCGCTATCCCGAAGTCACAGCCGAATTGCGGCTGTCCGACAACCTCGTCAATCTCGTGGAAGACGCCATCGATGCCGCCGTCCGCATCGGCCATCTCGCAGACTCTTCACTCGTCGCGCGCCAGGTCGGCGAGATGCGGCGGATCGTGGTGGCCGCACCCGGCTATCTCAAACGTCACGGCGAACCCAGGACGCCGGAGGCCCTCGTCTCGCACCAGACCATCCAGTTCGGCCCTTGGTCCGCATGGCGCTTCCTGCGCGACGGCCGAGACATCGAGGTGACCGCGGCCCCCCGCTTTATCAGCAACAGCGCCGACGCGGCGCTGCAATATGCCGAGGGCGGCGGCGGCGTGACGCGGGTGCTGGCCTATCAGGCCGCCGAAGGACTGAAGCGCGGGCGGCTCAAAATCGTGCTGGCGAAGTATGAGCAGCCGGCACTGCCGATTCACATCGTCTATCCGACCTCGCGCCTGCTCTCGGCCAAGGTGCGCGCCTTCATCGATCTCGTGGTGGAGACGACGGACTGGAGATTCGGATGATGACTGTCATTCCGGGGCGGTCCGCGGGACCGAACCCGGAATCTCGAGATTCCGGGTTCTCGCTTCGCGAGCCCCGGAATGACGGTCATCCCTCTTCGGCACCACGCGGAACGTCCCGCTCGCCCGTGCGATCACGGTGTCGTCGGACTTGATCAGGCACTGTGCGAAGCAGATCGTCTTGCCGGTCTTGATCACGTCGCTCTCGATCGAACACCATTGGCCGATCTCGGCGGAGCCGACGAAATCGACCGAGAGCGAGACCGTCACGAACGACGTGGTCCAGCCCGTCGCCTGCGCGCAGCTGTAGCCCATGGCATTGTCAGCGAGCGCGGTGATGAGGCCGCCATGGATCAGGCCGCGGCCGTTGGTGTGCGGCTTCGCCAGCCGCAGGCCGATGATGACGGACTTGTCGGTCTTCTTCGCGTAGAGCGGCTCCCAGGGCTCGGTGAGAGGGCTCTTGCGAAAGAGCGGCTCGAAGCCAGCAGGGATATCGGTTGCGGTCATGGCTGTCTCGCGTTGCTGATCGTTGGCATTGAACGCGATGGACGTGACGAACGCATCACCTACAAAGTTTTAAACGGGATTTGCGCGGGCGTTTGAAACGATCCCGCCCTCACTGCGAGGAGCCCTTGCGACGAAGCACCCCAGACTGTCTCCGCGAAGAAAATTTCTGGCTTGCTTCGCGGAGCCTGTCATCGGGCCGCGCTTCGCGCGGACCCGTTGGCGCGCAATGACGATGTGGACGCACCGTCCTAGAACGGCAGCCCCACATAATTCTCCGACAGCGACGTCATCGCGGCCTGCGAGTGCGTGACGTAATCGAGCTCGGCGAGCTGGATTCGAGCGCCGATGGTGCCAGTGTCGGGGAATTTGTGCAGCATCGAGGTCATCCACCAGGAGAAGCGCACGGCCTTCCAGACCCGCGCCAGCGCCTTGGCGGAATAGGCGTCGATCCCGGCGCAGGATTTCTCGTCATAGAATTCGCGCAGCGCGCTCGACAGGTAATGCGCGTCGCTCGCGGCGAGGTTCAGCCCCTTGGCCCCGGTCGGCGGCACGATGTGCGCGGCATCGCCGCACAAAAACATCCGGCCAAAGCGCATCGGCTCGGCGACGAAGCTGCGCAGGGGCGCGATGCTCTTCTCGATCGAAGGACCGGTGACGAGGCTGTCGGCCGCCTCCTGGTCGAGCCGGCGCTTCAATTCGTCCCAGAACCGCTCGTCCGGCCATTGGTCGACATGGTCCTCGAGCGAGCACTGCACATAATAGCGGCTGCGCTTGGTCGAGCGCATGGTGCACAGCGCAAAGCCGCGCGCGTGATTGGAATAGATCAGCTCGTGGCTGACAGGGGGCGTTTCGGACAGAATGCCGAGCCAGCCGAACGGATAGACCCGCTCGAATTCCTCGAGCGCCGTGGCCGGGACACTGGCGCGGCTGACGCCGTGAAAGCCGTCGCAGCCGGCGATAAAATCGCACTCGATCGTGTGGGTGATGCCGTCCTTGACATAGGTGACGCGCGGGTGAGCACCGTCGAAATCATGCGGCTGCACGTCCCTGGCCTCGTACACCGAAATGAGACCTGCAGCCTTGCGCGCATTCATCAGGTCGAGCGTGACCTCGGTCTGGCCGTAGATCATCACGGTCTTGCCAGTCGCGGCCTTCATGTCGATGCGGTGACGGCGGCCGGAGAAGGCGAGCTCGATGCCCTCATGCACCAGGCCTTCGGCATGTGCCCGCGATCCGGCGCCGATCTGGTTGAGCAGCGCAACGGTCCCCTCCTCCAGCAGGCCGGCGCGGATGCGGCCGAGCACATAGTCTGGGCTCTGCCGTTCCAGAATGACATTGTCGATGCCATATGTGTGCAGCAGTTGCCCAAGCAACAATCCGGCCGGTCCTGCCCCGATGATTGCGACTTTTGTCCGCAATACTTGCTCCTTCCGATGCTGTAGGCTTTCGTCGCGGCCTGCTTGTCGCGGCGGCCGGCTGACGATAATTATATCATATAATCGTTGAGCAAAAGGGGAGCGGTCGTCGTCGCAGCGCGACAAATCCATGCAAACATGGCTGACGTAGATGGCGGCGCGGCCAGGCATGCGTCAGTTCCGGCTTGAACACGCCGGCCAATTAGATAACATGTTAATTAATGAGACCGGGGCCGTCGAAGCCCGCCGTCGAAAACAGGGAGAGACGCGTGATGAGGAAAGCCTGTCTGGCGTTGCTGCTGGCAGCAAGCGTGACGCCTGCGCTCGCGCAGGACAAGACCTTCGATTTGAAGATCTCGCACTGGGTGCCGGCCTCGCATCCCCTACAGAAATCGCTGGAAGACTGGGCGGCCGCGGTCGAGAAGGACTCCGGCGGCACTATCAAGGGCAAGGTGTTTCCGGCCCAGCAACTCGGCAAAGCCTTCGACCATTACGACATGGCGCGCGATGGCATCGCTGACGTCACCTATGTCAATCCGGGGTACCAGCCCGGCCGCTTCCCAATTATCGGCGCCGGCGAGCTGCCGTTCCTGATCTCGGACGCCAAGGGCGGCTCGATGGGGCTGGATGCCTGGTACCGCAAATATGCCGAGAAAGAGATGAAGGACGTCAAGTATTGTCTCGCCTTCGTCCACTCGCCCTCCTCCTTCCACTCGCGCACCAAGAAGATCGTGGTTCCCGATGACGTGAAGGGCCTGAAGATCCGTCCAGCCCACGCCACCATGGCGAATTTCGTCACCTCGCTCGGCGGCACCAATGTGCAGTCCTCCGCGCCCGAAGTGCGCGACATCATCGAGCGCGGCGTCGCTGACGGTGTCACCTTCCCCTGGGGCTCCCTGGTGCTGTTCGGCATCGACAAGGTGACCAAATACGACATGGAGGCGCCGCTCTACACCACGACCTTCGTGTTCGTGATCAATAAGGACAAGTACAATGCCATGTCCGACAAGCAGAAGGCCGCGATCGACAAGAATTGCACGGTCGAAATGGCAGGCGCGGTCGGCGAGCACTGGGGCAAGTTCGAGGACGCCGGCATCGACAAGGTAAAGGCGGAATCGAGCCATGAGGTCTACAAGCTCACGGGCGAGCAGACCGCGGCCTGGAAGAAGGCCGCCGAGCCGCTGGTGAAGACCTGGAGCGACGGCGCCAAGAAGGCCGGTGCCGATCCGGATGCAGCCCTTGCGGATCTGAAGGCCTCGCTGAAGAAGTATAACGCGCTGGCCGAGTGATGCGCTGTGGCGGCGCACTCGCTGCACCTCTCCCGCTTGCGGGAGAGGTCGGCGCCTAGCGCGGGTGAGGGCTCTCTCCTCTTGGGGTCCTCAATTGTGGAAGCACCCTCTCCCGTAGCCGATGCTCCGCATCGGCGTTGTCTTCAAGAACGGCGGCCGAAGGCCGCCTATGCCTCCCCCGCAAGCGGGGGAGGGAGCGCAGCTCCATTACGGGCACATCTCGAACTCGTCGGAAGGACTCTTTCCCCATGAAGCGCGCCTGGATGGATCGCTTTATCGACTCGATCGAATGGATCGCGGCCGGCTTTGTCGGCCTCGTCGCACTCGACATCTTCCTGTCGGTGCTGCTGCGCAACACGCTAAACTATTCGATTCCCGACAGTTTTGATATCGGCCGCATGCTGCTCGGCATCCTGATCTTCTGGGGCATCGCGGCGACCTCCTATCGCGGCACCCACATCACGGTCGACCTGGTCTGGGGCAATGTCGGGCCGCGTTATCAGCGCTGGATCGACGTGTTCGCAACGCTGGTGCTGCTGTTCGTCGTCACGGTGCAGACCTGGACGCTGTTCGACAAGGTGCGCGGCACCTACAACGACAACGTCCAGACTTTCGACATGCACATGCCGACCTGGCCATTCTTCGCGATCGCATGGATCGGCGACGTCTCCGCCGTGCTGCTGATCGCGATTCGCACCTACCGGCTGATCTTCCATCCCGAAGAGATGCACGATCCCAAAATCAAGGCGACGGAGTGATCATGAGCACCGATGCCGTCGCCGTAATCGGCTTCGTTTCCCTGTTTGTCCTGATGCTGCTGCGCGTGCCCGTCGGCATGGCCATGGGCCTCGTCGGCGTCTCCGGCTTCTCCTATCTGGTCGGCGCGACGCCCGCGCTAAAGCTGGTTGGCCAGACTTCGATGCGCACGGTCACCGACTACACCTTCGGCGTCATTCCGATGTTCCTGCTGATGGGTTCCTTCGTCAGCAATTCCGGCATGAGCCGCGAGCTATTCCGCGCCGCCAATGGCTTCGTCGGGCATCTGCGCGGCGGGCTCGGCATCGCCACAGTCGGTGCCTGCGGCGGCTTTGCCGCGATCTGCGGCTCCTCGGTCGCAACCGCCGCGACCTTCTCCGCCGTCGCCTATCCGGAGATGCGCCGCTTCGGCTATCCACAGTCCTTTGCCACCGGCGTGATCGCGGCCGGCGGGACGTTAGGTGCGATGTTGCCGCCCTCCACCGTGCTCGCGGTCTACGGCATCATCACCGAGCAGGACATCGGCAAGCTCTTCATCGCCGGCATCATCCCGGGTCTGCTCGCGATGACCATGTACATGATCACGATCGGCCTGATCGGCTATGTCAGGCCTGACTTCCTGCCCAAGGGCAAGGTGCTGCCGTGGCGTGAACGCTTTGCCGGATTGAAGGACATCTGGGCGCCGGTGCTGCTGTTCGTGTTCGTCATCGGCGGCCTGTACGGCCTGCCGTTCCTGCCGCGCTTCACCCCGACGGAAGCCGGCGGCGTCGGCGCCACCGGCGCCTTCATCATCGGCGTGCTGACCGGCCGGCTCGACCGCGAGAAGGTGCTGGCCTCACTGCTGCAGGCGACGCGCACCGCGGCCGCGGTGTTCACGGTGCTGATCGGCGCGCTGATCTTCGGCTACTTCCTGACGGTGACGCAGACGCCGCAGAAGGTCACGGAATTCCTCACCGGGCTCGGCCTCGGTCCCTACGGCGTGCTGGCGCTGATCATGGTGATGTATCTGGTGCTCGGCTGCCTGATGGACGCCATGGCGATGATCATCCTCACCGTGCCGATCATCTTCCCCGTGATCATGCATCTTGGCTTCGACCCGATCTGGTTCGGGGTCATCATCGTCATGACCGTCGAGCTTGGCCTGATCCATCCGCCGGTCGGCATGAACGTCTTCGTCATTAAGAGCGTGGTGAAGGACGTCTCCTTCTCCACCATCTTCAAGGGCGTGATCCCGTTCGTGGCGACGGATTTGGTGCGCCTCGTGATCCTGATCGCCTTCCCGCTGCTGGCAACCTGGCTGCCGACGCGGATGATGGCGCATTGACGAGGTGACGCGATGACCAATCCGACGCTCGAGACAAAGTACGTCTTCACCATCACAGCAAAAATCGGCGACGTCGTCAGCGCCGGCGAGACCGGGATCGGCGTGCGACGCATCATTCCGATCATCGGCGGCGAGGTGACGGGCGCGATCGCCGGTCGTGTGCTCCCCTTCGGCGCCGACTTCCAGACCATCCGTCCCAACGAGCTGATCGACCTCGAAGCCAGATACGCCTTCCAGACCGACGACGGCGCGACCGTTTATGTCGAGAACAAGGGCATGCGCTTCGGCCCGGTGGAGCTGCTGCAAAAGCTCAAGCGCGGCGAGCCGGTCGATCCGAAGCTGATCTATTTCCGCACCGTGCCGAGATTCGAGACCGGGCACGAGACCTATCGCTGGCTGATGGAACATATCTTCGTGGCGTCAGCCGCGCGCCATGCCGACCGCGTGGTGATCGATGTGCACCAGGTGATGTAAAACACACCCCGCCGTCCTCCTGGCGAAGGCCCGGACCCCTACCGCGTGGTCCATCGATTGTAGACGGCCGGAGTACCGGGCAAGGGGTCTTCGCCAAAGTGCTCCCTGGGGGGTATGGGTTTCGGCCTTCGCCGGGACGACGTCGCGTTTTGGAGCAGCATTCTGGCGCGCCTGGACCGCCCCCGCCTTGACTCCCCCAAAATTCGTTATACAACATAACTATTCTGACAAGGACGCAAATGACACAGGGAAACGCCGAGACCGCGAAGGCGGGCGCCTCCGGGCTGTTGAGGATCGAGCGGGCGGACCGGATTCTGACCGTGGGTCTGAACCGGCCGGCCAAGCGCAATGCGCTCAATGACGGCATCATCCTGGAAATCGGCGAGTGTTTTGCGTCCCTGCCCGACGATATCGGCGCGGTCGTCATTCACGGCATCGGTGACCATTTCTCCAGCGGTCTCGACCTGTCCGAGCTGACCGAGCACGACGCGACCGGCGGCCTGCTCCATTCCCAGATGTGGCACCGGGTGTTCGACCGCATCCAGTATAGCCGCGTGCCCGTGATCGCCGCGCTCAGCGGCGCCGTGATCGGCGGCGGGCTGGAGCTCGCCTGCGCCGCGCATATCCGCGTCGCCGAGCCCTCGACCTATTTCGCGCTGCCGGAGGGGCAGCGCGGCATCTTCGTCGGTGGTGGCGGCTCGGTGCGCCTGCCGCGGCTGATCGGCGTCGCCAGGATGATGGACATGATGCTGACCGGCCGGGTCTATAGCGCGACCGAAGGCGCCTCCTACGGCTTTGCGCAATATCTGACGGATGCCGGTAACGGACTCGGCAAGGCGTTGGAGCTTGCGACCAAGGTGGCCTCCAACGCGCCGCTGACGAATTTTGCCGTGCTCCAGGCACTGCCGATGATCGCGGAGGCCAATCCGCAGACCGGCCTGCTCATGGAATCCCTGATGGCGACCGTCGCGCAGAGCGACAAGGAGGCCAAGCGCAGGATCCGCGAGTTCCTCGAACACAAGACCGCAAAAGTGAAGCCGAAGTCATGAGCGCGCAGCCGTCCTCTTCCAGCATGGAGCGCGGCGCGAGCACTTTCCCGCTGCGGCCCATCTCGTTCGGCGATCCCCTCGTCGATATCGAACGCCGCGACGACGGCACGATCTATCTCAGGCCAAAGCAGCCGCTCGGCGACTATCCCCTTCGCATCACCGACCGCCTGCATCATTGGGCGAACACGACGCCCGACCGCGTCTTCATGGCCGAGCGCGAAGGCGGCCGCGGATGGCGCAAGATCACCTATGCCGAGCTGCTCACGGCGAGCCGGCACATCGCATCAAGCCTGATCGCGCGCGGCCTGTCGGCGGAGCGGCCAGTCGTCATTCTCTCCGGCAATTCGATCGATCACGCACTGCTCGCCTTCGGCGCGTTCTATGCCGGCATTCCGTTCTGCCCGGTGTCGCCGGCCTACTCGCTGGTGTCAAAGGACTACGGCAAGCTGTCCTACCTGATGAAGCTGCTGACGCCCGGCCTTGTCTTCGCGGAGGATGCCGACAAGTTCGCCGGTGCGCTCGCCGCCAATGTCTCGCTCGGCACCGAGATCGCCGCGTCCTATGGCAAGGTGCCGGGCCGCGACGTCACCCTCCTCGCCGACCTCATGGCGACGCCGATCCGCAGCGATCTCGACGGCGTCCACGGCAGGATCGGCCCCGACACGATCGCAAAGTTCCTGCTGACATCGGGCTCGACCGGCAATCCCAAGGCCGTCATCAACACCCAGCGCATGATCTGCGCCAACCAGGTGATGCTGCGCGAGACGCTCGCCTTCCTCAAGGACGAGCCGCCCGTCATCGTCGACTGGCTGCCCTGGAATCACACTTTTGGCGGCAACCACAATATCGGGCTGACGCTCTACAACGGCGGCTCGATGTATCTGGACGCCGG
This sequence comes from Bradyrhizobium sp. 147, assembly GCF_023073935.1. Classification (NCBI taxonomy): domain Bacteria; kingdom Pseudomonadati; phylum Pseudomonadota; class Alphaproteobacteria; order Hyphomicrobiales; family Nitrobacteraceae; genus Bradyrhizobium; species Bradyrhizobium sp. 147. Next base: position 226,180 of record NZ_JADPKL010000089.1, on the reverse strand, counting down.
CAAGCCGGTGCCCGGCGGCATCGAGGAAACGGTGCGCAATCTCCAGGAGATTTCGCCGACGGTCTATTTCAACGTACCCAAAGGCTACGAATCGCTGCTGCCGTATTTGCGCGACGACCAGGGCCTGCGCGCAAAGTTTTTCGACCGGCTGCATGCGATGTTCTTCTCGGGCGCGGCGCTGTCGCCCTTCGTCTGGAACAGCCTCGACGAGCTCGCGGTGAAGGAGAAGGGCTATCGCGTGCCGATGCTGACCGGCTTAGGTGCCACCGAGACCGCGCCGTTCTTCATGTCCGTCAATCCGCGCACCAGCCGCTCCGGCCATGTCGGGCTCCCGGTGTCAGGCAATGACGCAAAACTGGTGCCGAACAACGGCAAGCTCGAGGTCCGCGCCAAGGGGCCGAACGTGATGCCCGGCTACTGGCGCCAGCCCGACATCAGCGCGAAGTCGTTCGACGAGGAAGGATTTTACAAGCTGGGCGACGCGCTCAAGCCCGCCGATCCCAACGATCTCAACGCCGGCTTCGACTTCGACGGGCGCGTCAGTGAAGACTTCAAGCTCGCCAGCGGCACCTGGGTCAGCGTCGGCCCCTTGCGCGCGCGCTTCGTTGCGGCCTGCGCGCCGCTGGTGCGCGATGTCGTCATCGCCGGCATCAACCGTGACGAGATCTCTGCGCTCGTGGTGCTCGACCTCGACGGTTGCCGGCTGATCAATCCGACGCTGCCCGCCGACGATCTCGTCGTCGCTGCGCGCGACCGGCTCGTGCGCGAGGCGTTCCGCGAACGCCTGACCGGTTTCCTGTCTTCGGCGACCGGCTCGTCCACACGGATCACGCGCGCGATCCTGATGGACACGCCGCTCTCGATCGACAAGGGCGAGGTCACCGACAAGGGCTCGATCAACCAGCGCGCCGTGCTCGAGCATCGCGCTGCATTGATCGACGAGCTCTATGCTGCCAATCCATTCGACCGTGTGATATCGGTCGGGTAAGAAACCATCGCTCTAGGAGAACGCCATGTTGTTGAAGGATCAGCCAGCCATCGTCACCGGCGGCGCATCGGGATTGGGCGCGGCGACCGCGCGAAAACTGGCGGCGCAGGGCGCCAAGGTCGCGGTGTGCGACCTCAATGCCAAGCTCGCGGAGACGGTTGCCGCCGAGATCAAGGGTGTGGCCGTGACCTGCGATGTTTCCGATGCCGCCTCGGCTGAAGCCGCCATCGCGCAGGCGATCAAGGCCCACGGCCCAGCCCGCGTGCTGGTCAATTGCGCCGGCATCGGCGTTGCAAAACGCGTGGTCGGCCGCGACGGTCCGATGGCGCTCGCTGATTTCGACAAGGTGATCAAGGTCAATCTGATCGGCACCTTCAACATGCTGCGCCTTGCCGCCGCCGAAATGTCCAAGCTCGAACCGCAGGCAACCGGCGAGCGCGGCGTCATCATCAACACCGCCTCGGTTGCCGCCTATGATGGCCAGATCGGCCAATCCGCCTATTCGGCCTCGAAGGGCGGCATCGTCGGCATGACGCTGCCGATCGCGCGCGAGCTCGCACAATTCGGCGTCCGCGTGTTGACGATCGCGCCGGGCCTGTTCCTCACGCCCCTGCTCGCCAACCTGCCGCAGGAAGCCCAGGATTCGCTCGCCGCCGCGATCCCCTTCCCTCGCCGGCTTGGCAACGCCGACGAGTTCGCCGCGCTCGCGCTGCACATGGTCGAGAATGCCTATCTGAACGGCGAAGTGGTGCGCCTCGACGGCTCGCTGCGCATGGCGCCGAAATAAGGCGCGTCGCATGTTCGTGAACAGGCGCGACGTCCAGATCCAGTGGGGCGATTGCGACCCCGCCAATATCGTCTACTACCCGCGTTATTTCGCGATGTTCGACGATTCGACGTCGACCCTGTTCGAGGTCGCTGGATTCTCCAAACAGGATCTAGTCCGCAAATACGGCCTGGTGGGGATTCCCATGGTCGACACGCGGGCCAAGTTTTACATCCCCTCGACCTACGGCGACTGGATCACGATCGAGACCAGAATCGAGAGCATCAAGCGCTCGAGCTTCGAGGTGAAGCACAACGTCTACAAGGGTGACGCGCTGGCGCTCGAGGGATTCGAGACCCGCGTCCTGGTCGGGCGCGATCCCGTTAACCTCGACAAGCTGAAATCGGCACCGTTCCCCGCGGAAATGGTAGCCAAATTCACGGGGAGTTAGAGCCCGGAGCTAATCGCCGCATCACCAAAAGAGGGGGCTGAATTACCCCCCGATTTCTGCTTTCAAAGAAGAACGTAAAGGGAGGAATAGATGAAACGCTTTTACCTGACCGCTGTCGTCACCGCGGCCGCGCTGGCGCTGCCGGCCCTGCCCGCGCTGGCTCAGACCAGCGAGATCACCATCGGCATCACCACCACCACGACCGGCCCGGGCGCTGCGCTCGGCATTCCCGAACGCAACGCGCTGGAATTCGTGCCGAAGGAGATCGGCGGCGTGCCGCTGAAAGTGATCGTGCTCGATGATGGCGGCGATCCCACCACCGCGACCACCAACGCCCGCCGCTTCGTGACCGAATCCAAGGCCGACATCATCATGGGCTCGGCGCTGACGCCGCCGACCATCGCGGTCTCCAACGTCGCCAACGAGGCCGGCATTCCGCATTTCGGCCTCGCGCCTTTCCCGATTACGCCGGAGCGCATGAAATGGTCGGTGGCGATGCCGCAGCCGATCCCGATCGTGGGCAAGGTGCTGTACGACCACATGAAGGCCAAGGGCGTGAAGACCCTCGGCTATATCGGCTATTCCGACTCCTATGGCGACCTCTGGTTCAACGACCTCAAGGCCCAGGCCGTGCCGATGGGCATCACCATCGTCGACGAGGAGCGCTTCGCCCGTCCCGACACCTCGGTGACCGGTCAGGTGCTGAAGCTCGTCGCCGCCAATCCCGACGCGATCCTGGTCGGCGCCTCCGGCACCGCGGCCGCGCTGCCGCAGACCGAGCTGCGCGAGCGCGGCTATCAGGGCCTGATCTACCAGACCCATGGCGCGGCCAGCATGGACTTCATCCGCATCGCCGGCAAAGCGGCCGAGGGCGTGCTGATGGCCTCGGGTCCGGTGATGGACCCGGAAGATCAACCGGACACCGCGCTGACCAAGAAGCCGGGACTCGCACTCAACTCGGCCTATGAAGCCAAGTATGGTCCGAACAGCCGCAGCCAGTTCGCCGGCCATTCCTACGATGCGTTCGAGATCCTCAAGCGTATCATTCCGGCGGCATTGAAGACGGCCAAGCCCGGTACGCCGGAATTCCGCGAAGCGATTCGTCAGGCCTTGCTGACGGAGAAGGAATTGGCGGCAAGCCAGGGCGTCTACAACTTCACCGAAAAGGACCGCTACGGCCTCGACGACCGCTCGCGCATCCTGCTCACGGTGAAGAACGGCAAGTACTCGCTGGTGAAGTAGCCACGGCGAAGGTTTCCCAAAGAGAAGAGCCGGCCCGATGGGCCGGCTCTTCCGTTTTACGGTTGAGACCCTCACCCGGCGCTTCGCGCCGACCACCTCCCCCAAACAAGCGGGAGAGGTGCAGCGAGCGGTGGACGCGAATTGCGTCTCAAGCCGCCTGCCGCAGCGGGGTCCAGGCGAACTCCGGATAATACGTGTCCATCATGCGGTCGACATAGGCGGTGAGGTTCGGAAATCCCTCGGCGCGCTTGCGCAAGGCCGATTCGAAGAACGGCGTCAGGATCCCGGCAAGTGCGCCGAAAGCGGTGGCATCGACACCGCAGGGCCTGCTGCCCATCAGATACGACTTGTCGCCGAGCTGCACCGAGAGCGCGAACAGCGAGCGCACGGCGAGATCGACATCGTCGTCGGGCGCATGGCGGCCCAACCCGGAGAGCAGATAATTCTCGGCAACACGGAATTGCGCGTCCTCGCGCAGCTTCTCACGGTTGTGCTCGGGCGCGCCGTCGAAAAAATGCGACGGGCCCTTGGCGAAATTGACCGGATCGACCCAACGCGCCCCGACCAGTGCCCAATAGACGTGGTGCTCGATCATCCGCTCGAACGCCCAGGCCTGTGCGCGCTCGGTCAGCGACAGGCCGGCGTCGAAATCGAAGCCGTAGCGCCGCTCGATATGGGCGCGGATGAAGGTGGAATCGGCCACCGCCTCGCCGCCGTCGTCGATGAAGGGCAGCTGCCCCTTGGGCGAAGCGGGCGGCATCGCGCGCTCCTTCCGGTAGGGCAGCCCCGCCATCTTGAGCTGCACCTCCGTCTTGGTGACGAAGGGGCTGATTTCCGGCAGGCCGAAGCCGGTGCCAAAGCCGTAAAGCGTGATCATGAAACCTCTCCTGAACCTACCGAAAACTGCCGGAACCTATCTGCCGGCTGCTGCCACCATGGTGGCAGCAGCCGTGATATCTTCTGCAAAACGGGCCCCCTGCCAGGCGCGGGCCATGACGTGGTGGACGAGCGCGTCCGCAGCCTGGATCAGCGAGCGTGCCACCACGCTTGCGAACGCAAATCGGAGGTCAGCAGCCATGAGATCGAACGAGACGAGGCGGCGAAGCCCCCGGGCCTGCCACATCTGGGCGCGCCACAGCGGACCGGCCGAGCCGAAATGGGTTGGAATGATCATGGACAAATCCTCTTCAGTCGACGTGTTGTCCCGGTATAGAACTCCCCTGCTGCCAACATCCTGTCAGCAGCCGCGCGCCGCCTTTTGAAAAGACCACGAACAAGAGACCAGTCATGAGACGTGCCGACCGGCTGTTTCAGATCATCCAGGTGCTGAGGCGTACGCGTAAACCGCTGACGGCGGACGCGATCGCGGCCGAGCTCGAGACTTCGAAGCGCACCATCTATCGCGACATCGCAACGCTGATCGGCCAGCGCGTCCCGATTCGCGGCGAAGCCGGCATGGGCTACATCCTGGAAAAGGGTTTCGACCTGCCGCCGCTGATGCTGACGCCCGACGAGATCGAGGCAGCAGTGCTGGGCGCGCAATGGGTCGCGGGCCATGCCGATTCCGCGCTGGCGCGCGCCGCCGAAGATTTGATGGCCAAGATCGCCGACACCGTCCCCGAGCGCCTGCGTCCCTTCGTGCTGGAGCCGGCGAGCCGCGCGCGGCCAAGCTGGAACAGGGAGCCGGACCGCCTCGACATGGCGCGCACGCGCACGCAGATCCACGAAGGCAAGAAGATTATGTTGCGCTATCGCGACGAGCAGGGCCGCGCCAGCGAGCGCATGATCTGGCCGATTTCGGTCGGCTATCTCGAAGCCGTGCGCCTGCTCGCGGCTTGGTGCGAGCTGCGCAGCGACTTCCGCAGCTTCCGCACCGACCGCGTGGTGGAGGCGACCTATCTCGACGAAAAATATCCGGAGCGGCGCGACGTGCTGCGCGCAAGATGGCGGCAGAGCCTGGTCTGGGGTCCGCCAAAGGACACGTGACCACGATGGAACAGATCTCGCCGCTCGATCCGTCGAGCTGTTGCCAGAGTTGCGGTGCCTGCTGCGGCTATTCGGCGAACTGGCCGCGCTTCTCGATCGAGAGCGACGAAGAGCTTGCAGCTATCCCGGAGGCGCTCGTCAACGCGCGCCAATCCGGGATGCGCTGCGAGGGCGATCGCTGCTCGGCGTTAAAGGGAGAGATCGGCACGACGACGGCATGCGGCATCTACGCGGTGCGGCCGGAGGTGTGCCGCACCTGCATGCCGGGTGACGCCGAATGCACGATGGCGCGGCGGAAATTCGGGCTCCCGGCGCTAGAGGCCGTCTAAGCCGGAACGGCTACGCCGATCTCGCCGCTGATCTCGTCGTCGAGCTCGTCCTCGAGCGGGGCCAGCACCGAGAGCGGCTTGGTCGACAGCGTGATCGGCTTGCGCCCGCCCGAGAGCGACGGCGAGGATTTCGCAGCGCCTGCGCGCGACAGCGCATAGAGCGTCGAACCGACGCGGCCGCCGTTCTCGATCAGGTCGCGCTCGCTACAGCTTGCGGCGATCGCGAGCGCCAGCGGATGCAGATGGCTGCGGCGATAGCAGAACAGCGCCAGCCTGGCGCGCGCGTCAGGGGCAACACTCTCGACCAACCTTGGCAGGCCACTCTCGCTGGCGCGGTACATCTCGCCAAGGAGCTCGTCGCGGACCGGGCAGAAATCGCTTTCAAAGGTGTCGCGGCTTGAAAACATTGCAGTTCTCCCTCGTGTACGGAAGATGCCGCGCAATTCTCTAACGAAAGGTTAACCACGCCGCCCGGTAGTCACCCGGGGTCCTTGCGCCCTGGCCGCGAATCGCGGGACGCGACTGCCGCCACAGCGCTCTGGCCGCGCCTTTATGCCGGTCAGGAATTGCCCCGCATCGCGCTAGCCCGGGCTCAGTTCGCCGCCATGAAGATGGAGAGGCCGAAGCCGGTGAGGTGATGCAGTGCCTGATCGACGCCGATCAGGGTCCAGAACCAGGGGTGCGCCATGTCGACACCGAAATTGGCCGAGACCAATCCCTTGGCGCGGTCGATCGTGATGTGGATCACGAAATCGATGAATGCCACGAACCAGAATTTCGGGGCCACGATCAGGATCAGCGGCAACGCAACCGCAAGGTGAACGAGGCAGTGCACCAAAAGCGGCAGGGCCCAGCCGTGCTTCTGATCCTTACCCTGCGCCATCCAGGCGGTCTGGAGGACGAAATCGGCGATGATGTGCTTGAAGGTGAGCAGCAGCATCCAGCCAATGAGCGCTTCAACCGGAACCGCCGATGACATGGGTGGAAACGACAAGCTGACGCCCTCATGACGTGACAAGAAAAATTGGAGCGTTCAGCGCAACTTCTTCTTGGACCGGTCAAACGGCCGGGACCTGTGATTTATGACATCTCCCGCGGCGGAATGCAGCCGGGGGGAACCGGAAAATCATCAACTGTGGCTAACTGGTGATAGGATGACCAATCGCCGCGGTGGCGCCGAGTAAGGTTACCTACGGCTCGAAATTTGCATTCCGCGACCTTGGCGCTATCATCACCGGTAGAGAAATACGTTCTTTTTTCAGGCGTTTACGAATTACAAGCGCCCGCTGCGCTTCCCGTCCACGCGCCGCCGCCAGCCAAAGAATAAGGCCAGAGTGCTGCCATGAGTGCTGAAGGCCCCACCGCATCACCGATCGAGCCTCCGCCCCGGCGCCCCAAAGTGATCAAGACCAACCAGCAGCAGGTTTTCCTCTACGTCGTGCTGACTCTGCTGCTGTCGCTTGCCACCGTCTGGGCCGGCCGCACGTTGGTGCACAATTCGGAAACGCTGACCTTTGCCGTCGGCGGGCCCAATAGCGACGAGGCGCTGTTCGCGGCCAAGCTCGCCGCTCTCCTGAAGAACAACGCCTCGCGCTTTCGGATCAAGATTGCCAACAATGCGGACAACGGCAAGGCGATCGCACAGTTCGACCGCAAGCAGGCCGACCTCGCCGTGCTGCGCACGGACGCAAAAGTGCCGCTGCGGGCGCGCACGCTTGCGGTCCTCGAGCACGATCTCGTGCTCCTGCTTGGTCCCGGCAACAAGAAGATCAAGTCGCTCGCCGAGTTGAAAAAGAAGAAGGTCGCGGTCCTCGCCGAGAACGAATCCTCGCTCGCCTTCGTCCGCAGTGTTCTCGACGTCCCCGACGGCCCCGATGCCACGAAAATCCAGATGGCGCCGCAGGGCGCAACGTTCGACAAGCTGTTTGCCCCGGCAAATGGCTTTGGCGCGGTGATTGCCATCGTCCACGCCTCCAGAGCTGTCAGGGACAAGTCCTATCAGCAGGTCGCCAAGCGCGGCGGCTTCACGCTCAACGCGATCGATGAGGCCAAGGCCCTGGCGCGCAAATTCCCGGGCATTTCCGACGAGACGCTGACAGCGGGCACGTTATCGACATCCCCGCAAATTCCCGAGGACGATCTCGACACCATCGGGCTCGAATGGCTCCTGGTCGCACAATCGAGGATGTCGCCGACCACCGCAGGCGAGCTCGCGCGCATCGTCTACGAGAACAAATCCGCGCTCGGGCTCGACAACGGCTTTGCCACCAGGATAGAGCCGGCCTCTGTCGAGAAGGATGCCTTCGTGATCGCGCATCGGGGCGCCGCCGATTACATCAACGACGACACCAAGTCGTTCATGGATAAGTACAGCGACCTGCTGTATCTGGGCGCCGCCGCGTTCAGCATCATCGGCTCGATCTTCGCTGCGATCTACGCCAAGATCACGAGGATCGCGCCGGAGAAGGCCAGCGAGCTCTCCACCGCCATTCTCGACATCGGCGAGCGGATCGAGCACGCCCATTCGCTGGATCAGCTCGAGTGCCTCCAGGATGAGTTGGAGAGCATCTTGCGCGGGGCCGTCATTGGACTCAGAGACGGTACGATCAGCACCGACGGGCTCGATACCTTCAAGCTCGGCTATGAGCTCGTCCGCGACGAGATCGGGATGCGCCGCGACTATCTGAAACGTCATGCCAGTGAGAATGAACAGGCCGCCCGCGATGCCGGCTCGCCCCAGCACGACGATAGCAATGTCGTGGTGGTCAAGACTGCCCAGAGCGCCTGATCCGCGGGTTTGATGCCCTCAGCTCGGGCTGACGGACGTCCTGCCCGGGAGATCGACGGCAGGAACTCAGGAACCGTCACCAGCCACAACCGTTGGCTCCCGGATTGCAACCGGAGAACGCGCCATGCGTACACTCCTCGTCATCTTCCTGCTGGGAATGCTGGCGGCGGTTGGCTATTTCGCCTATTCCGCCATGGCGGTCGAAGGCGAGCCGATCCCGGCGGAAGGCTATTGGGCCCTCGCGCTGGGGGCCGGATTTTCCGTCGTCGTCGGCATTGGCCTGATGGTGCTGCTGTTTTTCAGCAGCCGCCGCGGCTACGACGAGCCACCGCATTTCAGGTAGCGTCTCTCGGCTTGGCGCTCCGCCAGGCACCTTGCCTGCCCTCAGTGTCCGCCCCCGACGACGCTGCGGCCCGAGGCCGTCGTTGACGGCCTAGGCCCGGGCGGGCACTTTGGTCCTGAAGTCCCAGCCGGGACCACGAGCCAGAACCGAGCCGCCTTCCCCATGTCCAAGCCGCTGATCTCCGCTCTGGCCCAGTTCGCGGCCGCCACGGCCGGCCGCAACATGACCAAGGCGGCCTATGTGGCCGTCGGCGTTGGCGTGCTCGGCATGGTGCTGCTGACGGTCAATCCGGCTTATGAGGCGTCGCGCCGCTGGGTCGATATCCTGCTGTGGGCCTGCCTCCTCTATTTCGTATTCGAGTGGCTGGTCCGGCTGCGCCATATGGCGCGGCAGGGGCGGCTTTCGCTCTACATGTCGTCCTCGGCCGGCATCGTCGACGCGGTCGGAGCGCTGGCCGTGCCGACTGCGCTGGTTCTCGGCGTCGAGCCGAAGACGGCATGGCTGCTCAGCGTGCTCTGGGTGCTGAAGGTGGTGCCGGGCATTCCGGGCTTGCGGCAGCTGCGCCGCGTGCTGGTGCTGGAATCGGGACCGCTGATCAGCGTGCTCGTGATCTTCTTGATGGTGATCTTCCTCGCCTCGGTCGCCGAATATTTCCTGGAACGGGACGTGCAGCCGCAGACGTTTGGCAGCGTCCCTGCCGCGCTATGGTGGGCCGTCGCCACACTGACGACGACGGGCTATGGCGACGTCGTGCCGATCACTCCACTCGGACGCATGGTGGCGGCGCTGGTCATGATCTCCGGCCTCGGCGTGTTCGGGCTATGGACCGGTATTCTGGCGACCGGCTTTGCCGCGGAGACCAGGCGCGACAATTTCCTCAAGACCTGGGAATCCGTCAGCAAGGTGCCGTTCTTCGCGGCGCTCGGGCCTGCGGCCATCGCCGACGTCACCCACATGCTGCGTACCATGGAGCTGCCAGCACGCACCGTAGTCATCCGCAAGGACACGCAAGGCGACTGCATGTATTTCATCGCCGCCGGCGAGGTCGAGGTCGACCTGCCCGGCAAGAAGGTGCAGCTCGGCGAGGGTGCCTTCTTCGGTGAGATGGCGCTGCTCGGCAACAACAAGCGCGGCGCCAATGTCTCGACCACGAAAGTGTCGCGGCTGTTGGTGCTCGACCTCGTCGATTTCCGCGTGCTGATGGCGCGGCATCCCGAGCTCGCCAAGACCATCGACGCCGAGGCGAAGCGGCGCGCGCTCGAAAACACATGAATGGAGACAAGAATGTCGGACGCAGCCGACGCGACCAGCCCCGTGCTCGAAATCACTGGCGCACGCGCCACGATCCGCCTCAATAGACCAAAGCATCTCAACCGGCTCCAGGCGGAGGATCTTGGCGAACTGGTCAAATTGTTCGACCGAATCGAGAGCGATCCTGAGATCCGCGTGCTGGTGCTCACCGGCACCGGGCGCGCCTTCTCCGCGGGCTACGATCTCAATTCGGTGGCGGAACGCGCTGTCAGCGCCCAGGAGCAGCAGAGCGCGGGCTCGGCTTTCGAGGCGGTCGTCAATCGGCTCGAGGATTTGGGCGTACCGACGATCTGCCGGCTCAACGGCGGCGTCTATGGCGGCTCGACCGACCTCGCGCTGGCCTGCGATTTCCGCATCGGCGTCGACACCGCCGAGATGTTCATGCCGGCGGCGCGGCTCGGGCTGCATTATTACCCGAGCGGCATCAAACGCTACGTGACCCGGCTCGGCGTCGACAATGCCAAGAAACTGTTTCTGACCGCGCAGAAGATCAGCGCTCCCGAAATGCTGCGCATCGGCTATCTCACTGCCATGGAGCCGCTGGAATTCCTGGACGAGGAGGTCGACAGGCTCGCCACTATCCTCGCCGGCAACGCGCCGCAGGCGATGCGCGGCATGAAGCGCGCCATCAACGAATTCGCCCGCGGGGAGCTGGACGAAGCCGCCGCCGACCAGCGTCACCGCGACAGTATGCGCGGCGACGAGATCAAGGAAGGCATCAAGGCGTTCGCGGAGAAGCGGCCGCCGCGGTTTTGAGAGCTTGTGGCCGACGATGCCGCCCCATATTGCATCGTCGTCCCGACCAGCGCGCCGCGGGCGCGCGACCCATCACCCTCCAGCGGCCGCCGCATGCTGCGCGGCCATCTCCTCATCCGCCGCATTGATGCGCTGGAACGCAGGCCGCGATGTCATGCGCTCGGCATAGCGGACGAAAACGTCCTTCTTCGGCACGATACCGAACATCATGGTCCAGCTTAACGCGACGCCCCACAGCACGTCCGCCGCCGTCATGCGCTCGCCGAGCAGATACGGCCCCTTCGCCAGCTGCGTCTCGAGGGCGCCCAGCATGGTGTCGTAATCGGCATAGGGCGATTGCGTGATCGGCGCCGGCTCGCGCTGCATGAACTTGTCGATGAGGGCCGGTTCGAAGGATGAGCCGTAATAGGCAATCCAGCGCAGGTAGGGCCCGCGCAGCGGATCGTTCAACGCGGGCGTCAGCCCCGCCTGCGGGAAGAGATCGGCGAGATAGATGGTGATGGCGACCTGCTCGGTCACAAGCGCCTCGCCGTGGCGGACCGCGGGCACCTTGCCGAGCGGGTTGATGGCGAGATAGGCGGGCTTGCGCTGCTCGCCGGCCTTCATGTTGAGGACATGGAGATCATAGGGGGCACCCAACTCCTCCAGCAGCACCCGCGTGCCGGTGGCGCGGCTCTGGGGCGAATAATACAGCGTGATGCGGTTCGGATCGGTCATGGCGGGTCTCCCATCTGGCCTTTTGGCTATAGTGCAGCTTGTAGCGGAGCATACCTGACATCTTGTGTCAGGTATGATCTAAGGAGATCATGCGCGCGAGCCGGATGTTGTCGATCCTCACCACCCTCCAGGCCAAGGGGCAGGTCACCGCGCCCGAGCTGGCGGAAGCCTGCGAGGTGTCGGTGCGCACGATCTATCGCGACATCGATGCGCTCGCTGCGTCCGGCGTGCCTGTCTACGCCGACCGCGGCGCCGAGGGCGGCTATCGCCTGCTCGACGGCTATCGCGTGCGGCTGAACGGACTGTCGCAAAGCGAGGCAGGCGCGCTGTTCCTGGCGGGATTGCCGGGCCCGGCCGCGGCGCTCGGGCTCGACGCCGCGATGATCGCCGCGCAGAACAAGTTGATGGCGGCGCTGCCCGCGAATCTGCGCGAGGACGCCGGACGGATGCAGGAGCGATTTCACCTGGACGCGCCGGGCTGGTTCGGCGAGGCCGAAGAGCCAAAGCATCTGCGCACCATCGCTGGCGCAGCTTTGCGCGGGACGCTGATCAAGATCCGCTACCAGAGCTGGCGCGCTGAGAAGCAGCGCCGCGTCGCTCCGCTCGGCCTCGTGCTGAAGGGCGGCAGCTGGTATCTCGCAGGGCAAGTCGACGGCAATGTGCGCACCTACCGCGTTGCGCGGGTGCTCGACTGCACGGCGCTCGACGATCGCTTCGATCGTCCCGCCGGGTTCGATCTCGCTTCTTACTGGCAGGCCGCGACACTTCGTCTCGAGGCCGAGATGCACCCCAATGTGGCGATCGTCCGGCTGTCGCCATTCGGCGTCAAGCTGCTGGACGCGTTGAGCCAGCCTTACGTCAAGGCACGCACGCAGCTTGAAGCTACCGCCGACGCAGACGGCTGGCGCATCGCCAGGGTCCCGGTCGGCAAGACGTCATGGCATGCCGCGGCCGAACTGCTGCGGTTGGGCCCCGAGGCCGAAGTGCTGGAGCCCGCCGATCTCCGCGACAAGATGATCGAGCTGACGCAGGCGATGGCCGCACGCTATCACGTGACGCGGAAAGCCTGACGGCGGCACTATTGTCGCGGCGCACGAAACAATCCTGAAACACGATTCTCAGCCAACGCCATGAACGCATTCGCGTCTCGGTCCGACCGAGATGCAGGGACACAACAATGGCACTGCGCCAAATGGAGAATGAAGATGTTTCGTAAGCTTGCACTTGGTCTGATCGCTGCCGGCTCGCTCGGCGTTGCCGCGCTCGCCCCCACCGCCGCCTCGGCCGGCGGCTTCCATCACCATTGGGGCCATCACCATTGGGGTCCCGGCTGGGGCTTTGGCGGCGTCTACGTCAACACCGGCGTCAGCAACTGTTACCAGGAGCGCCTCATCCAGACCCGTCACGGCCTGCGCGTGCGCGTCGTGAATGTCTGCGCCTACGGGATCTACTGATACCTCGCATCGTCGACAGAGCCCCGATCGCTCCGCGATCGGGGCCTTTGCGTTGAGCTAGCTAGCCAAGCTGCCGCTGCCGACGAAACCAGGCCCAGGTCTCGCGCGTCGTTCTGATGTAGCCGCGGCCGCGATGGACGATCTCGCTATCGACGATCTCGTTCAGCTTCGGCAGCGCATGAAAGGGGATCGAGGGATAGGCGTGATGCTCGATATGATAGGGCATATTCCACGCGAACCATTTGACGATCGCGCCGGTATAGGTCGTGCGGGTATTCTGGAAGGCGCTGCGGGTGCGGTCGCAGCCAGTATGCTCGGCGTAGAGATAGGGCCGCAGGAACAACTGCCCGACCACGAGCGGGACGGTCCAGACCCAGAGCAGCATGGCCGACGAGAGCCACAGCGACAGCGCAAGCAACATCGCGTAGAGCGCGACATAGGCGCGCGCCTCGGCCACGATGATGGCGCGTTTGCTCTCAGGGATCCAGGGCACGACGACCTTGCCGGTGACGGCATGGCCGAGCATCAGCCATAGCCGGCCGGCGACCTGAAGCAGGCCGCTATAGGCGATCGCGAGCTGGGTGTCGGATTTCGGCGTCACGCCGACGATCAGCTCGGGGTCTTTGTCCGGATCCTGGGTGTAGCGGTGGTGATCCCAGTGGAACAGGCAATAATATTCGTAAGGCAATCCGATGATGAAAGCCGAGAGATAGCCAACAGCGAGATTGAGGCCGCGGCTTTTGAAAGCGGTCTTGTGCGCTGTCTCGTGCACCGCCATGAACAGGAAGGCAACGATATAGCCCTGCACAGCCATCAACGGCAGCGCCCAGAGCACGCCATGGCGCGATGCGACCATCCAAATCAGCATGCCCACCAGCACGATCGCGCCATAATGACCGAGGCTCTGCGCCGCGCCCCTGAGGTCGGAGCGGACCGACAATTGGCGCAGCATCGCCGGTGTCAGCGGTTTCAAGCGATGGCCGGGATCTGAAACGGTTGTGTCAGCCATGTCCGAATGCCTGCCTACCTGCTGAGAAGCGCTGCGATCTCGGCCTTGATGAAAGCCTGATCGCGCGGATTGTTGACGGGGTTGCCGGCGCGATGGCCGTGCAGCGACGGGATCGGATGCAATACCGCCGATTTCGCGCTGGTCAACCGGCCGAGCTCATCTTCGTTGTCGCGGACGTCGAAATAGCGATCGGTCGCACCGGGCATCAGCAACATATGTGCCTTGATCGCGGCGAGCGCGCGGCCGAAATCGCCACCGAATGCGGCGCAGCGGCTGACATCGCCATTCTGCCAGATCTCGATCTGCGCCAGGAGATCGTTGGCGTCGCGTCGCGCAAAGGCGGCATCCCAGCCACGCACGAGATAATCTTCGAGCGAGGTGAAACCGGCGTCGCGCCAAATCTCGTCGCGATAGAAGCCGTGCGACATCGCCCAGCCGGCATAGACACGTCCCATCGCGCGGTAGCCGGCGACGGGCTTCTCGACGAAGCGGCCATCGCGGAAGGCGGGATCGGCGGTCAGGGCGGCCTTCACGCTTTCCAGAAAGACATGATTATAGGGCGCGCAGCGCGCGCTGCCGCAGACGATCGCTGCGCGCTCCACCATATCAGGGTGCAGCGCCACCCAATGATAGGCCTGCATACCGCCCATCGACCAGCCATAGACCAGCGCGAGCTTCGAGATGCCGAAACATTCGGTGAGCAGCCGGTGCTGGACCGAGATCGCGTCGTGATAGGTGACCTTCGGGAACGGCGCGGCGGTATTCGACGGCGATGAGGACAGGCCGTTGCCGAACAGGTTCGGTATGATGATGAAGTAGCGTGTTGGATCGAGCACGCCGTCGGGCCCGATCAGCCATTCGGTGTCGACGTGCTGCGCGCTGAAGGAGGTCGGGTAGAGGATGACGTTGTCCCTGGCCCGGCTCAGCGTTCCATAAGTCTTGTAGGCGAGCTTCAGCCCGGGAAAGACGGTGCCGGACTGGAGCGTGACGTCGCCGGCCTCGAATATCTCGTAATCGCTCGCTGCCGTCATGGGCCAAACTCCCGCTCACGCATCGCAAGGCGTGCGGCGTTTGGCAATGCACCGATCATGCCGAATCCACCAGCGCGCCATCGCGCCCGCACTCAATAATGTACTTATAGTACAGTTATTCTGGCGCGGCAAGCGCTCCCAAACCGGCATGTGACTCAGGCGATGGCCGCCAGATAGCGTGCGACCGAGGCAGCAAAAGCGGCCTTGGCGCCTGCGGCGACGTTGCGGCCCCACCAGGCGCCATAGATGCGGTCGAAGGCGAGCGGCTCGACGGCAGATGCGATCCGCCGCACCGCGGCGGCGTTGAGCGGCATGTAGTTGGGGTAGGAATACATGAAGCTGACGAACCGGCGATCCATCGTCACCTGCGCGATATCGCCGGTGAGCAGCGCGCCCCTGCCGTCCGCACCATGCCGCCAGTGCAACACGGTGGCACCGGCGAAATGACCGCCGGTGCGCAGCAGCAGCACGTCGTCGGAGATGCGGTGGTAATCGCCGGTCCAGTGCACGATCGATGCATGCGGCCGCGTCACCCATTGGCGATCATCTGCGTGTAGATAGACCGGCACGCCGCCGAACGCCTCGCTCCAGTCGGCGAGCGCGCCATAATAATGCGGATGCGAGATCGCGATCGCCTTCAGTTCGCCGAGCGAACGCACATGCGCAATCGCCTCTGGTGTTGCCAGCGGTATGCAGTCCCACATCATGCAGCCGCCGCTGAGCGGGACCAGCAGCGCGCGCTGGCCGATAGCGAAGCTCGGCTCGAGCGAGAGGCCGGTCAGGCCGAGATCGTCGCGCCAGACGACGCCGTGGCGTTCTGCCAGCGCCTCGCGCGTCAGGAAACTTTGCCCTTTCCAGCCCACAAACTGCCGTTCGTCCTCGCAGATCGGACAGGATGCGGGCGGACGTCCGCTGTCCGGAAATTGCGCGCCGCAGGTTTCGCAAGTCCAGAGTGGCATGGCCGAGATCCTGATTGAGACAGTCGCAAGTATGACATGACGTCGCGGTCCTGCGATCGCAAGGGCGATCGGAACCAACGCGACGAGCGCAGGTTAGGTTCTGGTCCGCCCGGGCATCTATGGGCCCGAACCCTCCGCCTCATGCGAGATCCTATTCGATCGGCAGCATTGCGTTCAGCGTCTCGATGACATCGCGCCCTTCACCGTCTCGTATCTGGCCCCTATTCGCGCTCAACTTCTTCATGGCCGACATGCAGTCGGGCATCGGGCCGTTCGTCGGCGTCTTCCTCCAGGAGCGCGGCTGGGCGAGTGGATTGATCGGCACTGCACTGACGATCGGCAACGTCGCGGGCATGTTGATCACCACCCCGATCGGCGGCTTAATCGATTCCAGCCGCAACAAGCGCATGTGGGTCGTCATCCCCGGCATCTGCGTGGTGCTGGCATCTGCAATCATCCTGATCTCGCAAAATTTCTGGGCCGTCACCTTTTCCCAGGTCGCCCAATCGCTGGCGAGCGCCGCGATCGTGCCAGCGGTGACAGGCATCACGCTCGGCATCGCCAAGCAGAAGGGCTTCAACGCGCTCAACGGCCGCAATCAGGCATTCAACCACGCCGGCAACATGGTCGGCGCCGCGCTGTCGGGCTATCTCGGCTACAAGTTCGGCTATGTCGCCGTGTTCGTGCTGGCGGCCATATTCGGCGCGATCGCGATCGCCTGCGTGCTGATGATTCCTGCCAAGGCGATCGACGATCGCGCCGCGCGCGGCAGCAAGGAGGACGATTCCAAAGCTCCGCCGGATGCGATGACGATGCTGCTCAAGCACAAGCCGCTGCTCGTGTTGGCACTCGCGCTCGCCCTTTTCCATCTCGGCAATGCCGCGATCGTGCCACTCTATGGACTTGCGGCAGTGGCCGACGGCCAGGCCAATGGCCCGAGCTTCGTCGCGACCACTGTCGTGATCGCGCAGGGCGTGATGATCGTGACCTCGCTGATCGCGATGAAGGCCGCGAGCAAGCGCAATTACTGGCCGGTGATCCTCATCTCCTTCATGTTCCTGCCCATCCGCGGCGTGCTCGCTTTCTTCGTCACGGGATGGTGGGGCGTCGTGCCGATGCAGGTGCTCGACGGCATCGGCACCGGACTCCAGACCGTTGCCGTCCCCGGCATGGTCGCGCGGTCGCTTAACGGAACCGGTCGCATCAATCTAGGCCAAGGCGCGGTAATCACGGTGCAGGGCGTCGGCGCGAGCTTCAGTCCCGCGCTCGGTGGCTGGATCGCGCAATGGATCGGCTACGGCCCGACGTTCCTGCTGCTCGGCAGCTTTGGGCTAGCCTCGATGGCGCTGTGGCTGGCGTTCGCCGCGACGGTGAAGAAGTATTGAGGGCGCATCTCCGCAATGACGATGTGGAAACGCTGTTGTTCCAAGGCTGACCGTGGAGTCGCGGGGCTCCCTCACCCGGGATTCTCTCTCAAATTCCAGCTCTCCCGGCACGCATGGAGAGGCGAAAAGCGCGTTCATGTTCCAAAATTCTTCTGGATCGCCTTGTCGAGCGTGTCGCCGCCGACGAAGCGCTGGCGCAGCTCCCGCTTGAGCAGCTTGCCGCTCGGATTCTTCGGCAAGCTATCCACGAAGATGACGCGCTTGGGCACCTTGAAATGCGCCATCTGGCCGGCGCAATGCTTGATGACGGCCTCTTCGTCCAGCGTCTCGCCGTTCTTGACCACGATAATCGCGGTCACCGCCTCGATCCAGCGCGGATCGGGCAGGCCGACGACGGCGACCTCGGACACAGCGGGGATGCGGTAGACCATTTCCTCGACCTCGCGGCTTGCGACGTTCTCGCCGCCGGTCTTGATCATGTCCTTGACGCGATCGACCACGGTGATGTGGCCCTCGTCGTCGACGGTCGCGAGATCGCCCGAGTGAAACCAGCCGCCTGAAAACGCCGCCGCGGTCTTCACCGGATCGTTGTAATAGCCGGAGAGCAGATGCGGCGAGCGGTGCACGATCTCCCCGACCTCACCCACCTTGACGTCCTCCATGGCAGTGTTGACCACCCGCGTCTCGACGTTGAGCACCGGCTTGCCGGCCGAGCCGGCCTTGCGCAACTGATCCTCCGGTCGCAGCACGGTCGCGAGTGGCGCAATCTCGGTCTGGCCGTAGAAATTCCAGAATCTGACGTTGGGCAGGCGGCGCTGCAGTTCGAGCAGCACCTCCACCGGCGTGATTGAAGCGCCGTAATAGCCCTTCTGCAAGCTTGACAGGTCGGTCTTGTCGAAATTCGGCGAGCGCAGCATCGCGATCCAGATCGTCGGCGGCGCGAAGAACGAGGTGATCTTGTGCGCCTGGATGTGCGCCAGGATGTTGTCGGCGGTCGGCTTGCCCGTGATCACGCCGGAAGCGCCGAGATAGATTTGCGGCCCCAGAAAGACGTCGAGCTGGGCGCAATGATAGAGCGGCAATGCGTGCAGGAACTTGTCATCCACGCTCATGCCGCCGTCGATGATGCAGCTAACATACTGCCACATCACGGCTTCATGGGTCAGCATCGCGCCCTTGGGCAGCGATTCCGTGCCGCTGGTATAGACGATTTGTGCGAGATCGCGGCTGTCGACCGACGCGTCCAGGAACGAGCCGTCGGCATGCAAGATATCATCGAAGGTGGTGAGGCCCGAAGGTGCCGTGGCCGGATCCTCGCCCGGCACCCAGATCATCTTCTCGACGGCGCAATCCTTGGCGCTGGCCGCGCGCCCTGGCTCGACGAAATCAGGACCGGTTGCGAGCAGCTTTGCCCCAGAACTCTTCAGGATGAAGTTGATCTCGTCCGGATTGAGCATGAAGTTGATCGGCACCAGCACGGCGCCGATCCGTGCCACGGCAAAGCGAAGCGCCGCGAAGGCGTGCGAATTGCGCGAGAGCACGGCGAGACGGTCGCCTTTTTTGACGCCGAGACGGACCAAGCCGCGGCCGAGCCGGTTGCAGATCATGTCCATCTCGGCAAAGCTCCAGCTCACATCGCCGCAGCTCACCGCGAGCTTGCTCGGCTCGCGGCCTGCCGACCGACGTAGGAGATCGCCGATGGAATGCTCGCGGGCTTTCGCGATGGTGGCTGCGGTATCGCTGGTCATTTCCGTCCCCTGATTTGCGATCTGCGCGGAGCCGGCCCGAACAGTCGTCACGCGGGTTGCATGCGCACGCTTCCCATGTTTGCGCAAACCGTAGTTGGCGCGATCGCCCGCGTCAATTCAGCCGGTGAGCGCGGCGCCGTTACGCAAGAATTGGCACTTCAGAGAGGCAATCTGGGCTGGTGCACCAATTATAAATATCAGAGGAAATGCCATGTGTCGGATTATGCGTGCCGCTTTCGCGGCCGGACTCGCCGTGCTCGCGACCAGCCCGTCTTCTGCCCAGCAGGCACCGCTCAAGATCGGCGTGCTCTCCGACTTCTCCTCCGTCTATTCCGACATCGGCGGCATGGGGAACGTCGAGGCCACCAAAATGGCGATCGAGGATTTTGGCGGACAGATGTTCGGCAAGCCGATCGACCTGGTCTCGGCCGACGTGCTCAACAAGCCCGACGTTGCCTCCACCATCGCCCGCAAATGGTGGGAGACCGAGGGCGTCGACATGATCATCGACCTGCCGACTTCGGCCACTGCGCTCGCGGTGATGGAGCTGTCGAAGCAGTACGAAAAGATCATGATCGTAACCGATGCGGCCAGCTCCGACATCACCGGGAAATCCTGCTCGCCTTACACCGCGCACTGGACTTACGACACCTATTCCAACGCCCACACCGTCGGCAGCGCCATCGTCAAGAACGGCGGCGACAGCTGGTTCTTTCTCACCGCGGACTACGTGTTCGGCCATTCCATCGAGCGCGACACCGGCGAAGTGGTGAGGGCGGCTGGCGGCAAGGTGCTCGGCAGCGTCAAGCATCCGCTCAACACCGCGGACTTCTCGTCATTCCTGCTCCAGGCCCAGGCCTCCAAGGCCAAGATCATCGGGCTCGCCAATGGCGGCGGCGACACCATCAACGCGATCAAGCAGGCCGGCGAGTTCGGCATCGTCGCCGGCGGCCAGAACCTGGCGTGATGTTCATCTCCGACGTGCACAGCCTTGGGCTCAAACTCGCGCAGGGGGCTGATCGTCACCGAGGCCTATTACTGGGATCTCAACGACAGGACCCGCGCCTTCGGCAAGCGCTTCCTGGAGCGCGTCAAGCGCATGCCGACGATGAACCAGGCCGCGACCTACAGCGCCACGCTGCATTACCTCAAGGCCGTGCAGGCCGCGGGCACGAAGGACACCAAGACGGTCATGGCCAAGATGCGCGAGCTGCCGGTGCGCGACGCCTTCACCGACAACGGCGTACTGCGAGAGGACGGCCGCATGGTGCACAGCATGTACCTGTTCCAGGTGAAGAAGCCGGAGGAATCGAAGGTGCCATGGGACTACTACAAATTGCTGGCCGAGGTGCCCACCGACCAGGCGTTTCGGCCGTTGAAGGACGGTGGCTGTCCGCTGGTGAAGTGAGGCTCGCGGCAAGCATAGAACCCGTCGGTCGGCCTCAGTTCGTTCGCAGTGACGCTGAGGTCGGCCGCAGCGGTGCCGTCGCGGACCCTGTCGGGGTCAGGTCAGCTCGTCGCCCCGCGCCAGCATATCGTTCAGCATCGCCTCGGCCTTGTGCTGGAGCGGCCGCGCGCCGCTCTCGGAGGCGATCGCGATGCTGGCGCGCAGCGCGGCGAGGACGGCGGCCTTGCCTTCGGCGCTGGACGCCGGCGTCACCACGGCTTCGCCAAGCAGGGCCTCGGCCTCGAGGCCCGAAAACCCCTGCTGGCGCGCCGTGTTGCGCGCCTCGCGCAGCATGTTCTGCGCAGTCCCGGCATCGCCGAGGCGCCAGGTCGCCAGCGCCAGGTAGATCGAGCTGCGCAGCACCGCCGAGGTATAGCCGACCGCCTTCGCCTCCTCGCGCGCCTCGGTCAACATGCCCCGCGCCCGGTCGAACAGGCCCTGGTCCAGATAGGCCATGCCGAGATGGCAGGCGAGCACCGGCACGAACAGCCGGATGCCGTGCTTCTGCGCGAGGACAAACCCGTCCTCAAGGATGGAAGCGGCGGCTGCCGGATCATTCTGCCCCAGCTTCAGCCAGCCGCCGCTATAGGCGGCTGCGACGCGGTCGTAGGGACGACCCGTCTCCCCCGCTATCGCAGCGGCCTCACGCTGGAGCTGCTCGGCGACATCGAGCTCGCCCATCACGGTGCGGGTGATGCTGTTCATCATGCAGCAAAGGAGGAGCAAAGATCGTGGGGTCGTGCCGATCGGAGCACTCGCTGTTGGACTCGCGAGATGGGCGCGGGCCGTGGCCAGCATCTTCTCGGCGTGATGGTAGCGGCCGGAAAGAAAATAGGCCTGCCCAAGACCATATTGGGCGAGGTTGCGCCAGCCGGGATTGCCCGAGCTTTCGGCCAGATCCACCACGTCTTCCCCGATCGCGACAGCTTCGACCGGCGCTCCATAGAAGTTCTGTGCGCCCGCCCTCATGGTCATGGCCGCGACCTTGCGCTCAATGTCGTTGATCGCATCGGCTCGCCGTTCGGCCTCCCTTCCCAGATCCAGGGCTTCCGCGACGCGCCCAGATCCGGCAAAGGCCAGACGTGCTTCCATTCGGATGTCAATGGCGTCCACCTCTCGCGCGTGCGTCATTGGGGTCTTGTCGAGAGATCCCATCGCAATCTCGAAATAGTCGACCGCGCCGGCATAGGCCGAGCGAACCAGGCATTTTCGAGCAGCGCTCCTGCCATGCTCGAACGCCTTCTGCCAGTCCTTTGCTCGCGTCGCGTGATAGCAGAGCGTATCCGGATCGTCGGCCCATGCCTCGTCGCCTTCGAGGGCGGCAAGTATGCTGGCATGGATGCTTTCGCGCACCTTCTCGACCATCGAATCGTAGGTCACCTGCCTGACCATCTCGTGCCGAAATTCGAGCGAGTCCTCCAACTCACTGTCGATCTTGACCAGCAATTCGGCCCGGTCGAGTGCGGCGAGGCAATCCTGCAGGACTTTTTCCGGCAGGGCCGCTACTTTCCGCAACATGGCTTGGTTGGCCCGGCGTCCGAGCGCCGCGGCGATCTGAAGAAGTGACCTTTCCTGCCGAGACACGCGATCGAGCCGTGCCGCGATCACACCTTGAATGCTGCTGGGAATGCCGAGCTCGTCCACAGGACGCACAACGGAAAGATCACCCCACTGGCCAAGAAGCAGGCCGCTGTCCTTCAGACTGCGGCAGACCTCCTCGATGAACAGCGGAACGTTGGCCGTGTGAGAGATGATCCGATTCTTCAGGTCCGTATTCGAGGTAGCGGGGCCAAGCATCTCCGCGAGCATGGCCAGACCCGAATCGTCGTCGAGAGGCCGCATCGCCACGATCTCCGCCTGACAATTTGCGATCCACACCGGCATTCCGTTGGGCCGCGTCGTCAGCAGCACAAGCAAATCGGGGCTTTGCAGCCCGGAGAGGGTGGCCACAATCGTGTCGCTGGCCCGATCGATCCAATGCAGGTCTTCGATCAGAAGGACGGTGCGTTGGCGACGGGCGACGCTCGCGACGATCGCGCAGCTCGCGTCTGAAATCGCGCGGCCGCGGGCGTGAGGCTCCAATTCGTCCCATTGCGGATCGGAAATCGGTAAGTCCAGGACCGCATCGATGGCGCGCTGCTGCACCACCGGCAACGCGCCTCTGGGATTATCCGTCCTGGTCTGATCCCTCCCAGCTGCATCAAATACCGACAGCAACAAGCGCTTGAGGGCGCTGTACGGAGCGCCCTGGAGATTCGGGCTGCACTCGGCATCGATCAGCCGCCAGCCGCTGGCTCGAAGGTCCTGGGCGAACTCATGTGCGAGCCGCGACTTACCAATGCCGGCATCCCCCATCAGCAGAACCGTTTGCCGGCCGGCGGCGACCCTTTCCGTCGCGCGCCATAGCAATGCCCGCTCCGTCGTGCGGTCGACGAAACGGGAAACGCTGCGCGCACGTCGGACCCGCCAGCTCGACAGATCGCTCGCGCCCATGATCCGGTACACGGGCATGGGCTCGCCAAAACCACGGAGCGCTTTTCGGCCCAGGAATTCAAAGCGCACATGTCCGTCCGCGAGCTCCTGGCAGGCTTGCGAAACATAGATCTGGTTCGCCTCGGCCGCGGCTTCCAGCCGGGCTGCCAGATGCTGGGCGGCTCCGCCGATCTCATAGACTTTGGAAAATTCGCTGGCGACCATGTAGGCCACTACATGGCCTGAGTGGAGGCCAACCCGGACCTGAAGCCCCGGGTCCCCCAGGCTGCCGACACGCCGGACAAGTTCGATGGCTGCGTGGCACGCTAGCGGGGCATGGTTGTCGTCGGCGATCGGAGCGCCGAATACCGCGGCCAACCCGTCGCCCAACTCTTTACTGACGATGCCGCCAAACTGGCGCACCGCGCCTCTCATCGCCGCAAGAGCCGGTTCGAGACGCGACACCGCCGCCTCGGGCTCCAGCTCGGCAACAAGTCCCGTGGAATCGACGACGTCAGCGCGCAGAATGGTCACAAAGCGTCGCTCGCTGTCGGGATCAACACGCTCGCGCACCGCCGCTCCGCATTTGGAGCACCAGCTATCGCCGGGATCAATCGTCGACTGACACGCGAAGCAATGCATTTCAGCCCCTTCAACGAACTGCCTCGGCAGTCCCGCTTCCAACGCCTGCGAGGCGTTTGGCGTACATTACCCATAGAGGAATGCATGGCAATCGGGCTTGCGCGATACGCGATGTTACCGGATCGTGGCTCTCTGGACGAAGTGCAGTCGTGGGTGGTAGCGTGCCTGCACACAACGAATGTGTGATCGGCGGCAGCGTGACGCGTATTTCGGCCGCCAGCACCAAGTTTTGACAACAGGCATATCGGGGAAAGAGGCGATGGCCGGACTGGTATATAGCGGCAAGGCATTTCGAGACTTGATGAACAGAAATTACTATCCCCTGGCGAACATGAAAAAGAGCGTCGCCAAGCTCAAGGAATCGGACGACATCGATCTGCCGACGCTGGAATATGGCCAGTACCACCTGATCCTGAACCCGCCATCCAAGTGGCCGCAGGGAAGCGCCAAGTACTGGCACAAGGAGAAGGGCCGGGCCCGCGTCGACCTCAGCACCCAGCCGAACACGGCCCCGCTGTCCAAGGACGAGCCCGGTGTCATCCCTCTGACGCGATGCGATCTGCTCGATGCGTGCGTCCGGAAATGTTTCAATTCCGAACCGCCGATCCCGATGAAGACGAACATCATCACGCACAAGGCGAGCGATGCCTATGCGCACCGCCACGAGATCCGGCTGGAGTGGGAGTACAGGAATGGCGAGGACAAGGCGCCGACGCTGCTCTATCTGACGATGGTCTGTCCGCACCGATCGTGATCTTCAGAAGCATTCTTCTTGGTTCAAGAACCCATTGCCGCCCGCGCGACAGGCGCGCGGGCGCCTTATTGCGACTGACGCCACTCGCCCAAGGCCTGCCGTCCGGCGCTCTACCCCTTCGAGCGCATGCCCCCGTGACAACGTCGTTGCCAGCATGGCGTAGCCGAGAGCTGGCGCCACGGCGGCAACGCGTCGCGCCTGTCCTGGCCGCCGTCATGGGCCTGTCGCACGAAGATGCTCGGTTACGCCTCACTGTTCGCGCGAATCGCTTCCTCAGAAGTCGTCGTGCGCCGTGACAGGAGCGGCCAATGCCCGTTGGACTGTTGGAGGTTGAAGGTACGATTGATGTCGGCCAGTTCTGGCCGGAGGGGCGGTCGGACGCCGACACCACCAAGGTCGTGGTGGCCATCGCGCCGGACGCGACCCGCTTCCGCAAGAACGACTCTTCGCCATTCCAGCCGACCCACGCCTTCGGGGGCGCCAAGGTCAAGGGCCGGACCACAACGGCACCGATCAAGAACGGCAAGCTCACCGTCCGCCTCCAGGGCATCGACGCACCGGAGCTGCACTACCAGCCCTCGCCTCTCTCGACGGCCGAGAAGAAGGGGCTGACGGAGGCCAAGCGGCAGGCCTATCACGAGGTCACGCATTCCTACCGGCAATTCCTCGGCGCCACCGCCAGCAAGGTGCTGCACGATTTCCTCAGCCGTCCCGGCGAAGTCACCCTTCCCTGCCGCGTGTTCACCCATGTCGATGCGCCGAACGAGGTGTTCGACACTTATGCGCGGCTGGTCGGCGACATCGAGGTGACGATTGGTGGCGAGACCATCGACATCAATCACTGGCTGGTCGAGCAGGGCTTTGCCTATCCGACGTTCTACTCCTCGATGAATGAGGACGAGATCAGGGCCTTCCTCGCGCTCGCCAAGACGGCGCGCGCGAAGAAGCTGCCGGTCTGGAAACATCTCGCCAAGACGATTGGCGCCTTCGACTTCGGCCTGCGCGAGCCCAGGGCCGGCGAGACCGCTGTGCTCGCGACCGACAAGGGCCCGGTGATCCTGCCAAAGCTCTACCGCCGCTACACCAACTGGTCGGCACGCAAGAAGGCCAAGATCGCGAGCCAGACCTTCCAGAAGTTTTTGGGCGAAGGCTCCGGTGGCAAGCCCGACACCTGTTACGAGATCGATGACTTCCTGGCGAACGGCGTGCACTCGGCGACGCCGCGCAATTTTGCGGAGTTCGTCGAGGGCGGGAAGACCATCAAGTTTCAGCCGGAGGGGCTGGTGTTTGGGGAGGCGCCGTCGACGCTGGTGGGCGCGGACGGGAAGGTGGTTAGGGAATTTTGAGGGGCGGGCTTTAGCAAACAAACATTTACTGAACAAAAATGGCCCGCTTCATGCGGGCCATTTCGTATCAGATCTGGTCAATCCGAATTTGGTTGCGGGGATAGGATTTGAACCTATGACCTTCAGGTTATGAGCCTGACGAGCTACCGGGCTGCTCCACCCCGCGTTAAACACTTGCTTTGCCTTCGCCAAAGGCCGGGGACGATCGGTTGAGGCCGGCGCTGTTCGCGTGGCTTGCTTCGTCCGTCCCAAAGGCTTCCTTGGAAGGCGACCCGGGGCAAAGCCCGTCGGGTGCGGGGCGTATGTAACAAGGCGGGCCGCCTTTGGAAAGGGCTGCGGGAACGTTTTTTTTCGACTTTGTGACATGCGGATGGACCGGTTTTGGGGCCGCTTGGCATGCACTTGCCAGGAGTTCCGCATAGAGCCAGCTTGGCCGCAGCAAAATCAGGGTGCATCGTCATTTTTGGGGAATGCTGCCAGGACCGTGCCTGGACCACCCCTTGGACAGTCCCTGACAAACACCCCGCTGTGCAGGCACTGGAGGATGCCTTTCGTGCCATGGTCGCGCGGGCGCGGCCGAGCCGGGTCGCGGCGGCCGCGGGACGCAATCTGATGCCTGTTGCTTTGTCCGGGACGAGATCGGAGTAAAGCTCTCGCGCGCCAATAGCGCAGCGTAACTCAATTCAACAAGAACCCGCCGTCCACCGTCACCACACTGCCCGTCATGTAGCGCGAGGCGTTCGACGCCAGCAGCAGGATCGCGCCGTCGAGATCGGACTCGGCGCCGACGCGGCGCTGGGGGATGCGCTTGGTCAGGCGCTCGCCTGCGGGCGTCGACCAGAAGGCGTGGTTCATCTCGGTATCGATATAGCCGGGCGCGAGCGCGTTGATGCGGATGTTCTGGCCCGCAAGCTCCAGCGCCATCGCCTTGGTCGCTTGGAGGATGCCGGCTTTGGAGATCGCGTAAGGAGAGACCGCCTTCAGCACGCCGGTGCCGAGCACGGAGGCGATGTTGACGATGTTGCCCGGCTGCTTGCGCGCAATCATGCGCCGCACCACTTCCGTCGCGAGAAAGTAGGCGCCCTTCAGGTTGGCGCCGATCACGGCATCCCAATCAGCCTCGGTCTGCTCGGTCGCGAGCTTCTCGATGGCGATGCCGGCATTGTTAATCAGCACGGTGACAGGCCCGAGCGCGGCTTCCGCCGCATCGACCGCCCTGGCGATCGACGCGGTATCGGTGACGTCGAGCGCGACAGCCGCGGCGCGACCACCCGTGCCGCGGATCTCTTCTTCCAGGCTCTTCAGCTTGTCGGTCTGCCGCGCCGCAAGCGCGACGGATGCACCATGCGCCGCCAGCACCCGGGCAAATTGCCGCCCCAGCCCCTGGCTCGCGCCGGTCACGAGGATGGTTTCTTTACTGACGTCGAATAGGTCTGCCATGACGATTTCCTTGGGCGTAATCCCTGAGCTTTTGAAGCCATCAATACAGACGATTTTAGCGATCTGAAACCGGAATGATCGGCTTGGCGTTCATTCGTTCCAGCGCAGCAGCGTTCGCCGAGGTGGGCTCGCAGGCATGAACAGTTTCGATCTCGCGGTCTATTCGGCACCCGCCATCGCGGTCGGCCTCGGTTTCAGGACCGGGCTGCTGCGCAGCGCCATGACCATCCTCGCCTATCTGCTCGCCGCGCCGATGGCGGTGGCGCTGATGCCGCTGATCGCGCCGCAGATCGCAGCCAACGCGAATTCACCGCTGCTCCAGAACTGGATCTGGTTCTTCGCCATCTTCGTGGTGATCGGCATGCTGCTCGGGCATATCGGCCGCACCGCGCTGAACGACACTATCGGCGAGGCCGGCATCGGCGACCGGCTCGGCGGCGCCGCGCTCGGCACCATCAGGGTCGGCCTCGTCGCCACCACGCTGGTAGCGGTGTTCGACCAGATCGTGCCGGCCAACCGCCAGCCGCCTTTTCTCGCCGGCTCGCATCTGCGCCCGCTGTTCTCGACGGTAGGACAGATGGGATTCAAGTCGCTGCCGCCGGAGGCGGCTGCCGCGATCGACCGCCTCAAGCAGGAGCGGCGCATCTGAAGCGCGATAAGATCGCGCTTTGTTGTTTGGGCATGATCTCTTCGGAAAACCGCGATAAATTCTTCCGGACCATGCCTGCGCATTTGCATCGCCGCAACGCGCGCCATGCATTTTGAAGCGGGCCCGTCCCTTATCAGCAGCGTCGAGGTTGGATAGAGTAGCCGCTGTCCAAAACCAATCTGACATTACGGGAGTGAAACAGTGGATCTTGGGATCAAAGGTCGCCGCGCCATCGTCTGCGCATCCAGCAAGGGCCTCGGGCGCGCCTGCGCCATCTCGCTGGCCGAGGCCGGGGTTCATGTCACCCTAACCGCGCGCGGTGCCGAGGCCTTGAAGAAGACGGCCGACGACATCCGCAAAGCCTATCCCGACGTGACCGTCACCGAGATCGTCGGCGACATCACGACGCCGGCAGGCCGCGAGGCCGTGCTGAAGGCCTGCCCCGAGCCTGATATCCTGATCAACAATGCCGGCGGCCCGCCGCCCGGCGATTTCCGCAACTGGACTCGCGACGATTGGATCAAGGCAATCGACGCCAACATGCTCACCCCGATCGAGCTGATCAAGGCGACGGTGGACGGCATGATGGCGCGCAAGTTCGGCCGCATCGTCAACATCACCTCGGCCGCCGTGAAGGCGCCGATCGACATCCTCGGCCTTTCCAACGGCGCGCGCGCCGGCCTCACCGGCTTCATCGCCGGCCTGTCGCGCAAGACCGTGATCAACAACGTCACCATCAATGGCCTGTTGCCTGGCCCGTTCGAGACTGACCGCCTGACGGGCACCGCCAAGGCCGAGGCCGACAAGCGCGGCGTCACGCCGGAGCAGATCCTGGCCGAGCGCGCCAAGCAGAACCCCGCCGGCCGATTCGGCCAGCCCGACGAGTTCGGCTATGCCTGCGCCTTCCTGTGCGGCGCCAAGGCCGGCTTCATCACCGGGCAGAACATTTTGCTGGATGGCGGCGCGTTCCCGGGGACGCTGTAGTCGCGCATCTCGCTCTCCCCGTTCTTACGGGGAGAGCACTCTCCGTCTCACCGCTGCTTGGTCGGCTCGTCTTCGTCCTGCTGACTTGGAGCCGAGGAATCAGCGGTGGTGCGCTCGTCGGTCCAGTCGATGCCGAATGCGTCGAGACCGTCGGCGAGCAGATCGCCCAGCATGGGCTCGCCGAGCAGATAGCGCACCGTTTCGCGGCGCGGACTGCGATATTCACTCCGCGCCTCCACTGCGCGGGTGCGCAAATCGTCCCAATCATCGATCGTGCCGTCGCCGCGGCCGAGCCAGGTCAGCGCGACGAGATCGAGCTGCTCGTCCTCGTTCAGGGCAATCATGAAGCTCCCGAGCTCTTGGACGACGGGATCGGAGCCGTCGTCCTCGAGAACGTCGAGCGCATCGTCATCGCTCGGGTTCGAGCCGGAATCCGGATCGGAATCGCCCTCCTTGACGTCCAATTCGCGCGCCTTCTCAATGATGAAAGCGACTTTTTCAGCGGATATTGCAAGCTCTGGCATGGCTCCTCCTCCGGTTCCCGCGATAACGCCGCATCGCGTCAGATGATCCATTGCGCTCCATGGCGGAAGGCCGCATGTTTCGGCACCAAAACAAGAACATGGGAAGGCGCCGATGCGGTGGAAGGTGGGCAGGGTCAAAATCACGAAGGTGGTGGAATTGGAGACGGTCGGCTCGACCCGCTTCATCCTGCCGCTCGCAGGGAACGCAGAGATCCAGAAGTTGCCGTGGCTGATCCCGCATTTCGCCACCGAAGAAGGCCGGCTGAAGATGTCGATCCATTCGCTGGTGGTGGAGACGCCGACGCGCCGGATCGTGGTCGACACCGGGCTCGGCAACGACAAGCAGGGCCGCAACGTCCCAACCTGGAATCATCGCAGCACACCATTTCTGGAGACGATGACAGCGGCAGGCTTTGCGCCTGACAGCATCGACACGGTGCTGTGCACGCATCTTCACGTCGATCATGTCGGCTGGAATACGACGCTGGTCGACGGCCGATGGGTGCCTACATTCCCGAAGGCGCGGTACGTCTTCGGCAAGACCGAATACGAGCACTGGCGCGACCACTCCGCTGAACCGGACAAGGCAGCGGTGTTCAATGATTCCGTGCAGCCGATCATCGATGCCGACAGAGCCGATCTTATCGCGAGCGACCACCGGCTCTGCGACGAGATCAGCATCATCCCGACGCCAGGCCACAGCCCCGGCCATATGAGCATCCTGATCCAGTCCGACGGCGAGCAGGCTCTGCTCACCGGCGACGTCGCTCATCATCCTTGCCAGATGGCGCATCTCGACTGGTCCTCGACCGCGGATTCCAACCAGGCGCAATCGGCCGAAACGCGGCGCGACTTGTTCGGCCGCTTTGCCGACACGCCGACGCTGGTGATCGGCGGGCATTTCTCGGCCGGGCATATCAAGCGGGATGGAGATGCGTTCAGGTTTGTGGCGCTGGGGTGACGGTACTCCTCATGGTGAGGAGCGCGTCTTCGCGCGTCTCGAACCATGAAGGCCCCGCCCGCGGCCATCCTTCGAGATGCCCGCCTTCGACGGGCCCTCAGGATGAGGGGGTGTAATGCGGAAACGCCCGGCAGTGAGCGGTTGAATTTCCCGCCGCCCTGTTCCATGAAGCTGTTCAACCGATCGGTCCATTCCCAGGGAGAAACGAGAATGAAGCTTGTTCGTTATGGCGAGAAGGGTGCGGAAAAGCCCGGCCTGATCGACAAATCCGGCCAGTTGCGCGACCTGTCGGCGCATGTGAAGGACCTGACCGGTGAGGCCTATGCGCCGGAATCTCTGAAAAAGCTGGCGGGCCTCGACCCCGCCTCGCTGCCCGCGGTGTCCGGCAAGCCCCGCTTCGGCGCACCCGTCACCGGCATCTCGAAATTCGTCGCCATCGGCCTCAATTACAGCGACCACGCCAAGGAGACGGGCGCTGCAATCCCGACCGAGCCGATCATCTTCATGAAGGCCAACACCTCGCTCTCCGGCCCGAACGATCCGGTCGAGAAGCCGCGCGGCTCGACCAAGCTCGACTGGGAAGTCGAGATCGCCGCGATCATCGGCACCCGCGCCAAATATGTCTCGGAAGCCGACGCGCTGAACTACGTCGCCGGCTATTGCGTCTGCAACGACGTCTCCGAACGCAACTTCCAGACCGAGCGCCTGGGCCAATGGACCAAGGGCAAGTCGCACGACACGTTCGGCCCGCTCGGCCCATGGCTCGCCACCAAGGACGAGATCAAGGACGTGCAGGAGCTCTCGATGTGGCTCGACGTCAACGGTCAGCGCCGCCAGACCGGCTCGACCAAGACGATGATCTTCTCGATGGCCAAGTGCGTCTCCTACGTCTCGCAGTTCATGACGCTCTTGCCCGGCGACATCATCACCACGGGCACCCCGCCCGGCGTCGGCCTCGGCATGAAGCCGCCGACCTTCCTCAATGTCGGCGACGTCGTCACGCTCGGCATCGAAGGTCTCGGCGAGCAGCGCCAGGAGATCATCGCGGCGTAGGCGTCTCCGCCTCATCCTGAGGAGCGCGCAATGCGCGTCAAGGATGCGCCAATAACACGGTCACTCGACGCATTGGCCGGGTGACGAGAGAACGCCTCCCATTCCATCCTTCGAGACGCGCGAAGAGGCGCGCTCCTCAGGATGAGGCTTGTATGTTTGGATAGAGGTTATTCAGATGAAACTCACCTTCTCCCCCGCCTCGCCCTTCGCCCGCAAGGTGCGCATCGCTGCGATCGAGCTCGGGCTGATCGACAAGATCGAGCTCGTGCCCGCAACGGTCGCGCCGGGCATGGCCAACGAGGATTATTCGCGCATCACGCCGCTGAAGAAGCTGCCGGTGCTGATCACCAACGACGGCGACGTGATTTTGGACTCCTACGTCATCGTCGAATATCTCAACGAGATCGCCGGCGGCAGCCTGATCCCGGACTACGGGCCGCGGCGCTGGAAGACCAAGACCAACCACTCGCTGCTCAACGGCATGCTCGATTCCATGCTGCTGTGCCGCTACGAGAAGATGGTGCGGCCGCAGGGCCTGCAATGGCAGGCATGGTCGGACGACCATTGGAACAGGGCCTGGACCGGCATGGCACGCTTCGAGAATATGCCAGAGGTTCTGAACGGCCCGTTTGACATCTCGCAGATCGGCCTCGTTTGCGTGCTCGGCTATGCCGACTTCCGCTTCGCCGATTGCGGCTGGCGCAAGGCCTATCCGAAGCTCGACGCCTTCCATCAGAGAATGCTGGAGCGGGCTTCCGTGAAAATCTCGGCGCCGCCTCCGGCATAATTCGCAGGAGCTCTCATGAGCCTCAAATACTCCGTCGGCGAGCTCACCATCCATCGCGTCATCGAGCAGGAAGTCCCGTTCTTCCCGGCGCTGGAGTTCATTCCCGGGCTGACGGCGGAGGTGCTGGCCGAGAACCGGGCATGGATGCGGCAGGCCAAGGCACTGGACGAGCAGGACACGCTGATCCTGTGCTTCCAGTCCTACGTGGTGAAGACGCCGCATCACACCATTCTGATCGACAGTTGCATCGGCAACGACAAGCCGCGGCCGCAGCGGCCGAAATGGCACATGAAGACCGACGACACGTATCTGCGCGGGCTCAATGCTGCCGGCGTATCGGTGGACGACATCGACTTCGTGATGTGCACGCATCTGCATGCCGATCATGTCGGCTGGAACACCCGGCTCGAGAACGGCCGCTGGGTGCCGACCTTCCCCAAGGCGCGCTACGTCTTCGCTAAGCGTGAGTTCGACTACTGGACCGAGCAGAATGCGAAGGCGGAGATCCCGCCCTTTGCCGACAGCGTGCTGCCGGTGGTGGAGGCGGGGCGCCACGAACTCGTCGGCAGCGACCATCAGATCGGCGATCACATCCGCATCCTGCCGACGCCGGGCCACACGCCGGGCCATGTCGCCTTCACTGCCGGACGCGGCAAGGACGATGCGGTGTTCTCCGGCGATCTCATCCACTCGCCGTTGCAGGCGCTCTATCCCGAGCTGTCGATGAAGTTCGACGTCGATCAGGCGACCGCGGCGAAAACGCGCCGCGGCTTCCTGGAGCGCTATTGCGACACCGACACGCTGTGCTGCACGGCGCATTTCCCATCGCCGTCGGTGGGCAAGATCAAGCGCAAGGGCAGCGGCTTCGTCTGCGCGGCGGCCTAGCGGAACGGCCTCTCTTCACATGCCCGGGCTTGTGCCTGGCATCTAGGTTCTTACAATCAACGGCAACGAAGAACGTAGATGGCCGGGACAAGCCGGGCCATGACGAGGAAGCGCCTATGGCCGATCTCCCCGACATCCCGCTCCCCGCGGGCATCCGCGCACGCTATGTCGATGGCATCAACGGCTTGCGCATGCATGTGCTGGAAGCCGGGTTCGAGACCGGGGGCCGGCCCTGCATGCTCCTGCTGCACGGCTTTCCCGAGCTGGCCTTCTCCTGGCGCAAGGTGATGCCGGTGCTAGCTGGGGCGGGCTATCACGTGATCGCGCCGGACCAGCGCGGCTATGGGCGCACGATGGGATGGCGCGCCGAGTACGACGGCGATCTCGCGCCCTTCTCGCTCTTCAACCTGGTGCGTGATGCGCTCGCCCTGGTGGCGGCGTTCGGCTACCGGCAGCTCGATGTGGTCGGCCACGATTTCGGCAGCGCGGTCGCGGCCTGGTGCGCCCTGATCCGACCCGACGTGTTTCGCTCGGTGACGATGATGAGCGCGCCGTTCGGCGGACCGCCGCCGCTGCCTTTCAACACAGTCGACACGCCGGCAAAGCCCGCGGCCGAAGACGCCGTTCATCGCGAGCTCGCAGCGCTGCCGCGTCCGCGAAAACACTATCAATGGTACTATTCGACACGCGCAGCCAACGCCGACATGCACTGCGCGCCGCAGGGCGTACACGATTTCCTGCGCGCCTATTATCATCACAAGAGCGCGGACTGGTCCGACAACAAGCCGTATCCGCTGGCGTCATGGTCGGCGAATGAACTGGCGAAGCTGCCGACCTACTACGTGATGGACCTGAACGAGACGATGGCCGAGACGGTGGCCAAGCAGATGCCGTCGCCGGCCGCGATCGCCGCCAATCAATGGCTGCCGGATCGCGAGCTCGCCTACTACAGCGCCGAATATGGCCGCACCGGATTCCAGGGCGGGCTGCAATGGTATCGCTGCGGCACCTCGGGCGCTTTCAATCGCGAACTGCAATTGTTCTCTGGCCGCAGCATCGACGTGCCCTCCTGTTTCATCTCGGGCAAGCAGGATTGGGGCACCTATCAGCGCCCCGGCGCGTTCGAGGCGATGCAGGCGCGCGCGTGCACGAAGATGCTCGGCTGCCATCTCGTCGATGGCGCCGGTCATTGGGTGCAGCAGGAGCAGCCGGCCGAAGTCAGCCGGTTGTTGCTGGACTTCCTCGCCAAGGCCCGCACCGGCTGATTTGACCGGGGAACCGCGGCGGCCTATAGTTTAGAATAGTTCTAAACTAATGGCAGGGCCGTCGTGAAGAACTTTGCCGACCTGACCGAGCGCGAGGTGCTTGCGGTCGCGATTTCCTCCGAGGAGGAGGACAGCCGCATCTACATGACCTTCGCCGAGGACTTGCGCGAGCGCTACCCGGACACGGCCAAGATCTTCGAGGAGATGGCCGAGGAGGAACGCGGCCACCGGCATCGCCTGCTCCAGCTCTACGAGGCGCGGTTTGGTACGCATCTGCCGCCGATCCGCCGCGAGGACGTGAAGGGTTTCCTGCGCCGGCGCCCGATATGGCTGACCAAGAACCTGCCGCTCGACACGATCCGGAAGGAAGTCGAGACCATGGAGCTTGAAGCCGAGCGCTTCTACGCGCGGGCTGCCGAGCAGGCCGAGGATGTCGGTGTGCGCCGCCTGCTCGGCGATCTCGCCGAGGAAGAGAGGCATCACGAGAACCGGGCCGTCGCGCTCACCGACGAGATCCTCAAGCCCGACGTGCGCGCCGAGGAAGACCGCACGCGGCGGCGGATGTTCGTGCTGCAATATGTGCAGCCGGGCCTCGCGGGCCTGATGGACGGATCGGTCTCGACGCTCGCGCCGCTGTTTGCGGCAGCCTTCGCCACGCATCAGAACTGGCAGACGTTTCTGGTCGGCCTTGCGGCGTCGATCGGCGCCGGCATCAGCATGGGCTTTGCGGAAGCGCTCTCCGACGACGGCTCGCTCACGGGGCGCGGCTCGCCCTGGCTGCGCGGCCTCACCTGCGGCGCAATGACGACGCTCGGCGGGCTCGGCCACACCGCGCCCTATCTCGTGCCCGACAGCTGGGCCAACGCATTCTGGGTCGCGACCGCCATCGCCTGCGTCGTCGTGTTCTTCGAATTGTGGGCGATCGCCTTCATCCGCTCGCGCTACATGGACACGCCGTTTCTCCAGGCCGTGTTCCAGATCGTGCTCGGCGGCGCCATCGTGCTGGCGGTCGGGATCGTGATCGGGGCGGCGTAGTAGCCTCACCCTCGGTTGGCCGGACGATGACGCTGGAGAGAGCTTGGCGACGCCCGAGACGCTTACTCCTGCACTCTCTGCTGCAACCGCGCCATCGCGATCCCGTCCCGCGCCAGCTGATCGGCACGCTCGTTCTCCGGGTGCCCGGCATGGCCCTTGACCCAATGCCAGCGGACCTCGTGCTGCTTCAGCGCGGCATCGAGACGCTGCCACAGTTCGACATTCTTCACCGGTTTTTTGTCGGCGGTGCGCCAGCCGTTGCGCTTCCAGCCGAAGATCCACCCCGTGATGCCCTGACGGACATATTGGCTGTCGGTATAGAGATCGACCGTGCACGGCCTCTTCAGTGCTTCGAGCGCGGAGATCGCCGCCATCAACTCCATCTGGTTGTTGGTGGTGTGGCGCTCGCCGCCGTTCAGCTCCTTCTCCTTGTCGCCGAACTTCAGGATTGCGCCCCAGCCGCCCGGACCGGGATTTCCCGAGCAGGCGCCGTCGGTATAGATCGTGACGTTGGGACGCTCGCTCACGCCACCAGTCCTGACGGCATCAGCCCATAGTCGCGCACGCTCGTCACGCTCTGGTGGAAGCGCAGCTTGCGGACATATTCCAGCGGATCCTTTGGCCGCACCAGCGCGCCCGGCGGCACGTTGAGCCAGTCGACCAGCCGCGTCAGCAGGAAACGGATCGCAGCGCCGCGCGCGAGCAGCGGCAGCGCCGCCTCTTCGGCTTCGGAGAGCTTTCGCACCCGGCCATAGGCATTGAGGAAGGCGCGCGCCTTGGTGACGTTGAAGGAATGATCCGGCTCGAAACACCAGGCGTTGAGGCAGATCGCGACGTCATAGGCCAGTATGTCGTTGCAGGCGAAGGTGAAGTCGATGATCCCCGAGAGCCGGTCGCCGAGAAAGAAGACGTTATCGTTGAAGAGGTCGGCGTGGATCACGCCCTCCGGTAGATTGGTGGGCCAGACCCCGCTCGAGAGATGATCGAGCTCGGCGGCGAGAAAAGCGCGCAGACCCGGCTGCACCTCGTCGGCGCGGCTTGCGGCGGCATCGAACAGCGGCCGCCAGCCCGCGACCGAGAGCGCATTGGCGCGCTTGATCGCAAAGTTGGCGCCAGCCAGGTGCATCTTCGCCAGCGCCTCGCCGACGCCGGCGCAATGGGCCACATTCGGCTTGCGCGGCCACATGCCCTCGAGAAAGGTGATGATCGCGGCCGGCCGGCCCGCCAGCTCGCGCAGCGCCTCGCCGTCCCTCGCCTTCACCGGCAACGGGCAGTTGATGCCATGCTCGGCGAGATGCGTCATCAGCGCGAGGAAGAACGGCAGGTCGTTCTTCGCCACGCGCTTCTCATAGAGCGTGAGGATGAACGAGGCCTGCGTGTTTCCCTGGCGCGTGTGCAGCAGGAAGTTGGAGTTTTCGACGCCCTCGGCGATGCCCTTGTAGGAGAGCAGTTCGCCGAGATCGTATTGCTTCAGGAAATCCGCAAGCTCATCGGCGGCAACGTCGGTGTAGACCGCCATGCAGATTTACTCTGCGGCGGCTTCGGGGCGCACCGAGCGCGGCAGCGGGAAGAACTCGTTCTCTTCCGCGGCCGAGACCGTCTCCACATGCAGCGTGTAGCGCTCTGCGAACGCGTCCATGATCTCCTCGACGATCACTTCCGGCGCGGATGCCCCCGCGGTGATGCCGAGGCTGGCGATGTTGTCGAACTTGCCCCAGTCGATGTCGGCGGCGCGCTGCGCCAGCACCGCGGTCTTGCAGCCCTCACGCTCGGCGACCTCGCGCAGGCGCTGCGAGTTCGACGAGTTCGGCGCGCCGACCACGATCAGGGCGTCCACCACCGGCGCCACCTTCTTCACCGCGAGCTGGCGGTTGGTGGTGGCGTAGCAGATGTCTTCCTTGTGTGGCCCGTTGATGTTCGGGAAGCGTTCCTTGAGCAGCGCCACGATCTCCGCCGTGTCGTCGATCGACAGGGTGGTCTGGGTCACGAAGGCGAGGTTGTTGGGGTCCTTTGGAGTGATGGTCTTGGCGTCCTCGGCGGTCTCGATCAGGGTCACGGCGCCGACTGGAAGCTGGCCGAGGGTGCCGACCACTTCAGGATGATGGGAGTGGCCGATCAGGAAGATCTCGCGGCCCCGCTTGAAGTGGATCGCGGCCTCGCGGTGCACCTTGGTCACCAGCGGGCATGTCGCATCCAGCGAGAACAAATTGCGGGACTGGGCATCGGCCGGAACCGACTTCGGCACGCCATGGGCCGAGAACACCACTGGCGCGGTGGTATTCTCAGGGATTTCCGCGAGCTCCTCGACGAAGATCGCGCCCTTCTTCTTCAACCCATCGACGACGTACTTGTTGTGCACAATCTCGTGGCGAACATAGACGGGAGCACCGTATTTATCGAGCGCCCGTTCCACGGTGTCGATCGCCCGGACCACCCCGGCGCAGAAGCCGCGGGGAGAACAAAGCACGATCTTGAGGTCTGGTTTGGCTGACATTGAGCGATCTCGGGACCGAATCACCCGTTTCGCCTTCTGGCGGGGGGCGGTCGATGGATGGATTGGGCTTTAAAACAGTCTGCCTGGACTTTACAGGCACTTCAGAGGGAATTGGGCCCCCTTTCGGGCGCTGTCAAGGCACTATCTATAGCAGAACCATTGCGTGGCTACCCCCTCCGGGCTTATATAGCGCGAATTCCCTGTCATCGCTGATGACCACCGGTTTCGCCTCCAGAGGGGTGGGCGAAGCACAAAGGAGATTTGCCATGAGCAACGCACCTCTGATGCCCAAGGCGACCGCCGTCTGGCTGCTCGACAACACCGCGCTGACCTTCGACCAGGTCGCCGATTTCACCAAGATGCATCCCCTCGAGGTGCGCGCGATCGCCGACGGCGACGCGGCCCAGGGCATCAAGGGCATGGACCCGCTCTCCAACGGCCAGTTGACCCGCGAGGAGATCGAGAAGGGCGAGAAGAACCCGGACTACCGGCTCCGCCTCCAGGAGAGCAAGGTGGTGCTGCCGCCCCAGCCCAAGCGCAAGGGCCCGCGCTACACGCCGGTCTCGCGCCGCCACGAGCGCCCGAGCGCCATCCTCTGGCTGCTGCGCAACCATCCTGAGCTGAAGGACGCCCAGATCATGCGTCTGGTCGGCACCACCAAGAGCACGATCGCGAGCGTGCGCGACCGCACCCATTGGAACACGTCGGCGCTGACCCCGATCGACCCTGTCACTCTCGGCCTGTGCTCGCAGATCGAGCTCGATTTCGAGGTGCAGCGCGCAGCCAAGGAAAAGCCGATCGACGCAGCCTATGGCGGCGCCACGCTGCTGCCGGCCTCCGAGACCACCCGCAAGGACGAGTACGAGCCCGCGCAGAAATCCAGCGACGACCTCAATGTCGACGCGGTATTCGCCAAGCTCAAGACGCTCGGCGGCAAGAAGCAGGAGAACGAGCAGGAGTAGGCTCACTTCCCTGCACTGCATCCGGTTCGAACGCGGCGGGAGCGATCCGCCGCGTTTTTGTTTGCGAGG
This sequence comes from Bradyrhizobium sp. 147, assembly GCF_023073935.1. Classification (NCBI taxonomy): domain Bacteria; kingdom Pseudomonadati; phylum Pseudomonadota; class Alphaproteobacteria; order Hyphomicrobiales; family Nitrobacteraceae; genus Bradyrhizobium; species Bradyrhizobium sp. 147. Next base: position 187,148 of record NZ_JADPKL010000089.1, on the reverse strand, counting down.
GGAACTTTCGCGACGCCTCTGCCGGGAACGATGCGGCCGACCTCGCATTGTTTCCAGCGCGGAGGATCAGCGATGCGGGACGACGAAGATCATTTTGCGTTGATGCTGGGACGCGCTGTCCTGGCAGCGTGGGGCGACATGCCCCGGGATATCCAGGAAGCCTTGTTCGAGATTGCCGTCAGAGACCGCCCTGGCGATCGCGACGACCTGGCGAAGCTGCTGCATGATCGGCATCCGCGGACGGTGCACGCCGGCTAGCCGCGTCCCGTGTGTTCACATTCGCCGATGTGACGGCGCCAACCGCACCGTCAAGGTCAGCATCTCCTTCAGCTATTTGTAGCGCGTTGTTGCGCGAGTCAACGTCGGAACAGAGAGCGGACAAGGATTTCGACTGCTGCGTTGCAGGCGCATCATGGGAGACGTGAATGCGAGCAAGCGGCGCGGCACGATAATTCCGGGTCGGCACTCACGGCCGTTCGGGATGGTTCAGCATGTATTCGCCGAGATCACGCTGACGGCGATCGGCACGCGCGGTGGCCGCATTGCGCTGGACATCACGATCCTTGCGGCAGGCCACGTATTCCGGCGAGCCCTGCGCATAACCGCGGCTCTGGCACACCGCGTCGTCATCGTCGCCGCCGACCGCTATAGGCGTCTGGTAACGCGCGGAGCAGGCGGAGAGTGCGATGGCGAGTAGGAAGATGGCGCCATACTGCGCGAGCTTGGCTGACATTGATCGGTCCTGTCTCATTCGTCATTGCCGGGCTTGACCCGGCAATCCATCGAAATCAAGGCAATTGCCTGCTCATTGATGGATGCCCGGGTCAAGCCCGCGCATGACGACCGGAGCGCACAATTCACACCCGTCCCTTCAGCGCCGCGCCGATCTCGTCGAGCACCTTCGGATCCTCGATCGTCGCCGGCATGGTCCAGGCTTCGCCGTCGGCGATCTTCTTAATGGTGCCGCGCAGGATCTTTCCGGAGCGCGTCTTGGGCAGGCGGCCGACGGTGATCGCAAGCTTGAAGGCGGCGACCGGGCCGAGCTTGTCGCGCACCAGCGCGACGATCTCCTTCTCGATCTCGGCGGGCGCACGCGTCACGCCCGCTTTCAGCACCAGGAAGCCGCAGGGCACCTCGCCCTTGATCGCATCCTTGATGCCGAGCACGGCGCATTCGGCCACGTCCGGATGCGACGCCAGGATCTCCTCCATGCCACCGGTGGAGAGGCGATGGCCGGCGACGTTGATGATGTCGTCGGTACGGCCCATGACGAAAACATAGCCGTCCTCGTCCTTGTAGCCGGCGTCCGAGGTTTTGTAATAGCCGGGGAATTCGCTGAGATACGCTTCCTTGAAGCGCGCGTCCTGATTCCACAGCGTCGGCAGGCAGCCCGGCGGCATCGGCAGCTTGATGACGATCGAGCCCATGGTGTTGGGGCCGACCGGCTTTGCGGATTCGTCGACGATCTCGACCTGATACCCCGGCATCGGCACCGTCGGCGAGCCGTGCTTCACCGGCAGCATGCCGAGGCCGACCGGGTTGCCGGCGATGCACCAGCCGGTCTCGGTCTGCCACCAATGATCGATCACCGGCACCTTCAACTGCTGCTCCGCCCATTCCACCGTCGGCGGATCGGCGCGCTCGCCGGCGAGGAACAGCGTGCGGAATTTCGAGAGATCATATTGCCGGATGAATTTGCCTTCGGGATCCTCCTTGCGGATGGCGCGGAAAGCGGTCGGCGCCGTGAAGAAGGCGACCGCCTTGTGCTCGCTGATGACGCGCCAGAACGCGCCGGCATCGGGCGTGCCGACCGGCTTGCCCTCATACATGATCGAGGTCGCGCCGTGCAGCAGCGGGCCGTAGACGATGTAGCTGTGACCGACCACCCAGCCGATGTCCGAGCCGCACCACCAGACCTCGCCCGGCTTGACGCCATAGAGGTTGAACATCGACCATTTCACCGCGACGAGATGGCCGCCATTGTCGCGCACCACACCCTTGGGAATGCCCGTTGTGCCCGAGGTGTAGAGGATGTAGAGCGGATCGGTCGCGGCAACCGGCATGCAGGGCGCCTTCTTGCCGTCGTTCAGCGCCTTGCGCCGCAGGCTCGCCCAATCATAGTCGCGTCCCGGAGTGAGGTCGCAGGTGTGCTGCGGACGTTGCAGCACGATGCAGGCCTTCGGCTTCGCGCTCGCGAGCTTGATCGCCTCGTCGAGCAGCGGCTTGTACTGCACGATACGGCCAGGCTCGACACCGCAGCTCGCGGAGAGAATGAGCTTTGGCTGCGCATCGTCGATGCGGGTGGCGAGCTCCTTGGCAGCAAAGCCGCCGAACACCACGGAATGCACCGCGCCGATGCGCGCGCAGGCGAGCATCGCGACGACCGCCTCCGGCACCATCGGCATATAGAGGATGACGCGATCGCCCTTGGCGACACCAAAATCCTGCATGATTGCGGCGAGTGCCTGCACCTCGCTCAAGAGCTCGGCGTAGGTGAATTTGGTGATGCTGGCCGTCAGCGGCGAATCATGGATCAGCGCGACCTGGTCGGCGCGGCCGCGTTCGACATGGCGGTCGAGCGCATTGTAGCAGGTGTTGACCACGCCGCCGGTGAACCAGCGGCCGTAGGTTCCTTGCGTCGCATCGAAGATCGTTTTCGGCGGCTCGATCCAGTCGATCTCCTTGGCCGCCTCGGCCCAGAATCCTTCCGGATCGGCCAGCGAGCGCGCATGGACCTCGTGATAGAGACTCTTGCCCTGGATGTTCATTCCCGCGCTCCCGTTCCCTTTGGTCGCCTCGTCTTGACCTGACGGCAGGAGAAGCGTCCCGCCAGGACCAGGATCAAGTGCCGGCCTTGCTTGACGCGTATTTTCCCGGGAACGGGCCGCGGTTCAAGCCGAAAAGGATGGGCCTTTTGGAGGAGAGGCGTAGAGCTTGCGCGCATCGGCACTCCCTCTTCCGCCTGCGAGGAGGCTGGGGTGCCTCCGCGTCGGGAGGCCTATGGAGGAAGTCTGCAAGGCGATAAAGCCCTCACCCGCCGCGCTCTGGAAGATGCTTCGCACCGCCGGGGAGACATCGATCTCTTCCGCAAGCGGGAGAGCTAACCGAGCCCGCCGTGCGACTTCGGTTCTTCAGTGCTTCTCAGCTTGCCATCGCATTGAGCCACTGCAGGCGGTCCTTCGGGACCTTCTTCAGATCATAGCCGGGGCGGCCGAAGCTCGCGTTGCGCGTCGTGAGGAAATCGCGCTGGGTTTTGCGCAGGTCGGCCGCCAGACGCGCTGTCGCAGCCCGCAGCACACGCTCGTAGGTCTCGGCGATCTGGCGGTCCAGCACGCCGAGTTGCGGATCGGCACAGATCACCTTCTCGACCTCGCGGAGGTGCGCACATTCGCTTCGGCGCGCGCGACGAGGGCCGCGGAGCGATCCGACGCCGGATCTGCGGTCTGGTGGCAAAGGATGGGTTCAAATCGGGCGTGCGGAGAGCTGCCCGCACTCCCTCGCCCCGCTTGCGGAGAGAGGCGGAGGTCCCGTCAATATCCGTCCACACCGTTCAGCCGCTGCAGGCGCTCCTGCATCGCCTTCTTCAGGTCGTACCCTGGCCGGCCGAATCCGGCATTGCGACGCGCGACGAATTCATCCTGCGCGCGCTGGAGCGTCTTGGCTTCACCCGCATTGCGCGTCTCCCGGACCACGCGCTCATTGGCGGCAAAGATCTCCCGGTCGAGATCGGCGAGCTCGCGATTGCCGCAGATCGCCCTTTCCACGGCGCGTCGCGCACGGGCGCAATTGAAGCTGGGCTTGCCGGCGACCGCCATCTGCGCCCCGATCCGCTCGAGCTCGCGCGCCATTGCCTTGTGATTGGCCTTGGCCTTCTCGTGGTTGGGATCAATCTTCAATGCCGCGCCGAAATCCTGCACTGCCTTGGGCCTGTCCCCCTTCTTCAGCCAGAGCTCACCGCGCGCGTTGAAGATGTCGGCGAGACCGGGATCGAGCTGCAGAGCCCGGCTGTCGTCCGCGATCGCACGGTCGATCTGCTCGTGCCGCGCATAAAGCGCGCCCCGCGCGACCAGTGCCTTGATCAGGTCTTCCTTCGCGGTCTTCTCATCGTCGATCACTGCCGCGCAGGCCGTGAGGGCCTTGTCCATATCGTCGGCCGCGGTCGCCGCAAGGCATGGCGCGACATCGACCTGCGCCACCGCGACCGGCTCGCCGCCCGTCGCGGCATGGGCCGCGGCGACCGAGAGCGCGCAGAGCAACCCCGCGCCTGACAGTCGAATGAGAAAGGAACGCATGTTCGTCACGATCGGAACGTCTTGCCTTCAATCTTGCCGGTCGCCCCACTATCCATCATTACGGCCGGATTGGTGCTAGCTTGTGGCGCCGCTCAAATCGGTTTCGGGAATCATCGTGTCGACATTCGAATGGATCATCGTGCTTCTGCTCGGCGCCGTCGGCTTATCGGCGCTGGCGCGGCGGATCAAGGTCCCCTACCCGACCTTCCTCGCCATTGGTGGCGCGCTGATCGCTTTCGTGCCGTCGAGCCCGTCCTGGACGCTGGAGCCGGACCTGGCTTTGGCGCTTTTTGTCGCACCGGTCCTGCTCGATGCCGCGTTCGACACCTCGCTGCGCGATCTGCGCAACAATTGGGTTCCGGTCTCGACCCTGGTCGTCGCCGCGGTCGGCTTGACCACGGCCGCCGTGGCCTATGTCGCGCACCGGCTGATGCCCGATATGCCCTGGGCTGCCGCGGTCGCGCTCGGCGCCATCGTGGCGCCGCCGGACGCCGCGGCTGCGGTCGCGATCCTCAGCCAAGTGAAGCTGCCCCACCGGATGGTGAAGGTCCTGGAGGGCGAGAGCCTGCTCAACGACGCGACTGCGCTCTTGATCTATCGCATCGCGGTCGGCGCGGTTGCTACCGAGCACCTGACGTGGAGCCAGGTCGCACCGACCATGGCGCTGGCGCTGGTTGGCAGCGTCATCGCCGGCCTGCTCGCGGGCCGCATTGTTCCGCTGTTCATCGAACGGGTGAAAGAGGCACCGAGCGCGATCATCTTGCAGTTCGCCACCACCTTCCTGGTCTGGATCGCCGCCGAGCATCTCGGGCTTTCCGGCATTCTCACCATCGTCGTCTATGCCATGACGATGGCACGCAGGGCGGGGCTGCGCATGCCGGCGCGGCTACGGGTGCCCTCCTATGCGGTGTGGGAGACGATGGTGTTCGTGCTCAACGTGCTCGCCTTCATGCTGATCGGCATGCAGATGCGACCGATCTGGACGCGGCTCGATGCCGACGTGCGCTGGGAATATTGCGTCGCCGCCGCCTGGATCCTGCTCACGGTGGTGCTGGTCCGGCTGCTCTGGGTGACGTTCTACCGGACGACGCTCCGCGCGCTGATCGCGCAGCGGATCTATCGCCCGAAGGATCCGAAGCAGGTCGCCTCTGCCAAGGGCGGCCTCATCATCTCCTGGTGCGGCATGCGCGGCCTCGTCACGCTCGCCACCGCTTTTGCCCTGCCGGAACACTTTCCACATCGGGATTTCATCGTCTTCATCGCCTTTGCGGTGGTGCTGGGTTCGCTGGTGATCCAGGGCCTGACGCTGCGGCCGCTGATCCTGACGTTCGCCCTCAGGGACGACGATCCCGTCGGCATCGAGGTCGCGCGCGGACGCGCGGTCGCCTATCGCGCCGCGCTCGACGCCATCGAGAGCGATCCGTCGGAGGAAGCGGAAATCCTGCGGCTCGAATATCGCGCGATCCTGATGCAGGCGGAAAACGATCCGAACGGCGGCATCGCCAATGGCGAGCTGCCCGCCGATCCCCTGCGCCGCCGCGCCATCGAAGCCGCGCGCAAATCGATCTTCGACCTGCGCGCGACCGAGGTGATCGGCGACGACGCGTTCCACAAGCTTGAGGAAGAGCTCGATCGCGCCGAATTGAGCGCGGGGGGATAGTCTCATCGTCCCGGATCTGCGCTTACACTTGTGCGGGACGACAGCGGGATTGAACCAAACCCCGCCTTGCCAGACTCATTCCAGATGACGACCCTGATCGACGACCGTCGTGTCCGCGCGCGTGATGCGTCGCCAGCACGATATTTCTATCCCCATATGTCGCTCGCTTGCGCGGCTACCGCGTTTCTGGGCTTTGCACCGACCTATTGGGTGCCGCTTGCCAACCGGACATTCTCCGCAAGTCCCGTGATTCATTTTCACGGTCTCTTGTTCTTCACCTGGTCACTCTATTTCGTGCTTCAGACCTGGCTCGCAGCCTCGGGCCGCGTGGCCAATCACCGCGCACTCGGCATCGCCGGAGTCTCGCTCGCGACCGCGATGACGATCTTCGGCTTCCTGGCCTCCGTGCATGTGATGCAGCATTCCGCCACGCTCGGGCAGAAGGAGGCCGGCATCGCGTTCTCGATCGTCCCGATGAGCGGGATCGCGTTTTTCGCGATGGTATTCGTGCTCGCGATCGTGAACGCGCGGAGACCCGAGGTCCACAAGCGCCTGATGCTGCTCGCGGCGGTGTCAATTCTGGATGCCGCGATCGCGCGCTGGTTCCTCACCTTCCTCGCGCCTCCAGGACCGCCGGGGCCGCCGCCGGTGCCCGTCACCATCGCGCCGGCCGCCGTCGCCTCGCTCCTGCTCCTCGTCGCCATGGTGCGCGACTGGCGCACCATGGGCCGCGTGCATCTCGTCTACATCTACGGCACGCTCGCACTGCTGGCGGTGAAGGTGCTGAACTGGCCGGTCAGCGAGACGGCGGCTTGGCACGCGTTTGCGGGCGGGATTCTGGCGCTGGCACAGTAGGTAGCTCTCACCTCCGCTGTCGTCCCGGATGAGCGAAGCGCAGATCCGGCACGACGGCGGCGCCTAGGCCCCCGCCTTGCAGGTGATCCCGCCATCAACCACGAGCTCGATCCCCGTCACGTATTTCGACTCGTCCGACGCCAGGAACAGCGCGGCGTTGGCGACGTCGAAGGCATCGCCCATGTGGCCCATCGGCACCTGCGCATCGCGCGCGCGCCACATCGCCTCGACGTCGCCCTTGGCATAGCTCGCGGCAAGCCCGGCAGAGTGCTCGACCATCGGCGTCTTCATCAGGCCGGGCAGGATTGCATTGACCCGCACATGATGGCGCGCGAACTCGATCGCGGTGGTGCGCGTCATCTGGTTCATCGCCGCCTTCGAGGCGCCGTAGGTGACGTAGGAGATGCCCATGTGGCGGATCGAAGCGATCGAGGAGATGTTGATGATCGAGGCGCCACCCTGCTTCACCATCACGGGAATGACGTGCTTCATAGCGAAATAGGCGCTCTTGAGGTTGACGCTGAAGACACGATCCCAGCTCTCCTCGGTCACCTCGACCACGCTGCCCATCTCGGCGATGCCGACATTGTTGTCGAGCACGTCGATGCGGCCATGGGCCTTCAGGCACGCCGCCACCATCGCCTCGATCTCGGCAGGCCGCGAGACGTCGGCCGTGAATGCCGTCGCCTTGCCGCCTTCGCCATTGATGATCTTCGCGGTCTCCTCGGCCGCCGCACCGTTGCGATCGACGCAAAACACCTGCGCGCCCTCGCGCGCAAAGGTCACCGCGGTCGCCTTGCCGTTGCCCCAGCCGGGTCCAATCGAGCCGGCGCCCACCACCATGGCAACCTTGCCGTTGAGCCGATCCATCGTGATCTCCCTTATTTCTATTGTTGTTCGCAGATGCTCATTTTGGTGACGTTAGCACCGATCGGATGGCCGACAATCTCTGACAATGTCCGGCACTTTCCAGCATGGCACAGCCGCCACTCCCCCGCCGTGCCCGAATTGCCCAGCACCACCTCCGGCATCGGCGCGCGGTTCGGCTGCCACTGAAACCAGCCGTCGACCAGCCGCGCCGCGGGCGGCGGCTCCATACCGGGGCCAGTGCCCTTGACGCGGGCCTGCACCAATTCGAGGCCGGCGGGCGTGGCCCGCCAGTCTTCCTGCCACTCGACCTTCGCGATCGAATGCGTCCAGGCCAACGTGAAGGCGGACAGCGCCAGCGCCTTGACGCCGCCTGCCGTTGCCAAGCAGAGGCTCACACTGCCTCGACCGCCGCCGGCGGACGCCGGTGCCATTGCCACAGCACCAGCGCCGCGGAGAGCACGAAGCCGGCCGTGTCGCTGAACGGGAATTCGCCGAGCAGGCAGAACGCGGCGCCGAGCGCGACCAGCCGCTCGACCAGCGTCAGCCGCGTGAACAGGAAGCCGATCGCGACCATGCCGAACAGCGCAATCGCCACCAGCGCCTTGAAGCTCGCGAGTGCCACCGCGCCGTAGAAGCCGAGCTTGGCCGCCATGGGATCGCCGGCCTGCAGCATCAGCGCAGGCGAATAGACGAAGATGAAGGGGATGACGTAACCGGCGAGCGCGATGCGCATCGCCTCCCAGCCGATCTTGTCCGGGTTCTCCTTCGCGATCGGTGCCGCCGCCAGCGCGGCGAGCGCCACCGGCGGCGAGAGGTCGGCCATGATGCCGTAATAGAACGCGAACATGTGGCTCGCGATCAGGGGAACGCCGAGCTTGGCGAGCGCCGGCGCGGCGAGCGCGGCGGTGATGATGTAGGTCGGGATGGTCGGGATGCCGGTGCCGAGCAGAATCGACAGCAGCATGGTCATGATCAGCGCCAAGAACAGGCTCTTCTCGCCGAGGCCAATCACCCAGCCGCCGAAGATGGTGCCGACACCGGTCTGCGACATCATGCCGATGATGACGCCAACGATGGCGCAGGCCATGCCGACGGTGATGGCGGATTTGGCGCTCTCGGCCAAGGCATCACGGCAGGCGCGCAACGCCGCAAAGCCGCCGCGCACGAACGCCGTGATCACGATGAGCCCGACCACGACGCAAGCGACCGGCACGATCTGGAGGCCGTCGCGCGACAGCGCGGCGACGACCAGCGCGAGGCCGATCCAGAAGATGTAGCGAATGACCGTCGCGGACATGCCGGCCGTGATGCTGGTCCCCAGGATCAGCGCCACGGTCAGCGCAAGGCCCATGCTGCCGGCATAGAGCGGCGTAAAGCCTTCGAACAGCATGTAGACGAGCGCGGCGAGCGGCAACACGAGATACCAGCGCGTCACCAGCGCCTTCCAGGCGCTCGGGATCTCCGAGCGCTTCATGCCGACGAGCCCGTGCTTGCCGGCTTCCAGATGCACCATCCAGAACGCTGAGGCGAAATACAGGATCGCAGGAATTGCCGCCGCCTTCACGATCTCCGAATATCGCACGCCGAGCGTCTCGGCCATGATGAAGGCAACCGCGCCCATCACTGGCGGCATGATCTGCCCGCCCATCGAGGCCGTCGCCTCGACGCCCGCCGCGAACGCGCGGCGGTAACCGAACCTGATCATCAAGGGGATCGTGAACTGGCCAACCGTGACGACGTTGGCAACCCCGGAGCCGGAGATCGTGCCCATCATGCCCGAGGCGAACACAGCAACCTTGGCAGGTCCGCCGCGGGTGCGGCCGAACAGGCCGAGCGAGACGTCGGTGAAGAGCTGGATCATGCCGGCGCGCTCCAGGAAGGAGCCGAACAGGATGAACAGAAAGATGTAGGTCGCCGAAACGTAGATCGGCACGCCGTAAAAGCCTTCCGTGCCGAACGACAGATGCGTGACGATCTGGTCGAAATCATAGCCGCGATGGTTGAGCGGCGACGGCAGATATTGGCCGAAGAACCAGTAGACGAGACAGGCGCCGCACATCAGCGGCAGCGCCGCGCCCATCAGCCGCCGCGTGCCCTCGAAGATCAGCACGGCCAGCAGCGTGCCAACGACGAGATCAAGCCGCGTGGGATCGCCGTCCCGGGCGATCAGGTCGGCATAGAAGATCCATTGATAGAGCCCGCAGAAAAAACCGGCGCCGCCGATCACCCAGCCGAGCGCACGGCCGAAATTACTCTTGGCGGTGAAATTGCCGATCAGGCCAAAGGTGAGCAGCACGAGGAAGCCGACATGGACGCCGCGCACCACCTGGCTCGGCAGATAGTTGAAGGCGGCGACATAGAGCTGGAAGGTGGCAAACGCGATTCCGATCCAGTAAGCGAGATGGCCCCACCAGCCCGGACCAAAGCCTTCCGGAAAGCCGTGCTCGAAATTGTCGAACTCGACCTTGATGGGCGCAGCTTCGGTGCCCTCTGCCTGCAACATCGATATGTCCCCGCGCCCTGAAATCGTTATGCCCGGGCTTGACCTGGGCATCCATCGAAAGATGAATCCTGGTGGATGGATGGCCGGGTCGAGCCCGGCCATGGCACCTGTATTACTTGATCAGCCCCTTTTCCTTGTAATAGCGGATCGCGCCGGGGTGCAGCGGAACCGGGCTGCCGCTGGCGGCCGTCTCGAGCTTGATCTCCTTGCCGGCTGCATGCGCGTTGGCGAGCTCGGGCAGCGACTCGTAGACCAGTTTCGTCATCTGATAGGCGAGATCATCCGACACCGCCGAGCTGGTCACGAGGTAGTTCACGACGGCAGCCGTCGGCACGTCCTTGTCCTGCCCGGTGTAGGTGTTGGCCGGAATGATCGCGGAGATGAAGGGCGGGCCGATCTTGTCGACGGTCTCCTTCGGCACCGACACCACCGTGATCGGGCTCGAGGTCGACAGGTCCTTCAGCGAGGCGACGCCGAGGCCGGCCGATTGCAGCGTCGCAGCGAGCTGGCGGTTCTTCATGAGATCGACGGACTCGGCGAAGGGCAGATATTCGACCTTTCCGAGATCCTTGTAGCTCATGCCGGCGGCGGCGAGGATCGCGCGGGAATTGAGCTCGGTGCCGGATTTGGGCGCGCCGACCGAGAGGCTCTTGCCCTTGAGGTCGGCGAGCGTCTTGATGCCGGACTCAGTGGTCGCAACGATCTGGATGTAGTTCGGATAGATCGCGCCGATGGTCCTGAGCTTGTCGAGCTTGGTCTTGAAGCCCGCCTCCTCCTCGCCGTTCCAGGCGGCTTTGAGCGAGTCACCCAGCGTGAAGGCGAGCTCGCCGCGGCCCTGCTGCAGCAGGATGAGGTTCTCGACCGACGCCTTGGTGGCCTGCACCTGCGTCTTCACATTCGGAATCTTATCGCCGTAGATCTTTCCGATCGCGACCCCGAGCGGATAGTAGACGCCGGAGGTGCCGCCGGTCAGCACATTGATGAAGGATTGCGCCTGAGCGCAAGGCGCCGACGCCGCCAGAGCAAGAGCCGCGGCTACGCCGAAGATCGTCCGTTTCATGGTTGTTGTACTCCCCAAACCGGCGGCGAAATTGGCCGGATGAAGGGGACGGGTCAACCCATCCAAAAGGCAAAACAGGACTGCGGTAAACGGCCGTTCCGGCTCGATTTTTTTGGGGAACCCGGCGGGGTGCGGCGAGGTGGCGCAGCGCTCGCCTCTCCCGCTCGCGGAGAGGTCGCGAGGCTCTCTCCTCTAGGGGGATTGCCCCGACCGCGGATGCCCGCTCTCGCCAACACTCCCCGCAAGCAGGAGGGAGCGCACCCTCACTGGAAGGTCATGTCCAGGCACTTGGAGATATCGGAGCCGAGGCCGGAGGAGATGATGATGCAGCCGCGCACCTTTTGCGCGCCGGCATCGGCGGCCCAGACCGAATAGCCGCCGGGGCCGAAGAACGAGTTGGTGTTCGGCGGCTCGGTCTCGGTGGCGTCGAAATCGTATTTGCCGTCGGTCTCGAAGATGCGCGGCTTCCTGGTGCAGCCGCCGTCGGTCTGGACGTTGATGACTTCCTTGTTGTCGCGGGTCAGCGCCAGCGAGACCTGGCAGCGGAAATATTCCGAGGTCTTGGTGTTGAACAGATAGGTGTAGGACTTGCAGGTCGCGGTGTTCAGCTTGCCGGGGGCAAGGCCGCGGCTGCACGAAATGCGCTGGTTGTGGCTGAGCTGGTAATCATCGGCCCGGGCGGCTGGTGCCAGCGCCGTCAGTGACAATGCAGCAGCCCAGCAGAGTTTAATCACATGGCGCATCCGAATCATCCCCACCCATAATTTGTCGAGTTGCGTTCTAGACGGAAAGCGGAACATAGTCGCGAGGGGACGAAGGGAAAATCACAAACCGCTGGGCGAGACGTGATGCGCTGCGGCGCTTTCGCGAATTGACCCGGAAATACCGTTCGTGATTTGTTCAAACCCAGAATGTCCCGACGGTGGGAGGATGGGAATGACGGGATTTTCAACCAAGTCATTTGCAATTGCAGTCGCGCTCGGCGCCGTTGCCGCGCCCGCACTGGCGCAGACCGCGGCAACGCCGTGGGAGCTCAAGCCCGACACGGGCTACGCCTACGACAAGGAGGGCAAGACCTATTCCTATAAGATGGGCACCAGCAATGCCGGCGAGCTGCTGAAGGGCGCCAAGAAAGTGCCGAAGGGGACGCTGTTCTTCATCGGCCACAACGGCCAGCTCTACATGCGCACCGGCCCGTATCTCGAAGGCGACGGCAAGTTCAAGTTCGGGCCGGATCAGTAGGGCTTGACCTGGTGGGCGATAGCGGCGCCACACACTCGGCGTCATCGTCCGCGAAGGCGGACGATCCAGTATTCCAGTGGGTACGCTTCGCTTTGCCTACCTACGACAGCGCTCACTAAAACGCCCCCGCCAGCTCCTTTGCGCCGGCCTTGCTGCTGTTCGAGTCCATGCGATCATCCGTCACCGCCAGCAACTTCGCCACCGTGTTGTGGCGGATCGCGACCGGATTGCGCTCGTAGCCGCCGCGCTGGAAGAAGTTCGAGGTCGGCACCTGTTCGCGCATCGCCTGCGGCATCGTCACCATGTCGAGGCCGGTGCCATCGCCGGTGAGGTTCATCATCTCGAGCTCGGCCGCGCTGAGCGGCCGGGTATAGCCCTTGGCCCGCGCGAACAGCACCGAGGTCAGGAGCTTGTGGGTCTGGAGCATCGGGCCGACATCGACGTCGAGCACCATGGCATGCATGGCCCAGCCCTGGGCGGTGTTGCCGATCTTCTCGTGCTCGGACCAGGTGTCGGGCACCGACTTCGCATGCGCGACCATTTTCTTCAGTACCGCGAGCTTGTGCTCGAGCGCCTGGCGCGCCGGGCCCGAGCTGCGCGCCACCTTCTCCGAAAGCGCACGGATGAATTCATGGCCCTGCTCGGCCAAGAGCTCGACACTGTTGGTGGTGAGCAATTGGTTGTAGCCCATCGCGGTCGAGATCGCGCGCTTGCCACCATGCTCGATTCCCGCCTGCACGTCGTAACTGCCGGTGCCGCCGGTCTCGAACGAGTAGACCCGCACGGCCTGCTCCCGCGTCAGCCCCGAGGCGAGCGCGTAGCGCGCATAGGCGCGCTTGAACTCGACCTCGTTGGTCGGGCGCTGCGGCGTGAACTGGTAGAGCTCCTGCGCTGCGCGCAGGAAATCAGCGACCACCGGAATGGGCTTTCGTGGCGGGCGCTCCGGCGCTTCCTCCGGCTCCGGGTTCACCGGGCGCTTCGGCCCGCTGTAGAGCGGCGGATGCTCCAGCACGTAATCGTCGAGCGTGATCTGTTGGCCGCTGCGCCGCTTGGCGTTGCGGGTGCGGCGCTTCTCCGAAATCTGGCTCCAATAGGCGCCCGCTTCGGCGTCGAAGGCGGCCCGCGCCGCCTGATATTCCGCGAGCTTGCGGCGATATTCGAGCACAGCCGGCGAGGCCCCACCTTGCGCAAAAAACTGCGACAGGAGCTGAGCGTTGGCATTGCTGACGGCGGGCGGAAGCGCATCGGCGCCGCCGCGCGCGGCGGGTGCGAGCAGCACGAGCGCGAATGGAACCAGCGTCAGGGCGCGTCGAATCGGTGGGTGATGCATGCTGCCCTCTTAGCAGGCATCCGGTAACCGTCACGTTAACGTGCCGTTTACCATCGTCATTTCCAGGCGAACACCGGTTGTTCCAGCTCAGTCACGCGGGTGTGCCGGCCCGCCAGCACCTCGCGGAATTGGTAGATGAGCGCGGCCGTCGGCGCGTGGATCAGGCTCGCCTGATGATGGAAGCGAATCACGCGTCGCGCGCTTTCGGGGATCGCGACGAAGTCGAAAGCGTCCTCGCGCTCGATCGTGGCGAGCGCGACGCGATGGACGGACGCCACCTCGTCCGGGTTCGGCCTGATCACGGCGCTATCCGACGCCCAGACCACGACCGGCGTGATCAGATAGCCGGAGCGTGTCGGATAATCGTCGAGGGTGCCGAGCACGTCGGCGCTGGTGAGGCGAAGGCCAAGCTCCTCGTCGAGCTCGCGCAGCGCCGCCTCGACCGGCGTCTCGCCGGGATCGCAACGTCCGCCCGGCAAGGCCCATTGGCCGCGATGGGCACGCAGATGCGATGCGCGCAGCGTGAGCAGCAACGCAGTGTCATCGCCCTCGCCTGCCGCGGTCAGCGCAACTGCCACCGCGGCACGCTTCAATGCCGCCGGCGCTTCTTCCTCAGGCAGGCGCGCGAAGGCCGCGCAGGCGGCGGCGATATTCCGCCGTGTGGCATCGTCGAACGGTCTCATGATGCTTGACTACACCACGTCCGGCCTCGATGAAATGAGATCGCAAGGGCCGCACAGGAATGGACGACGACATGACCAACAAGGCCGCCGCAAGCCTGAAATCAGAGGGCTGGACCATTCTCGAGACCACCGGCTTCATGCACCTGATCGGCCCCTTGTGGGAACGCAAGGTCGACGGCCATTACGAGTTCGCGCTCGCCACCGAAGACAAGCACCACAACCGCCGCGGCATGGTCCAGGGCGGCGTGATGATGACCTTCGCCGACCGCACCTGCGGCATGACCGCCCGCTACGTCTCCGGCAAGGAGTTCATGGCGACGGTGCAGCTCGACACCCATTTCGTCGAGGCCGGCCAGATCGGCGACATCCTGATCTCCCGCCCGCGCGTCGTGCGGGCGACGCGCAGCCTGATCTTCATGAGCACCGAGGTCTCGGTCGATGACCGCTGCATCGTGATGGCCAATGGCGTGTTCAAGTTCTTGAAGGGGCCGGGGTAAATTCCACACCCACGGCTGTCATTCCCCGCGAAGGCGGGGAATCCAGCACGCCGCGGCCCCTCAATCAATCACAACCGTCTCGGAGTACTGGATCGCCCGCCTTCGCGGGCGATGACACTAAATATGAGGCACAAGCGTGCCCACCATCATTGCGAGCGCAGCGAAGCAATCCAGAATCCCTCCGCAGACACATCTCTGGATTTGCTTCGCTACACTCGCAATGACCGGCGTTGCTGGCTATGCTGCCCTCCACCAATATCGAGGACAGCCCATGCAATACCGCCAGCTTGGCCGTAGCGGCCTGAAAGTGTCGCCGATTTGTCTGGGCACCATGATGTTCGGCGGGCCGACGGATGAAGCCGCGTCCAAGCGGATCGTCGCGAAGGCATTCGATGCCGGGATCAATTTCATCGACACCGCAGATGCCTATGCGAAGGGTGCATCCGAACAGGTCGTCGGACGCGCGATTGCCCACAATCGTCACGCCTGGGTGCTCGCCACAAAACTCGCCAATCGCATGAACCATGATATGGGAGACGATCCCAATCGCGGCGGGCTGTCGCGGCGCTGGGTGTTGCAGGCAGCGGACGAGAGCTTGACGCGGCTCGGCACCGACCACATCGACATCTACTATCTGCACAAGGAAGACCACGCGACGCCGCTGGAGGAGACGGTGCGCGCGATGGGCGACCTGATCCGCGCGGGCAAGGTGCGCTATTTCGGCGTGTCGAACTACCGCGCCTGGCGCGTCGCCGAGATCTGCAACATCTGCGACCGGCTCGGCATCGACCGGCCCGCGGTGAGTCAGCCCTATTACAACGCGATGAACCGCATGCCCGAGGTCGAGCATTTTCCGGCCTGCGCCTATTACGGCCTCGGCATCGTGCCCTACAGTCCCTTGGCGCGCGGCGTACTCACCGGCAAATACAAGCCCGATGCGCCCCCCGACAAGGAGACGCGCGCAGGCCGCAACGACACCCGCATGATGCAGACCGAATGGCGGCCGGAATCGCTCCAGCTCGCCCAAGAGATCAAGCATCACGCCGAGAACAAGGGCATCACCGCCGGCCAGTTCGCGGTCGCCTGGGTGCTGAACTCCGCTTTCGTGACCTCCATCATCGCCGGCCCCCGCACGGAAGAACAGTGGAACGACTACATCCGCGCGCTCGACTATCGCTTCACCGCAGAGGACGAGGCACTGATCGACCGGCTGGTCGTGCCGGGCCATCCCTCGACGCCAGGCTACAACGATCCCGCCTATCCGATCGAAGGACGCCGGGCGCGGACGGCTTGAACTGCGGAGACGACCATGGCTCACGAAGACCGCTACGGCCTGCCGCTCTCCACCACATCCGATGCGGCAGCCTCCGCCTATCGCGACGGCGTCGACCTCATGCTCTCGGGGTGGACCGGCACGGCAGAGGCGCTGGAGCGCGCGATTGCGACTGACCCGGATTTCGCGCTGGCCCATATCGCCCGCGCCCGCGTGCACGCGTTCTACCAGCAGGGCGATCTCGCGCGCGGCAAGGCGGCGATCGCGCGCGAGCTCGTGGCCAAACGCGGCACCGAACGCGAGCGCTCCCATGTCGAGACGCTGGCGTTGGCGATCGCGGGACGGCTGCCCGAGGCGATCGCGGCGACGCGCAAGCACGTCGAGACATGGCCGCGCGATGCATTGGTGCTGTCGCTGCCGCTCGGCGCGTTCGGTCTGTTCGCCTTCTCCGGCATGGCTGATCACGACCGCGCCCGGCATGAGCTCTGCGAGAGCGTCGCGCAGCACTATGGCGAAGATTGGTGGTTTCTCACCATGTATGGCTGGGCGATGACGGAGGATGGCGACGTCGCCCGCGGCCGCGACGTCACCGAGCGCGGCTTCGGACTGCGCCGGGCGAACGCCCATGCCGCGCATGCCGTGCTGCATGCGATGTTCGAGGACGGCTCGTTCGAGGCGGCCGATCGTCTCGTTGACGACTGGATCCCGTGTTACGACCGGGCCGGAATTTTGCACGGTCACATCCGCTGGCACCAGGCGCTCGGCGCGCTGGAGCACGGCGATGCAGCCCGGGCGCTGTCGATCTATGCCGACGTGCTCCAGCCGTCGGTGACGCAGGCGCCGCCGCTCAACGTCATCACCGACGCCGCATCGCTGTTGTGGCGCCTCTCGACCTACGGCCACACCGTACCGAAGGCGCTCTGGCTCGATGCCGATGCCACCGCGCAAGAGCTGTTTCCGAAGTCGAGCCTGCCGTTCGCCGACGTCCACATGGCCCTGCTCGCCGCCGCAACGCAGAATCACGAGGCGCTTGCCGCGCGCCTTGCGGTGATCGAACAGCGGCTCGCGGACGGCAAGCTGCCGGCCGGCCCGGTGGTGCCCGCGATCTGCCGCGCGCTTCTGGCCTTTGCGGATGAGGATTACACGGCGTGCGTGAAAACGCTCGCGCCGGTGCTGGCTGACGTCGTGCGCATCGGCGGCAGCCACGCCCAGCGCGAATTGATCGAGGACACCTACCTCGTCGCGCTGATGCGCAGCGGCGAGCTCTCCCGCGCCCGCGCCGTGCTCGACGCCCGCCTGCACCGCCGGCCATCCTTGCGCGATCGGCGTTGGCAGGCGGCGATGGGCTAGCTCTGCCACCAAAAAAACACTAGCCTGACGGCAAGTGCCGGCTGGGACAGGCTGGGCGATTTCGGCGAATCGCCGTTGGGATGACGCGGTGGTATTCCAGATGGGTTGGGCAAGGCACACGGGATCGCAGCCAATTTGCGGTTCGATGCTTATCGGACGGAGCTTTTCCCTGGTTCTCTGGCATATGAGCCTTCCGATGCGCCTCCGCCGACCGGTCCTCGGTGCCGCCCTCATTGCCCTGGCAAGCCCTTGCTTTGCCGAGTCTTCCGCTCCCATTCCCGTCAAAAATCCGCTCGAGCAGCAGAACGCCTTCATTGACCTGCTGGCGCTGATGTCGGGCAAGTGCAAGACGCTCAAAGTCGCCGGGCGCACCTATGCCTGCAAGACGATCGCCTACGCCCATGGCGACAAGGGCCGGGTCAATTTCGCGGTCGCGGTCGACGATCCCACCGACGCAAATCATGTGGTGTCGTTCTCGGGCGAGAACGGCAAGCGCGCCGACGACAATTCCTACGAGCTGCCGATCGACCGCATGCTGCTCAACTCCAAGGACCGTCCCAAGGTCGACGGCCTGCCGGTGCCGTCCGAGCAGACCTCCACCGGAATCTGCCGCCAGACCGGCAATTTCGCCGCCAGGAAGGTGAACGACGTCACCTGCTCCGCCACCGACAGCGAAGGCCGGCGCTACGAGCTCTTGTTCGTCTCCGACGGCACGCCGGTCAGCGTGCGCCGTATCCGGCAATCGGCGCCGTCGATTCAGGATCCGTTCAAGTAGCATCCTCTGTTCGCGGCGGCATGATGGCAGCGGCGCAACAACGCCTACCTTGCGACAATAAATCCGACGACACGCGTCATTCGCACGAACCGGACGTCAGACGCTGCGTCGTTTCGACGCCCGCTCTGGTGGGAACGCGTTGCATGCTCATCTGTTGTCACACGACATTCAACCGGAGTGATGACATGAAGTATCTCTTTGTCGCGATGGCCATCGGTGCTGCGGCGCTTGCCGGGGGATCTGCGGCGAACGCGGCCAATAATTCGAGCGCGAAGCAGAACGCGCAAGACAGCCGATCGACCGACATCAGCGCGCAGCACAGGCACTATTATCACGGCCATCGGCACCATCATCACTGGCGTCATCACCACCATGGCCATTATCGCCCCCATTACCGCAGCTACGGCTATTACCCGCGGCACCACGGCTATTATGGCGGCGGCCCGTACGGATATTACGGCGGTGGTCCCGGCGTAACGTTCAGCTTCGGCGGCGGTCGCTGGTAAGACGAAAAGGGCCCGCAAGGCCCGCAGAGATGCGGGCCTTCTTTCTTAGCTCCGCAAGATCATCCCTGCCGTCTCCAGGCCGCTCGTCAGCGCCGCTTCAACCGTGCCCATATCGCGGCCGCGGTAGAGCGCTTCGCCGGACAACAGCACCAAGCCGTCGGCGCGGGCGAGTATCGCTTGCGCCTCGCGCGTCCGCGGCGTCGCCCAGGAATAGGCGCCGCGGGCAAAGCGATCGTGCGCCCAATTGCTCGCGGCCGCCGCCACGAGATCGCGCGCGATGTCCTCGCGTGACCGCTTGAAGATGGCGGCGAGCGAATCGAGCCCGGCCTCGATCAGTCCTTTCGAATCGAGATGCGACAGCGCCGCCGTCCGTGGACCGCCGAACCAGCCGGTGAGCAGGGGATGCTGGTCAGGATATCGCGTCCACCACACCGGAATCGCTTCGTCGGACAGCAGGAAGGTCATGTCGACGAGGTCGTCTTGTCGGTCGCGCCACCATGGCCGCGCGAAGCAAAGCAGGATCTTGATGACGTTGCCGAAGCCGATGTCGTCGGCGGCAGCAAGCCTCGCGCTTACGCTCGCCGGCAGCGCGATCTCGCGCAGCAGCGGCAGCGGCACGGTGAGGATCGCCCGGTCGCAGACAAGCCCATCGCCGCCGGCGCAGCGAATCGCTACGGCGCCGCCCTCTTCCACGATCGCCAACGCGGCGCAACCGAGCCGGATCGCAACGCCGCAGGCGCGGCACTCGGCCGCCAGAAAATCGATCAGTGCGGCATAGCCACCGTTGATGCGCGCCTGCGGAGCGTGACCGCCATCCATCCATTCCTCGCGCAACGCCAGCGTCGAAGCACGCTCGGGGTCTGCCGCGTCATAGCCCTCGACCATCCGCTCGATCGAATGGCGCAGCCGCGCATAGTCCTCCCCGGCAAAATGACGGCGCAGGAAATCGGCCACAGTCAGATCATTCTTCAAGTCCCGCAGCGCGGCTTGCAGCTCCGCCTCATGCGGATCGTGGCGGTCCTCACGCGAGAGGCTTGTGCCGTCAAAGCTCCATTGCGTCCCTTCGATCTCCTGAAGGAACAGCCCGGCTTCGCGCAGCAAAGCCCGCGTGACCGGCGCCTCGCCATGGACGAACTCGGCTCCGCCGTCGGCGGGATAGCCGAATTGCAATCCCGGCAGCGGATGGATGCGCCCGCCGCAGCGCTCGCGCGCCTCCAGGATGGTCACGCGTCTGCCCGCACGCGCCAGCTCCCGCGCTGCCATCAGGCCGGCGGCGCCGGCGCCGACGATGACGATGTGCTCCGATGATTCCGACATGCCGGCGCTTACTTGGCCACGGCCTGCGGGTCGTTCTGGATCAGATAGCGCAGCAGCAGGACCCCGCCGCCGAGCTCGCGCGTGCTCTCCAGCGTCATCGCCACGATGGGCGCACGCTTGTCGCTGTCCGCGGCCGCCGAGTCGAACACGAAGGGCGCGCCGCTCGCGCCATCCACCGCGGGGCTGAGGATCAGATTGAATTCGTCGATGAGACCCGCGCGCAGGAACGCGCCATTGGCGATACCTCCGCCCTCCACCAACAGACGCTTCACGCCGAGCTCACGGCTGAGAATGTCCAGCGTCAGCGCCAGATCGATCTCGGACTTGCCGGCGAAGACGTAGGACACACCCTCGCCGCGCAGCCCTGCGAGATGCGAATCCGGCACGCTTTCGGTTAGCACGACGACAATTGGATCCCCGCCGATGTCGGAGCGGCCCCAGCCGATCTTGCCCTGCGCATCGAGCACGACCCCAAAGCTTTTCGCATCGCGTCGTGCGAACCAGTTCTCGCGCGGAAATTTCTCGCTCGTCCCGGTCGGATACGGCTTGCCCTTGGCGAATTCCGAGCCAGTAACGCGGCCGATCACCCAGGCGTCGCCGCCGAGCTCGTCATGGATTTTCTCGAACCAATCCGTGCCCGCACCCTTCGGACGCCAGCGGCTGGGATGCGTGCGGCCATCCAGGCTGGCGTGCATCAGGCAGATGACATAAGGCTTCATGTGATTCTCCGGTCTCAGGCCGCCGATCCGCCAGCCTTGGCACGCTGCTCCGGCCCCTCCGCCTTCGGATTGACGCCGAGGCCCTTGTCCGCGTGCCAACTGCCGGCGAGACGGCGGAGCGGACCGAGATTGGCAAGGCCGTCGGGCGAAACGTCCTCGGGCTCGGTGAAGATGTCGGCGGGAGTAGGGAGCATGGGGGCCTCGCGGGATTGCGAGGAGCAGCAATAGCACGGAGGCGGGAACGCGGCTCGTGCTCAAGTCTCACAATTGCGAATGGACATAGGCGCCACGCGCAGACGGTTGTTGGAAGGACCTTGCCAAGGGAGCGAAGTGGAGCTGAGCCTCCTCACGGCCCGTCGCCACGACTTTGGTGGCGCCGCGGCCGCAAGCGCCGCGCGGGTGCTGTTCATAGCGCGAAGCCAGGTGAAGCAGCCTTAAGCTTTGGTTGGGGCAAAGCTCAATCCTTCTGACGACATCAGTTTGACCACGGAGGCGGCTGGAAGGCGATAGCATTGGTCATCGGTCCCGGCCTCTCACATCGCGCGCGCCAGAACGATCGTGCCGGACAGGATGAGGACCGCGCCCGCCGCATAACTCAATCGCCGGCCGAGCGGCAGCAGTTTCTCAGCGGCGACATAGAGCGCAATGCCGATGACCCAGGCCAGATTCATCGCGCCGCCGACGAACAGCAATGCCATCAGAAACCAGCAGCAGCCGACGCAATAGCTGCCGTGGCGAACTCCCATCCGGAATGCTCCGCGCGTGCCGGGCCGCCAATGCCGGCTGAGAAACAGCAGCGGGCTGTCGCAGTAGCGCAGGCAGGCATGTTTGAGCGGCGTGAACTGGTAGAGGCCTGCGGCCAGCAGAATGCTGCCGCCCAAGATTGCGCTGGTGCTGGCCATCGCCATCGACAGCAATCCCAAGCGTTCCAACGCCGATTGCGCCACGACCGCGACAACACTGAACCCCGCCCATGTCACGAGATAACCGGCGAGAAAGATCCAGGCGTCGATTGCGGCCCGGGATGCAGTCTCCTGCTTGCGCTTGACGGTCGCATACAAGAGAACGGTGGGTGCCGCGCTCGGCGCCATCATCGCGATCATCATCACCCACCACATCACGAACAGCAGCGCAGCGTAGAGTGGCGTCCACGGCATTGGCGCCATGTCCGGCATGGCGGCCATCATCTCGGTGTCCATGCCGGCGCCCCCGGCGAGATAGGCCCAGGCGAGCGCCGCCACCGTAGCGGTCCCGATCGCGACGATCAGCCGGTCGCGGTGAAGTAGGCGTTCCAGCATCACGCGCCCCCGCATGGACTTTTCCAGGATCGCGATGAGGCGCCGACACCGAGGCCTCGTCTCGATGTCAGCGCCGCATCATGCCGCAATGCCCTCGGGCGTTTGCACGACATGGGCGAGCGAGCTGTGCGTGCCCTGGGTCTCGAACGGGATCGCACCGGTCGAGCGGATGTTGGCGGACGCGACCTCGGCAGCCCTGTGCTCGAATCCCTCGGGCATCACCACCTGGATGCGATGCGGATCACCCGTCACCGGATTCCTGATCGGCTCGACGTCGGTCTCGAGCACGCCCGTGGCGATGAGTTTTGCGACGCGGCCGTCCTTGTCGAAGGAAAATTCGAAGGGGGCAAAAATCGGATCGTGGATCTTGGTGACGATGAGGCTGACAAT
The DNA here is from genome assembly GCF_023073935.1 of Bradyrhizobium sp. 147. Taxonomy (NCBI): domain Bacteria; kingdom Pseudomonadati; phylum Pseudomonadota; class Alphaproteobacteria; order Hyphomicrobiales; family Nitrobacteraceae; genus Bradyrhizobium; species Bradyrhizobium sp. 147. Next base: position 164,528 of record NZ_JADPKL010000089.1, on the reverse strand, counting down.
CTGAAAAAACGTACCCTCGGCCGAATGCTTGCCTGAAAAGATATTGAACAACGCTTGGCGCTGTTCCGGCGCGGCGCGTTCGTCGATGATGGGCTGGATTGTCCCGTTGCCTTCATGCAGCGGGCCGGGGAAATCGACCGTGATCGCGAAGCAGAGACCGTCGAGCCTGGTTCCCTCGAAATGTCCTTTGGCGATCCGCATGCCGAACATTCCCTTGCAATAGCCCTTGGTGGGCGGCGCATTGAAATCGCAGGGGCAGCCAAACGCGCAGGTGCAATTCTTCATCCATTCGCCTTCGAGACGCCAGTCCGATGCAGCCATGGCACATCTCCCAATGTGAGCGAGGGACGCGGCAGCCGTAGACGAATTTGTTCAGCGTTATATCGAGGCGTTGCGAGAAGATGCGAGCGGGATCGAATCCGATCAGAAGGCCGGCATCGCGGGAAAGTCTGTGGCCAGCTGCCATTTACCGTCCTATGGCCAAGAGCATATCAGCTGCAGCCGGGCGCGTACAGCGAGCGGATGCGGCAGAGCAGCGGGCTCTTGGGACGTCGAACTGCCACCTTTCAGGCCATCTGCAGCGATGCTGGCTCAGTGCCGCATTGAAGTGACCCGGCGGAGATGGCGCTCATTTGCGCAACGCCGGCTTGCTAGAGGGTTTGGGCGTCGATGCCGATGCCGACGTTACCCGGCGCCGTGATGAGCGAGAAGACGGCCTGGCCGCCCAGGACCGAAAAGGGAGAGGTGTAGGTGATGCCAAGAGCAAGGGCGTCCCCATGCGCGTTGAGTCCGGTCACAACCGAGCCGCGCGCGCCATTGCTGGTGACGAAATTCTGCGCCGCTCCGGCGTTCGCCTGGAGGTGCAGGTAGACCGTCGCATATGCCCAGCCAGGAACGGCCAGCGCGCGCGTAACGCGTGCCGATCTTGGCCTTACTTAACTTCGTGCTTCAGCGCGAGAAAGCGTAGTTGGTGCCCAGGGGCGGAATCGAACCACCGACACTGCGATTTTCAGTCGCATGCTCTACCAACTGAGCTACCTGGGCGTGCTCCAAGAGAGGGGCCAAAGCCCATCGAGCGGGCGGTTTATAGTGGGCCGAGAGCGGCCTGTCCACCCGCCTTCGCCTGAAGGCTGCGCCGGGCGCGGCCCGGCTGTGCACAAGGTGGGGCAGTATCGCCGCGGCTGCGCGCGGCGTTCCTGAACTCAACAAATCATTGATATTGCTTTCTATTCTACGTCGTCTACCTCGTCGTCGCGGCCGGGGATGACGTAGGAGCCCTTCAGCCAGCGGTTCAGGTCGACGTCGCGGCAGCGCGAGGAGCAGAACGGGCGGGTCGCCTGCGACTGCGGCTTTCCGCAGATCGGGCAGGTCTTGAGGGGTTTGGCGGGCGTTTTGAGGTGATCGTTCATGGTGTCGGCGCTTACACGAGGTGAAGGAGTTCAACAGCCTGGCGGGAAAACGGGTTCCTCGGCGGCGCAGGCGTTCGCGCGGCGGGCCGGTGGGGCCATTCTACTGCGCATGGGGTTGTTTCGCGATTTTTGTCGACGGCGCTGTCGTGCTCACAGCGCGGTGGCGTTGAGCCAGCCGAAGCGGATCGGAAAGCCCTCGCCGCCGAGCAGGGTCGTGGTCTCGTACAGCGGCAGGCCGACCACGTTGGTGTAGGAGCCGACCATCTTGACCACGAACGAGCCGGCGATGCCCTGCACAGCATAGCCGCCGGCTTTGCCGCGCCATTCGCCCGAGCCGATATAGGCCTGGATGTCGTCTTCCGACAGGCGCTTGAAGCGGACGCGGGTCTCGACCAGGCGCTGACGAAAGGCCTCGCGCGGCGTGACGACGCAGATCGCGGTGTAGACGCGGTGGTTGCGGCCCGAGAGCAGCCGCAGGCACTGCGCGGCTTCGTCGACCAGGTTGGCCTTGGGCAAAATGCGGCGGCCGACCGCCACCACGGTGTCGGCAGAGAGGATGAAGGCGCCGCGCAGCTCATCATCCAGCTGCACCGATTTGAGCGCCGCATCGGCCTTGGCCCTCGCAAGGCGGTTGACGCAGGCGCGCGGCAGCTCGCCCCGCTTCGGCGTCTCGTCGACGTCGGCCGGCCGGAGCGCGTCCGGCTCGATGCCGGCCTGATTGAGCAGCGCAAGGCGCCGCGGCGAACCGGAGGCAAGTACGAATTTGGGGCGGCCGAGCATCAGGTGATTTGGGGGATGAAGCGGGGTGAATTGCGCGCGGAACCTATCGGAAGGGGGCCGGTTTCACAACCCGGGAACCGGAGGTTTGGTGATTCGAGAGTTGCCAACACGCGTGTGCGTGCGCTCTGTGACGCGGGTGTTACGCACGCCGCATGCTATCCGCTCGCCGCACCCACCTTCGCGAACCGCCTGCGGATGCGCATCAAGAGCTGATCGCAAACCGCGCGATAGGCGGCGAGCTTCTGGTCACGGCTGCCTTCGATGGTGGTGGGATCCTGCGTCGGCCAGTATTCGACCTCGGCGGCGAGCGTGCGGGTCAGCTCCAGCGCCTTGTGGTGGGCCTCCGGCGACAATGTGATGATGAGGTCGAAGTTCAGGCCCTCCCAATCCTCCAGCTCCTCGAAGGTCTGCGGCTTGTGGGCAGAGATGTCCTGGCCGAGTTCGGCCATCACGGACACCGCAAATGGATCGAGGTCGCCCTTCCTGGCACCGGCCGACTTCACGTAGAGGCCCTGCGGAAACATGTGCTGCAACAGGCTCGCTGCCATCGGCGAGCGCACGCTGTTCATCGCGCAGGCGAACAGCACCGATTGCGGATCGCGTGCGCGTGGCGGCGCCGCCATCGCGCTTAGCCTTTCCAGTGCAGGACAGTAATGAGCGTGAACAGCCGGCGCGAGGTCTCGAAATCGACCCGCACCTTGCCCTTCAGCCGCTCCTGGAGCGTGCGCGATCCCTCGTCATGGATGCCGCGGCGGCCCATGTCGATGGCCTCGATCTTGTCCGGCGTCGCGGTCCGGATCGCCTGATAATAGCTGTCGCAGATCATGAAATAGTCCTTCACAATCCGTCGGAACGGCGTCAGCGACAACAGATGCGCGACCACGGGCGTGCCGTCCTCGCGGCGGATGTCGAACATCAGGCGGTTGCCGGTGATGCCGATATGCAGCGTGAACGGGCCCTGCCCTTCCGCACCGTCGGGCGCGAACAAGTTCTGCTCAATCAGGTCGTAGATCGCGATCGCGCGCTCATGCTCAATGTCCGGCCCGGAACGGCCGATCGAGTCCTCGTCCAGCGTGACGCCGACGATGCGATTGGTCGAGTCGTCCTGTTCGGGCGGCCTTGTCATGACTGATTGAGGCGCAATCCAATCGAGCGCGAATGGGCGTCCAGCCCTTCCGCCTGTCCAAGCGTCATCGCGGCCGGACCTAGCGCACGCAGCTGATCCGGGCCGCATTTCAGGATCGAGGTGCGCTTGATGAAGTCGTGCACCGACAGGCCCGAGGAGAACCGCGCCGAGCGCGCTGTCGGCAGCACGTGGTTGGAGCCGCCGACATAATCGCCGATCGCCTCCGGCGTATGCGCACCGAGGAACACCGCACCTGCATTGCGGATCTTGGCGGCGAGCGCATCGGGATCGCTCGTCATGATCTCGAGATGCTCGGCGGCGATCTCGTCCGCGAGCGGGATGGCGCCAGCAATATCCTTCACCATGATGATGGCGCCGAAATCGGCCCACGAGGCGCCGGCGATCGCAGCGCGCGGCAGCGTCTTCAGCTGCGCCGCGACTGCCTCTTCGACCTCGGCGGCAAGCCGCGCGGAATCGGTGATCAGGATCGATTGCGCGCTGGCATCGTGCTCGGCCTGTGCCAACAGATCCGCGGCGATCCAGTCGGCATTGCCGGTGTCATCGGCGATCACCAGCACCTCGGACGGGCCGGCGATCATGTCGATGCCGACCTTGCCGAACACCAGCCGCTTTGCGGCGGCGACATAGGCGTTGCCGGGCCCGACGATCTTGGCGACCGGGGCGATCGTCGCGGTGCCGTGCGCGAGCGCGGCCACGGCCTGTGCGCCGCCAACCCGGTAGATCTCGGTGACGCCGCCGAGATGGGCTGCCGCCAGCACCAGCGGGTTGAGCTTGCCGTCGGGCGAGGGCACCACCATGACGAGGCGCGCAACGCCGGCGACCTTCGCGGGCACGGCGTTCATCAGCACCGAGGACGGATAGGCCGCGGTGCCGCCGGGCACATAGAGGCCGGCGGATTCGATTGCGGTGTAGCGCCAGCCGAGCTCGACGCCGAGCGGGTCGGTGAAACGTTCGTCCGTCGGAAGCTGGCGGCGGTGATAGATCTCGATGCGGTCACGCGCGAGCTTCAGCGCGTCCAGCGTCGCGGCATCACAGGCCTTTGTCGCGGCTTCGATCTCGGCGGCGGTGACGCGCAGGGAGGCGGCATCCAGCGTAAGCCGGTCGAATTTTTTCGTGGCCTCGAGCAGGGCCGCATCGCCCCGCTTGGCGACGTCGTCGACGATTGCGCGCGCGGCGGCCTCGACGTCCGCCGAGACCTCGCGTTTGGCGGCGAGGAAGGCCGCGAATCGCTGGTCAAAATCGGCGCTGCTGCGGTCGAGACGAACGGGCATTTTGGCTGGGCTTCTGGCTGGTCTTTGGGGCGGATTGGCTCACCCGACCCCTGCTCAATGGCGCGGCGGGGAAGCGGCGTCAACCCTTGGGCCGGGTCGTTTCCCTCCGCTGTCGTCCTGGCTTTCGCCAGAACGACAGCGGAATGCGTTGGCTTGGCATGCCATTCTCACCCCTCGATCCCCGGACCCGCCCCCAGCGCGTCCGTCCCGAGGTCGGTCAGCTCGCATTCCAGGCATTCGACGTCGAGGCGGATGGCGCCGCCCTGGGCGAACAGAAGCAGGGCACTGCCGCCGGGCTCCTCGCTGCGGCCACCCTGGGGGTGAAACTCGATGCCGACGAGGTCCAGCACCTTGTCCGGCGCGGCGAGGTCGATGTTGCGCGACTTGCAGGCAAGCACGCGGTCGAAGCGGAGCGCGGCGACCAGCCGGCGCGGCTCGGCCTCGCCTTCCAACGTCTGCTCCCAGTCCAGCCGGCTCATGCCGACGACAAGCCGCTTCTCGCTCTGCCGCCAGATGATGTCGGAGGCCTGGACACGGGCGTCCTGGACATGGGTCGAGATGACAGCGAGATCGTCGGCGTCAAGTGCGATCAGTTTGAGCTGGGGAGACATCGCCGACGCTTCTCCTTCAAGGGCGGACGGGACTCAACGCGCGCGAGCGCCGAAATTTCCGCGCCAAACTATCTGCGCAGCGGACTAGAGGCTATTGATATCCTCCATTTTCAGCATCTTACCTCTCCCGGGCGACGCGGATCATGGCGCGGTGACGAGCGATGGTGAGATCCGGCGGAGCACGCGAAGCTTCACTCCTTGAAGAACGCCAGGAGGTCCGCGTTGATGGTCTCGGCGTGCGTGGTCGGCATCCCGTGCGGGAAGCCTTTGTAGGTCTTGAGGATGCCGTTTTTCAGCAGCTTGGCCGACAGCGGTGCGGAATCGGCGTAAGGCACGATCTGGTCGTCGTCGCCGTGCATGACCAGCACCGGCACGTTGATCTTCTTCAGGTCCTCGGTGAAGTCGGTCTGCGAGAACGCGACGATGCCGTCGTAATGCGCTTTTGCGCCGCCCATCATGCCCTGGCGCCACCAGTTCTGGATCACCGCTTCCGACGGCTTTGCGCCGGGACGATTGTAGCCATAGAACGGGCCGGCGGGGAGGTCGCGATAGAATTGCGTGCGGCTGGCCGCGAGTTGCGCCTGGAGACCGTCGAACACGCTCTTCGGCAGGCCGCCGGGATTGGCCGCGGTCTGCACCATGAGCGGCGGCACCGCGGCCAGGAGCGCCGCTTTCGCGACGCGGCTCTCGCCGTGGCGCGCGATGTAGTGCACGACCTCGCCGCCACCGGTGGAGTGGCCGACATGGATGGCGTCCTTGAGGTCGAGATGCGCGGTCAGCGCGGCAAGGTCGTCGGCGTAATGATCCATGTCGTGGCCGTCGGCGACCTGCGCCGAGCGGCCGTGGCCGCGGCGGTCATGCGCGATGACGCGGTAGCCGTGCGAGACGAAGAACAACATCTGCCCGTCCCAGTCGTCGGCCGAGAGCGGCCAGCCATGGCTGAACACGATCGGCTGGCCCGAGCCCCAATCCTTGTAGAAGATCGCGACGCCGTCTTTGGTGGTGATGGTGGGCATTGCTAGGCTCCTTGAACGATCAGACAAACGCCATCGGCCTGAAGCGGCGCCAGGCGCCGATGGTGAGCAGCACGAAGAACACCAGCACGATGCCCTGTACCACCGCGAACACCGGACCCGAGGGCGGCGCCGGCGGCACGGCGGGCGCGAGCGCGGCGAGCGCCGGCACCTTCAGGAACGACTGGATGACCAGCACGAAGACGTTGAAATAGAGCGAGACCATCGCGGTCACGATATAGATCGGGCGCCAGGCGCCTGCGAGCTTCATGCCGTAGAGCGCGATGCAGGCGATCGCGAGCAGCAACAGCGAGATGATGCCGATGACGTGCGACGGCAGCAGCTTCTCGAAAGGAAACAGGAAGCCGGTCGCGCTGGTCAGGATAGTGAACAGCAGGAAGATCGCGGTGAGGCCCGGCATCGACTTCGAGCCGAGCAGGCCGAACATCACGACGAGGCCCGCGACGATGGCAATCAGGCTGATGACGGCATGGATCATCGTAAACGCAGACAGGCTCAACCCAAGCACCATGACGTCTCTCCTACGTGTCCAGCATTGAGGTCAGGCGATTGATATTACGGTCCTCATCGGATTGCCACATGCGATGGCGCCGCACATGCGCCCCGAGCCATGCGCCATCGTGCGAAAAGACAAACGCGTGCTCGGATTTTTTGCAGCGCTGTCACAAACGACAGCAGGTTTTCGACGAACTTGATTCATCTTCGAAGAGCGGCCCGCGATATGCGGGCCGCCCTTGCGCGTGGTTCACACTTCCTTGGTGTCGAAGATCAGCAGGTCGGCGCCGCCGCTGGCGAATTTCGGCACGTCGCCCGCTGCCGCTTTGCCTTCTGCGCTGCCGAATGCCGCCTGAATGGCGGCCACGCTGTCGAAGGTGAGAATGGCGACGAGGTGGACTCCGGAAGGACCAGCGGGAGAGCCGACCGGGCCGGTGCTGACCGCGTACTTCTTCAAGCCGGGCAGTTTCTTGGCGAGCGGGATGTGGGTCTCGGCATAATGCTTGTCGAAGGCCGCAGCATCCTTGGGCGTCTTGTAGAGCACGACGAGTTCAGCCATTTAGTCCTCCCTTGAACATATTGTGTTTAGACCCTCATGGTGAGGAGCGTGTGAAGCACGCGTCTCGAACCATGAGGGCCGGATCGTGGTTCGGGGCCTGAGACGCGCGCTTAGGCGCGCTCCTCAGGATGAGGGGATAGTCTGTAGCTGCCGACAAGATGGCAAGCTACATTCCCTTGTCTTCTGCTTGCCTAAAGCGCCGGTTTTGCGGCGTCGCCGAGATAGCCGTGCAGGGAGGCCACGACCTGCGCGCCTTCGCCGATGGCGCCGCCGACGCGCTTGACCGAGCCGGAGCGGACGTCGCCAACGGCAAAGACGCCGGGCACGGAGGTCTCGAGCGGCGCCACCAGCCGGCCCTGATTCTGCTCGGATTGCGCGCCGGTCACGATGAAGCCGCCGCGGTCGAGCGTGACGCCGCAGCCGTCGAGCCAGTTGGTGGCGGGATCGGCGCCGACGAACAGAAAGAGATTGCGGATATCGGCAGAATCCTCGTCATCGGAAAGCCGGCTTTTCCAGCGGATGCGGCGCAGCAGCGAAGCCTCGTCGCCTTCGAGCGCGGTGATCTCGGTGTTGAATATCAATTCGATGTTCGGCGTCGCTTCGATGCGTTCGATCAGATAGCGCGACATGCTCGCGCCCAGGCCGCCGCCGCGGATGATCATCAACACCTTCTTCGCATGCCCCGACAGGAACACGGCGGCCTGGCCGGCCGAATTGCCGGCACCGACCAGCGCCACCTCCTCGCCGGCGCAGAGCCGCGCCTCGACAGGAGATGCCCAGTACCAGACGCCGCGTCCTTCGAACTTGTCGAGGTTCTCGATCTCGGGCCGGCGATAACGCGCGCCGCTCGCGACCACCACCGCGCGTGACCGCAATGTGTCGCCGCAATCCAGCGCCAGCGCGAACGTACCGGCGCTGCGCGAGCAGTCCAGCGACTTCACCGACATCGGGATCATGATTTCGGCGCCGAATTTCTGCGCCTGGGTGAAGGCGCGACCCGCAAGCGCCTGGCCCGAGATGCCGGTCGGAAAGCCCAGATAATTCTCGATGCGCGCGCTGGCGCCGGCCTGACCGCCGAAGGCGCGGGTGTCGAGCACGGCGACGGACAGCCCTTCGGACGCCGCGTAGACCGCCGTCGCAAGGCCTGCCGGTCCACAGCCGACGATTGCGACGTCGTAGATGCGGTCATCCTTCGCGCCGCCGATCATGCCGATGGCGCGGCCAAGCGCGGTTTCGCTGGGGTTGCGCAGCACGGTGCCGTCGGCGGTGACGACGAGCGGCCAATCCTCCGGCTCGGGCGAATAGCGCGCGATGATCTCGGCGGCGTCATGCTCGCTGTTGGGGTCGAGCAGATGATGCGGCTGGCCGTTGCGGGTGAGAAAGCCTTGCAGGCGCACCACGCCGGCGGAGTTCGACGGACCGATCAGCACGGGGCCGCCAATGCCGCCCTGGATCAGGCTCACCCGGCGCAGGATCAGCGCGCGCATGATGCGCTCGCCAAGCTCGGCTTCGGCCACCAGCAGCGCGCGCAGCCGGTCCGGGCGTACCAGCAGCACCTCGACATCGCCCTCGGCGCGTCCGTCGACCAGCGCCGGCCGTCCCGAGAGCTGGCCGAGCTCGGCGAGGAATTGCCCCGGCCCCTGATCGATCACGGGCGTGACATGGCCGAGACCGTCGCGCTGGGTGATGACAACATGGCCAGACAGCACGACGAACATGCCGGGCCCGGGCTTGCCGGTCTCGAACAGGAACTCGCCGTCGGCATAGCTGCGGACCTCGCCGAAATGCCTGATACGCGCGATCTCGGCTGATGCCAGCGTCGGAAAGGTTTGCTCGGGACGGGTGAACCGCGACATCAGCGCGTCGCGGTCGGTTCGTTGCTGTCCGTCCTGCCCCATTGCCACTTCGATGCACTCCAAAATGTTAGCCGCCGGCCTTCAACTGCCGGTCTCGCCGGCGGTCCCCTTACCCAGGGAATCATCGTCGTTCTGCGAAGGCTCGGTCCCTGCGGCGCGTTCGCGCGCCTGCACCTTCCGCCGCTTCAGGTTTTCGCGCAGCGCCGATTTCAGCCGGTCCTGCCGGCGATCAGCGGCCCGCGTCTTGTCAGTCTCGTCGCTCATCGTGGCCCATCACGTTGTCGGCGGCAGGATGCCACCGAATGACGACATCTCAAGAGGTACAAGAGGCCGGCGCAACGAAGCCAGCGAGATTTGGTCGAATTCGAGGGCGGGACCAACTGGCCAGATGGCTGGGGCTCGCCGGCAGAAAAATCACCCCAAAATCGGTCATTTCGGGGCAATAAGGCCGCCTCGGTCGGGCAACCGCGCCGATTTTCTCGATTTGGCAGGGCCGGCAAGCTTGCACATGAGGGGGCCTTGTGGCATCCATCGCCCCGCTTGGCGGGCCTGGTGGCGGCCCGATTCTGTGCCAGCATCTGCTGCCGTAGCTCAGTGGTAGAGCACTCCCTTGGTAAGGGAGAGGTCGACAGTTCAATCCTGTCCGGCAGCACCAGTGTTCCACACATGACAAGGCATTCTCGTGGCTCGATGCGCCCGAGTTTTGCTCTATTCCGCGCCCCTCTTCGGTGAAGAGGGCGCAGGGAAGGCCGGGTGCCGGCTGGCACCCACGGTCCGCTGTGCGAAAGCACACGCAGAAAAACTGCACAGCGGCATACAGGTGAAGCCGAACACACGGCCTTCCCTGCGCAGTGGTTTGACGGCTTATGCCTGCTCTCCCCGGAGCCGAGTTCCTCCTGGCCTCCGTCACCTCGCGAATTGGCGATGCCGCGAGGCCCGGTTGAGCCTCAAAGCATCTCCGCAAGGCTTGACCGTAGCAACGACGGTCAGGACCACACGGTTTTGCCGTACGCAGCAATCCGGCTTCACCCAAAGGGCTTCGCCGGACACGGGCGCCGTCCGTCCGCACGCAGTCAAGGACCTCACGAGGTTCATCTCGCCCTGGCCTCGCCTAGGCATGCCCGACGCTGCCGCGTCCACCGCACCCCCGCCCACGTTTCGTGACGACGTACGATCGTCCCTCTCCTCGGGCCGGGATGGGTGGGAGAATGCCGCAATTCCGAATTTCGGTAAAGTGGAATATTTTTACGGCAGGGGATTGATGAGGTTTTGTATGGGGCGGGTGTTTTGCCCGACGGGTAAAAATTGCAGTGACCCGATATCAGCTTTGTTACGGCGGCTTTCCCTTGAACCTGTACGAGCGACCAACGAATAGACTTGCCAATAGCAATGCAACGATGCCGCCGAAGCCAACCCACGCGCCCCATGGACCGATGTTGCCATGCCGGGAAAGCCCGACCATACACATGCATACCAGTCCTGCCGTAACTCGCAGAATTTCCCAAACAACCCGCTTGCCACCACTTATCACGGACCTGAGCAGCGCTAAGACAACGAAGACCACTAGCCCCCCTGCGAGGAGATTAACTATTAACTTGGCCGTAAAAAGCTGGTCCATACTCTTAATCGGCTCGACAGTTTTGAGTGGCTTCTTGTTTCAATATCTCGCAATAGCGACGCACTTGAGGCGCAACCAATTCCTTCACGAGCGTAGCGCATGCGAGTTGTTTTACTCACAATCCGCTAGGCTGCTTTATGGCTCGCTGTTTAACGGAGCGTTAGTGAAGCACAGACCAAGTCGACGTCTGCTAGCTCGTAAGATGGCTAGAGCGAAGCGAAACCCATCGAGGCCTTGCCTCAGTGACGAAGCATGATGGGTTTCGCAAGCGCTGTACCCGTCTACGGACGGTCAATTGTCGTCACGCATCCGCTGTCCCATGAAGCGCTCGTCGGCACGGCGCAGCCGTCGGCACAATTCGCGATTGATGTTCTGCAGGACGATCACATAGGCGTGGATATCGGCCTTGTAGCAAGCGTAGAGCTTTTGGGCGGTCAACTCGTACAGCACCGTCGGCCCTTCCGCCATCACCGTGGCGGAGCGATTCTGCATTTCAATCAGCGTCATTTCACCAAAGAAATCACCAGGCTCCAGAGCGGAAATTGGGATGACGCTCCCCGAATTCGCCCGTTTGCGCACCGCCAGCCGACCGGATTTGACGATGAACATCGAGCGTCCCTGCTCGCCCTCCGCCACGACGGTTGCTCCGGCATCAAAGCGGCGCTCGACCAGCATCGAGATCAGGAGGTCGAGACTCGGTTTCGGGAGACCACCGAAGAACGGCGTGGCGAGCAGGAACGCCTTCAGATCAGGAGCGCTGACAGCCATCACGCAAGGATACGCCCCGTCGCCATCTGCGGCAAGCAGAGCAGCAGACATCGGCGCTGACGATGCCCGACGTGTTCGCAAGAAGAGGCCAACAAAATACGCGTAGGATGGCTAGCGCGATCTGTCCGCCGTAGCTCAGGCAGTGAAAACGGTAGCGAAATCCACCAAACCCGTTCGGCGGCGAAACGTGGCGGATTTCGCAAGTGCTCTACTCATCCTACGCTTGCCGCCACGCAACACTCCCGCCGCGCACCGTTCGCTTTTTCCAGTGGCGCAACCCGGATGGAGTGCAAGCGTAATCCGGGGCCATTAGCCGCGGACGCAATCCGTTTGACCCTCAAATTCATGGTGATAATGTCGTAATCTGCCGTCTGTCCGGGAGGACACAATGGGATGGTTTGACCGGCTGTTTGGAAGGACGTCGGCGCCTACGACCCCACTCTTTGCGAGATTTAGGCGGAAATCACGGGCACCGACTGATCCCGATCTTCTGAAGATTGCCAAAGACCGAAAAGGGCATATTTCGCGGAGAGCCGTGAGAGATGAATATAATCGGCTGCTTCTGGAGAAGTACGCGCACGACAAATCGTGATCTCTGATCACGTCCAGCTCGTGCGATCGGGAGAGCGATTTGTCCGCCGTAGCGCAAAGAGCCAAGGCGGCAGCGAAGCCCGTCGAGGCTTGCCGATGACGAAGCACGATGGGTTTCGCAAGTGCCCTACCCATCCGACGCCTACTGCCGCGCAATGCCCTCTCCGCGCAGCCTCCGCTTTCTCCAAACCAGATCAGCCATCACTTTGATGGCCGCCCCGAGAACGAGCGCACAAAGCACAACCTTCGAGATCGTCTCCATCGTCCCCTCGATCAGCAGGCAATGGGCCACGCTGGCTGCGACGATGACGATCGCGAGGGGAATATGGACGATGCGCCAGGTTCGCAGCCGCAATCCCAGCCGCCGCCGCAAGAGAGCCAGAAGCGCGACAGCGAAGATGGCCCACATGGCGACCACGCCAAAGGGCGAGAATGGCGTCGGCGATGAGAAGGTAAGGGCGTCGATCATGTCGGGCGGACTGGTGATCCAGAGGCCGGCGACATGGATCACCACCGCAAAGGCCAGCGCGCCGCCGATCCAATGATGGGCACGCCGTCCGCGATAAGCCGACAGCCCCGGCAAATATCCGCCGATCAATAGGGGCTGAACGAGCACAAGACCGAGGGCGACGATCCCTGCGAAGCCGGCGAGGATGTAGACCGGACCGCGCCAAGCGAGCAGGTCGCTTCCTGCTGCGGCGGCGATCGGCACGCAAATGGCCAAGGCAAGGGCGACCCAGATCAGGATCGCCCGGGCCGATTCCCATCCCTTCATTTGCAATTCGCGGCTCAAGCCGGCTGCAGGACGAAGTGCGCCTCGAGGCTGGTTTCCTTTGCGCTCCGCATCACCGGACGCAGAAAGACGGTTTTGAACTCGCCGCTGTCATAGGCGAGGTGGCCATGCGGCTGGCCGAAGATGGGAATGATCTGCGGCATCTCGAGCCGGAACTTGCCGTCCTTGTCGGTGAGCGTGGCGCCATGACTCTGCGGCTCGTGCTCCTGCCCCTCGACGGTGTGCGCCCAGATCTGGATGCGCTGCCCGGCGAGCGGAGCCCCGTCGCCGGCGCGGCGCACGGTACCGCTCATCCAGAAGCCACCCTTTCCGATCCGCTCCACGATCGCCGCGCCCTTGCGATAGTTGTTCGCCCCGCCCGACATCGACTCGGTCGGCGCGAGACCTTCGGCACGGGCGGGCAACAGCAGCCCGGAAACTCCGCTCGCCAAAACCCCGGTTGCGAGCACCGAGCCGCCAGCGGCGAGGAGGTTGCGGCGGTTGAGTACGACCGTGGTCATGTCAGTTCCTCCTGGCAACCGAGCAGTACTCCGGCAAGCTACAACAACAGGCGCAAAACGCCCAGTTGAGACGAAGGGCGCGATAGATCGCAATAACAGTGTTGTGAACGGGCGGCGCGGGCTGCAGCGCGAAGGATGCGCTGCTCCGTCAAGATCAAAGTCGCGCGACAAGTTCGAGCAGCATTCCCACCCCTGGGCCCCTATATGTGAGGCCCCGCGCACACGCGCCCTTCACGGGTACCACACATGATCCCCTTCTCCGTGCTCGACCTCGCGCCCATCCGCCAAGGTGGCGACGCCGCGCAGGCGTTTCGCAATTCGCTCGATCTCGCCCGGCATGCGGAGGCCTGGGGCTACAAGCGGTTCTGGCTGGCCGAGCATCACAACATGACGGGGATCGCAAGCGCGGCGACGTCAGTGGTGATCGCCCATATCGCGGGGGGAACGAAAACCATCCGCGTCGGGTCCGGCGGGATCATGCTGCCGAACCATTCGCCGCTGGTCATCGCCGAGCAGTTCGGCACGTTGGAATCGCTCTTTCCCGGACGGATCGATCTCGGCCTCGGGCGGGCGCCGGGCACCGACCAGTTCACAGCAAAGGCGCTGCGGCGCGACCTTGCCACGGCTGCGGAGAACTTTCCGCATGACGTGCTGGAATTGCAGGCGCTGCTCGGCGATGTGCAACGGAACCAGGCGATCCGCGCGGTGCCGGGCATGGGCACGAAGGTGCCGCTGTGGATCCTGGGATCGAGCACCTTTGGCGCGCAGCTTGCGGCGATGCTGGGCTTGCCTTTCGCGTTCGCCTCGCATTTCGCGCCGCAGATGATGATGCCGGCGCTGCGCGAATATCGCGCGCGCTTCGAGCCCTCGGCGCAACTCGACAAGCCTTATGCGATGATTGGTGTCAACGTGTTTGCCGCCGATAGCGACGCCGAGGCGCAGCGCATGTTCTCATCGCTGCAGCAGCAGTTCATCAATCTGCGCCGGGGCACGCCGGGCCCGCTGCCGCCGCCGGTCGACGACATGGATGTGCTGTGGTCACCGGCGGAGAAGGCCGGTGTCGGCCAGGCGCTGTCCTGCTCCGCGGTCGGCTCGCCCAGAATCGTGGAGGAGAAGCTGAAGGCACTGATCGCCGAGACCGGCGCGGACGAGCTGATGACGACGGGCCAGATCTACGATCACGCCGCCCGGCTGCGCTCGTTCGAGATTGCGGCCGAGGTGCGGGATCGGCTGGCGGGGCAGAAGGGAGCGTGAGCGCGTTGGGCCTTGATGTGCTGGAGGCTGACCGTGAGCTGGCCGAACGCGAACTGCATCATCGCCATCCTCGCCGCGATGCGGCGCAGGACGCGCGGAAGATCGTCGCGGCCAACGAGAAGAGGTTCGAAGCTACCAGACGCGGAGATCTTGCTGCGCGAGGCCGGGATTATCGCGCAGGCGATCCGGTCTTAGAGGCGCTGTCAATGGGCTGACGCAGCGCTTCTTTTTGTGGCACAAGGGCGGCCTCCGCCGATCGACCAACGAGGCCACGCATGCCCGCGCCAAAGCCGCCTGCCTTCGAGACCCTGAGCCTGCATGCGGGCCAGCATCCGGATCCCGTAACCGGCGCCCGCGCCGTGCCGATCTACCAGACCACGTCCTATGTGTTCCAGGATTCCGATCACGCCGCCGCGCTGTTCAACCTGGAGCGTGCCGGCCACATCTATACGCGCATCTCCAATCCGACCACCGGTGTGCTGGAGGAGCGGCTCGCGGCGCTCGAAGGCGGTGTCGGTGCGATCTGCACCGCCAGCGGCATGGCCGCGCTGCATCTGGCGATCGCGACACTTTTGAACGCCGGCGACCACATCGTGGCATCGAGCTCACTCTATGGCGGCACCATCAACCTGCTGGCGCATACGCTGCCGCGCTTCGGCATCACCACCAGTTTCGTCAAGCCGCGCGATCTCGACGCGTTCCGCGCCGCGATCGGGCCGACCACGAAGCTCGTGATCGGCGAGACCATCGGCAATCCCGGGCTGGAAGTGCTCGACATTCCCAAGGTCGCGGCGATCGCGCATGAGGCAAAAATTCCGCTGCTGATCGACAACACCTTCGCCACGCCCTATCTCAGCCGCCCCATCGAGCTCGGCGCCGATATCGTCATGCATTCGGCGACCAAATGGATCGGCGGCCACGGCATCGCGATCGGCGGCGCCATCGTCGACGGCGGCCGCTTCGACTGGCGCGGCTCCGGCAAGTTCGGCGTACTGACCGAGCCCTATGGCGGCTATCACGGCATCGTCTTCGACGAGCAGTTCGGCACCGCGGCCTTCATCATGCGCGCGCGCACCGAGGGCCTGCGCGACTTCGGCGCATGCCTGTCGCCGACCAACGCGTTCCAGCTGCTTCAGGGTATCGAGACGCTGGGCGTGCGCATGGACCGGCATATGCAGAACACGCACCTCGTGCTGGACGCGCTGAAAGCCAACAAGGCCGTCGATTGGGTGCTGCATCCCTCGCTGGAGAACCACCCGGACTTTCAGCTCGCAAGGGCGCTGCTGCCGCGCGGTGCCGGCTCCATCGTCTCCTTCGGCATCAAGGGCGGCCGGCCCGCCGGGCGCAAGTTCATCGAATCGCTGCGCATGATCAGCCATCTCGCCAATGTCGGCGATGCCAAGACCTTGGTGATCCACCCCGCCTCGACCACACATCAGCAGATGGATGCCGAGCAGCTCAAGGCCGCCGGAATCGGCGAGGAGCTGGTGCGGCTCTCGGTCGGCATCGAGACGGCAAGCGACATCATCGACGATCTCAACCAAGCGCTGCGCATCTCGCAAAAGGTCTGACGCCATGAAGGTTTCCGTCAACGGTACCGATGTGTTTGTCACAACCGGCGGCCGCGACTTCGACAAGTCGCTGCCGACGGTCGCCTTCATTCACGGCGCCGGCTTCGATCATTCGACCTGGGGGCTGCACACGCGCTGGTTCGCCCATCACGGCTTTTCGGTGCTGGCGCCAGACCTGCCCGGCCACGGGCGCTCGGCCGGGCCGTCGCTGTCGACCATCGCCGAGATGGCCGACTGGACCGCGGCGCTGCTGGATGCGGCCGGCGCCGCGAAGGCCCACCTGATCGGCCATTCCATGGGCTCGTTGATCTCGCTGGAGGCGGCGGCGCGGCATCCGGACAAGGTTTCTGCGCTGAGCCTGATCGGCACCGCCGCGACCATGACCGTCGGCCCGGATCTGCTCAAAGCCGCAGAAGCCAATGACCAGGACGCCGTCGACATGGTCTCGATCTGGGGTCTCGGCTTCAAGGCCGAGCTCGGCGGGAGCCTCGCGCCGGGCCTTTGGATGCATGGCGGCGCGCAGGCCGTGTTGAAGCATTGCGAGCCGGGCGTGCTGTTCAGGGATCTGTCGGCCTGCAATGCCTATGCGAATGCACTTGCCGCGGCTGCGAGCGTGAGGGTCCCGACCACGCTGATTCTCGGCGAGCGAGACATGATGACCCCCGCGAAAGCCGGCAAGGCGCTGGCGGCGGCGATCCCGCATGCGAAGACTGTCATCGTGCCGGGCGCGGGGCACATGATCATGGCCGAGCGCCCCGACGAACTGCTGGCGGCGCTGAGGAACTGAAAAGGATCAATCGTCCGGGTTATGCGTTGCGGTGAGACATCCCTGTCATCTCGAAGGGAACTCGACCCATGCCAAGACAGGAAATCATTCGCAAAGCGAAGCAGGACAAGCGCGCCGGCAAATCTGCGAGCACGCAGGCCGGCGAATTCGTCAAGGACGAGATCGACAAGATTCGTAAAGGCAAGCACGGCGCGCGCTCGACAAAGCAAGCCATTGCCATCGGCCTTTCCGAGGCACGCCGCGCCGGCGTCGATCTGCCGCCGCCGCGCAAGGGGCGCACCAAGAAATCGACGCGCCGCAGCGCCAAATATGCCTATGAGGTCGGCCAGGGCAAGCGCACCCCGAAGCGCCGGCCGCGCGTGTCGCGCGCCGTGGAAAATGTCCTGAAGAAGGAGCCGCGCTCGACGGCGTCGCGCAGCGCGTTGTCAAAACAGGCCAAGAGCGCCGCGAGCCGGCGAACCGCGGCGTCACGTTCGGCCGCTGCGCGGAAAGCGAGCCGCACCAAAGGCGCCAAGACCCGCTCCGCCGCCGCCAAGAAGGCGGCGCGCACCAGGGCGCGCCGGCGGCGCTAATTCATGTAGCGGCCTTTTGACTTGAACGGCAGTGGCTGACGCCCGACGATCCCGCTGTGATCGGATCGGAGTTTCTCATGTCAGACAGTCTGAAGGGGCGCACGGCGCTCGTCACCGGCGGCTCGCGCGGAATTGGCGCGGCCGTCTGTCGCGCGCTGGCCGAAGCCGGTGCCGCCGTAGCGATCAACTGCCGCGAGCAGATCGGTCAGGCCGAGCAGCTGGCAGGCGAAATCGGCGAGCACGGCGGCCGCGCCATCGTCGCCGCAGCCGACGTCTCGCAGCGCGAGGCCGTGGCCGGCATGGTCGAGCGCGTCACGGCCGGACTCGGACCGATCGACATCCTCGTCAACAATGCGGGCATCGCGATCACGCGCGGCATCGATGATCTCAGCGAAGAGGATTTCGACCGGACCATCCTGGTCAATCTGAAATCCGTGTTCCTGTGCACGCAGGCCGTGCTGCCGTCGATGCGCTCCCGGACGTGGGGCCGCATCGTCAACGTCTCCTCTGGGGCTGCGCGCGGTGCCGGCTCGATAGGGCCGCACTACAACGCGTCCAAGGCCGGCATGGAGGGCCTCACGCGGGGTTATGCCGCGCGGCTGGTGAAGGAAGGCATCACCGTTAACGCGGTGGCGCCATCGCTGATCGAGACCGACATGATGAGCGGACAGCAACAGCTCGTCAGCCGCATCCCGCTCGGCCGCTTCGGCACGGCGGAGGAGGTGGCGAAGGCGGTGATGCTGCTGGTCGACAATGCCTACATGACGGGTCAGACCATCGCGCTGAGCGGCGGCATGGCGTTTAATTGAGGTGAGCCGCCGCCGCGGACTCGTTCTTCCCTTCTCCCCTTGTGGGAGAAGGTGGCCTTCGGCCGCCGTTCTCAAGAACGCCGAAGCGAAGCTTCGGCTATGGCGCCGGATAAGGGGTCTCTGTCCGCGAGATCAGCTGTGAGACGGGCGCTCGCGGAGAGATACCCCTCACCCGTCTCGCCGCTATCGCGGCGAGCCACCCTCTCCCACAAGGGGAGAGGGTAAGAAACGTCACCACATCGTCGCTGCGGCTCGCGCGGGCCAGGCGCGGTCGTACTCCGCGCCGCCGACCCTGTTCTCGCTCATCTCGGCCAGGATCTGGCCGGGCGTCGGCAGGGTCTTTGGGTCGACGCGCTTGTCGGGATTCCAGAGGTCGGCGCGGACGATGGCGCGGGCGCATTGGAAGTAGATCTCGTCCACGCTCATGACCATGACGCAGCGCGGTGCCTTGCCTTCGACCTTGAACGAGGCCAGCAGTTCGGGATCAATCGAGAGATGGGCGCGGCCGTTGGCACGAACCGCATTGCCGGAGCCGGGAATCAGGAACATCAGCGACACCCGGGGATCGCGCACGATATTGCGCAGGGAATCGACCCGATTGTTGCCGCGGCGGTCGGGCAGCATCAGCGTCTTCGGGTCATGAATGCGGACAAAGCCGGGGAGATCGCCGCGCGGCGAGCAGTCGATGCCCTCCGGCCCGATCGTGGCGAGCGCCGCGAACGGCGCCTTCTCGATGTAGATGCGGTAGAGCGGGGTGACATGGTCGGCGACTTTCACGGTCGAGGCATCGTTGGTGACGCCGTAGATGGCCTCCAGCTGTTCGACCGTTTCGATCACCGACATTCTTCCACTCCTCCTTAGCGTGCCCGCCATTACTCATGCCAACCTTCATTCCTGATCACGCGCACGAGCTGTCGGCTGTGATACTCCGCGCTGCCGGCGTTGAGGATGGTGATATCGGCATGCGCCCGCGCGACATCGACACTGCGCGACAGCCGCGCCGCGATATTGCCGTCGCTGTGCCGCGCCCGCGCGGCAAGCCGCTGCGCCAGCACGTCTGGCGGGGCCGTGATCGCGACCACCACGACATTTGCATAGGCTTGGCGCAGCGCGCCGATCACCGTGCGCGAGACATTGACGACCACCGTGCGTCCGGCACGGATATCGTCGTTGATCTCGAGCGGCAGCGCGTAGGAATGCCCGTGCGCCTCCCAGTGCATGGCGAACTCGCCATGCTGCTGACCGCGGCGGAATTCGTCGGGGCCAAGCGCGAGGTTGTCTTCGGCAGCGGAGGATTCCCGCGTCACGAGGCGGCGTGGAAAGACGATGTCGTGATCCTCACTGCACGCCGCCCGCGCCAGTCGCAAAAGCGTGTCCTTGCCGGCGCCGCTGGGACCGACCACAAGCACCAGCCGCCCGGGTCCGATCGCGCCCGCGACCTCCTGCGCCATGGCCGCGGTCTCGCTCATGCGACACGACTCCCTTCGCGCCAGACGCTGCGCACGACGGGGACGCTGCCGGCAACATGCACGCGGATCAGGTCGGCGCGCTTGCCGACCGCGATCTCGCCGCGATCGGTGAGTCCGACCGCATCGGCAGGCGCCTTGGTTACGGTGCGGATCGCCGACGGCAGATCGATCGCCGGCACATGCTCGGGCAGCTGCAGCGCGCCCATCAGCAGGCTCGACGGGATGTAATCCGACGACAGGATATCGAGCAGGCCTTCGCGGGCGAGATCGACCGCGGCGATATTGCCGGAATGCGAGCCGCCGCGCACGACGTTGGGAGCGCCCATCAGGATGTCGATGCCGGCGTGATGCAGACCGCGCGCGGCTTCGAGCGTGGTGGGGAATTCCGCCACGGCGACACCGTCGCGCACGGCATCGGCGACGTTCTCCTCGGTGGTGTCGTCATGGCTTGCGAGCGAGATCTTGTACGCATGCGCCAGCGTCACGATCTCGCGCATATTGGTCGCGGCATAGGCCTTCTGATAGGCAAAGCGCTTCGCGAACAGTTCGTCGAGCTCGGCGTCGGTCTTGCCGCCGCCCTTGCCGCGATAATAGTCGCGCAGCTTGACCTCGTCGCGAAACTGGCGCTGGCCCGGCGTGTGATCCATCAGCGACATCAGCTTGACGTCGGGCCGGCCGATCAGCTCCTTGGCCTCCTCGACGACGCTCGGCATCGGGATTTCACAGCGCAGATGCAGGAAATGGTCGGCGCGCAAGAGGCCGGCATCGCGCGCGATCGTGATCGCGGCGGCGAGCACGCCGGCGCGGCCATCGACTTCCTCCGCGCCGTCCTCGCGCCAGACCCGGAGCGAATCGAACACGGTGGTGATGCCCGAGGTCGCGAGCTGGCCGTCATACGAGATGACGGCGGCGACCGGATTCCAGAACACCTTCGGTCGCGGCACGTAATGGGCTTCGAGATGGTCGGTGTGAAGCTCGATCAGGCCGGGCATGACGAGGTCGCCGCCAGCATCCTCGGCGCCGGCGGGCGCCCTGCCCTCGCCGATCTCGGCGATGCGTCCGTCGACGAGAGCAAGCCAGCCCTGATCGATCACCCGGTCAGCCAGCACGATCCTGGCGTTGGCGATGACCGTGTCCTTCGGCTTGGCGTTCATGTCCATTTCCTTCAAGCCGCGGCGGCGAAGCTGGTGACATCGACGATGCGGTCGGCAATCAGATGCCGGATTTCGTCGTCATGGACAATGGCGACCATGGCGACGCCCTGGCGTTTTTTCTCAGCGATCAGCTCGACCACCACAGTGCGGTTGGCGGCATCGAGCGAAGCGGTCGGCTCGTCGAGCAGCAGGATCGGCAGATCCGAGATGAAGCCACGCGCGATGTTGACGCGCTGCTGCTCGCCGCCGGAGAAGGTCGCGGGCGGAAGCTGCCACAGCCGCTCGGGAATGTTGAGACGATGCAGGAGCACGCCCGCGCGGGCTTGCGCCTCCGCGCGCGCCAGGCCGTTCACGATCAGAGGCTCGGCGACCACGTCGATGGTCGCAACGCGGGGCACGGCGCGAAGGAACTGGCTGACATAACCGATGGTGGCGCGGCGGACGTTGAGCACCTGCCGCGGCTCGGCGGCGGCAAGATCGATCAGCGCGCCGCGGTGGCGGATGCCGATGCGGCCGGAATCGCAGCGATAATTGCCGAAGATCATCTTCAGGATCGACGACTTGCCGGCGCCTGACGGCCCCGACAGCACGACGCCTTCGCCGGGATCGACATGGAACGTCACGCCGCGCACGACCGGCAATTTGATGCCGCCTTGCAGGTGCATCGTAAAGGTCTTCCGGGCGTCGGCGATGTCGATCATGGCAGTCGTTGCAAGGCTCATGTTGGCAGGCTCATGGCGGCAGAATCGAGGAGACGAGGAGTTGCGTATAGGGCTCGCGCGGATCGTCGAGCACCTGATCGGTGAGGCCGGTCTCGATGACGCGGCCGCCCTTCATCACCATCACGCGGTGCGACAAAAGGCGGGCCACCGCGAGATCATGCGTGACGATGATGACGGCGAGGTGCAGCTCGGCGACCAGGCTGCGCAGGAGATCGAGCAGGCGCGCCTGCACCGACACGTCCAGGCCGCCGGTCGGCTCGTCCATGAACACCAGCCGCGGCCCGGTGACGAGGTTGCGCGCGACCTGGAGCCGCTGGCGCATGCCGCCGGAATAGGTGCGCGGCGCATCGTCGATGCGCGCGACGTCGATCTCGACGCGCATCAGCCAGTCGGAGGCGGTGTCGCGGATGCGGCCGTAATGATTCCATCCCACCGCCATCAGCCGCTCGCCGACATTGGCGCCGGCCGAGACCGCCATGCGCAGGCCTTGCGCAGGATCCTGATGGACATAGCCCCAGTCGGTGCGGAACAGAAAGCGCCGCTCGGCCTCGCCGAGCGTCGTAAGATCGCGGGTGACGCCGTCGCGCATCCGGTAAGAGACCCGGCCGGCGCTCGGCGTGAGTTGAGCCGACAGCATTTGCAGCAGCGTCGACTTGCCCGAGCCGGATTCGCCGACGATCGCCAGCACCTCGCCGGGATAGAGCGCAAAGGACACCTCTCGGCAGGCGGCGATGCGGCCGAAGGACTTGCTGAGCGACTCCGCCACCAGCAGCGGCTGGTCGTTTTCGAGCGTATCGAGTTCAGCCATTTGAGCCCGCCCTCTCCTTGTACGGTGCGGCGCTCAGGCTGCCGTGATGGCCGGCGGCCTGCCGGCCCTCGCAATAATCGGTGTCCGAGCAGACGAACATCCGGCCGCCCTTGTCGTCGGTGACGATCTCGTCGAGATAAGAGCTTTCCGCACCACACAGAGCGCAAGGCGCGTTGAAACGGTACGGCTCGAACGGATGATCCTCGAAATCGAGCGACACGACTTTCGTGTAGGGCGGGATCGCGTAGATGCGCTTCTCACGGCCAGCGCCGAACAATTGCAGCGCGGCACAATTGTCCATCTTGGGGTTGTCGAATTTCGGCGTCGGCGACGGGTCCATCACGTAGCGCGCGTTCACCTTGACCGGATAGGCATAGGCAGTCGCGATATGGCCGAAGCGGGCGATGTCCTCATAGAGTTTGACATGCATCAGGCCATATTCGGCGAGCGCATGCATGCGCCGCGTCTCGGTCTCGCGCGGCTCGAGGAAACGTAGGGGTTCAGGGATCGGTACCTGATACACCAGCACCTGGTTTTCATGCAGCGGCGTCTCGGGAATGCGGTGGCGCGTCTGAATCACGGTTGCCTCGTCCGTCGCCGTCGTGGTGGCGACGCCCGCCGTCTTGGCGAAGAACTTTCGGATCGAGATCGCGTTGGTGGTGTCGTCGGAGCCCTGGTCGATCACCTTCAGCACGTCCTCAGGTCCCAGGATCGCCGCCGTCACCTGCACGCCACCGGTGCCCCAGCCATAGGGCATCGGCATTTCGCGGCTGGCGAACGGCACCTGATAGCCGGGGATCGCGATCGCCTTGAGGATCGCACGGCGGATCATCCGCTTGGTCTGTTCGTCGAGATAGCCGAAATTATAGGCGGGCGCGTTCATTCCGCGGCCTCCTTCATGGCATCGGGCGCATTGGCCTCGGCAAATTCCTGGCGCAGCTTGCGGAGCAGGCCGAGCTCGGACTGGAAGTCGACGTAATGCGGCAGCTTGAGATGCTCGACGAAGCCGGTCGCCTGCACGTTGTCCGAATGCGACATTACGAACTCCTCGTCCTGCGCGGGGGCACGCACCTCCTCGCCGAGCTCGCGAGCGCGCAGCGCACGATCCACCAGCGCCATCGACATGGTCTTGCGCTCACTCTGGCCGAAGGCGAGGCCATAGCCGCGGGTGAAGCACGGCGCTTCCGTCGCCGAGCCCTTGAACTGGTTGACCATCTGGCACTCGGTCAGCTCGATCGAGCCGAGCGGCACGGCGAAGCCGACGTCCTCGGCGAAAAATTCGACATCGACCTCGCCGAAGCGAATCTCGCCGGCAAAGGGATGGTTCCGGCCGTAACCGCGCTGGGTGGAATAGCCCATCGCCAGCAGAAAGCCTTCGTCACCACGCGCCAGATTTTGCAGGCGCAGGTCGCGGTCCGCCGGAAAATTCAGCGGCTCGCGGGTGAGATCGCCGACGCTGGCGCCGTCCTCGGCCTGCGGCGAGGACTCGATCAGTCCGTCGCGGCCAAGAATATCCGTCACGCGCGGCGTGGGTGCCGTTGATGCTTCCGCCGTCACTGGCGCTTCCGGCACAACGCCTTCTGCGAGCGAAGGATCGAGCAGGCGGTGGGTATAATCGAAGGTCGGCCCGAGGATCTGGCCACCTGGAATATCCTTGAAGGTCGACGACACTCGCCGCTGCACGCGCATCGCGCCGGTGTCGACCGGCTCGCTCGCGCCAAAGCGCGGCAGCGTGGCGCGGAAGGCACGGACCAGGAAGATCGCCTCGATCAGATCGCCCCGCGCCTGCTTGATCGCGAGCGCGGCGAGCTGGCGGTCATAGAGCGAGCCCTCGCTCATGACGCGGTCCACGGCGAGACCGAGCTGCTCCGAGATCTGCTCGAGCGTGACTTCCGGAACGCTTGGGTCACCGCGCCGCGCGTTTGCAAGCAGGAGATGGGCGTTCTCGATGGCGCGTTCGCCGCCTTTGACTGCGACATACATGCGGTCAGCTTCCCTTGTTCGCGACGCGCGTGGTGCGCGGGATCGCAACCACGGCATCATCGGCAACCAGCACCACATCGAGGCCGCGCGGAAACAGCGCCTCGTTGAACCGCAGGCGCTCGAACAGATCGAACGGCTTGATCGACGCCTGGAGCGTCGTGGCGCTATCGATGCCGGGGCCGCGCAGCTCCAAGCTGCGTCCCGAGCCCAGACTATCGACCTGAAGGATCAATGTGGTCGAGCGATCCGGATATTCGTTGGTGCCGAGCGCAAAGCTTTCGAGCGGCGGCAGCGCCGCGCCGTCGCTGATCAGCGCGAAGCTGGCAATCGAAGTGTCCTGCACCACCGGCGCGCCAGTGTGGAACTTGAGCCATTTCATCACGTCGGAATTTTCTGCCATGCGCGCATCGAGCCAGAGTGGCGTGTCATGATCGAACAGCGTCAGCGCGATCGCGGCGGTGCCGCGCATCATCGTATGGGGCGCTCCGGCTGTCGGAACGATGCGCTGGACCGAACCCGGCCGCGCCATCGCATCCATGACCGAACGAAAGGTCGATTGCGCCGACAGAACCCTGTCGGCGAAACCCGGCGGCAGTTCTGCAATCGTGGTCATGATCTCACCCCTCACCGCGCACCATGGTGTAGAAATCAACCTTCGTCGCGGCAGTCTTCGCCGCTGCCTGCTGGCGCCTCGTCATAAGCTGCTCGCGCAACGGCGCGATAATTTCGCGCTCGACGGCTGCGCCAAAATCGCTGGACTGCACCAGCGCGTCGCACAGCGCGATCAGCCGCGCCTTCTCACCATCGCGGCCGAGTGTGTAGCCGAAGCCGACCTCGCCACTGGCAAGCCGGACCGCCGCACGCGAGACCGTGGCTTCGCCGAGGTTGAACGGTGCACCGTCGCCGCCGACCCGGCCGCGCAGCATGACGAGACCGTTTTCGCCTTCGCGCAGATTTTGATGGGCCGGCAGGGCGAGTGTGCGGAGGCGGGCGGCGATCTCGCCCGCCTCCGCGTGCGCCAGCACGGCCATCGCGGCCTTGCGCTGGGCTTGCTGGTCATTCTGCTGGGTCACCAAATCCACCGAACTTGCCGATTCTAAGTTGTCTATGATACTAGACAACTTCATAAAGGAGCGCCATGACTGTTTCGTGACAAAGGCGTGATTTCTCAGCTAGGCTGACCAGCGATATGAGCATGCAAGACACTGCATCTTCGGGCGTCGCGCTGTGGCGCCTCATCGCCGACGGCATCGAGCGCGGTATCGCCGACGGCCGCTTTGCCGCCGGCGACAAATTACCGGGCGAGATGGAGATCGCGGAAACCTACCGCGTGAACCGCCACACCGTGCGGCGCGCGCTGGCCGCGCTGGCCGAGCGCGGCCTGGTGCGGGCCGAGCGCGGCAGCGGAACCTATGTCGAGGCGCAGAAGCTGGCCTATCCGCTGCGCTCGCGCACCCGGTTCTCCGAGATCGTCGGCGCCGGCGGCCGCGAGCCGCGCGGCCAGTTGATCGAGACCTCCAATGACGTCGCAACCCGGGAGCTGGCGCGCGAGCTCGGCTTGAAGGCCGGCGCGCCGCTGGTGCGGATCGAGGCGATTCGCCTCGCCGATCGCACGCCGATCTGCGTCTCCACCACGTGGTTGTCGGCCGAGTTGTTTCCGGGCGCAGGTGCCGTGTTCGCCGCGACGCGCTCGATGACGAAGTTGCTGGAGCACTACGGCATCCGCGACTACCGCCGCGGCGCGACCCGGATAACGGCCGGCATCGTCGACGCGACCGACGCCGCCCGGCTCGATCTTGCACTGGGACGACCGATCCTCGTGGTCGATGCCACCGACCACGATCTCGGCGGCAGACCGCTGGTGACAAAGCACTCGCGGTTCGCGGCGGAGCGGGTGGAGTTTTTGGTGGAGAACGGGTGAGCCCTCTTCCCCTCTCCCCTTGTGGGAGAGGGTGGCTCGCCGCACAGCGGCGAGACGGGTCAGGGGTCCTCTCCGCGAGTCCAGCTCTCATTTGAATGCGCGGAGACGGATCCCTCATCCGGCGCTTCGCGCCCCCTTCTCCCACAAGGCGAGAAGGGAAGAAGACTGCGGCCGCACCTGAGTTAAGCGATAGCCCTTCGTCCGATAATCGCAAAGCGCAGCTTGCCGGAAATGAAATCGATCGCGGCAACCGCAACCAAGATCATCAGGATCAGGAACGACACCTTCTGCCATTCCAAGACGCGGATCTGCTCGGCGAGCTGGAGGCCAATGCCGCCGGCACCGACAATGCCGATGATTGTGGCCGAGCGGGTGTTGGATTCGATGAAATAGAGCACCTGACCGGCGATCACGGGCAGGACCTGCGGCAGCAGCCCGAAGCGAATCTCGTGCAGCGCGCTGCCGCCGGAAGCGCGGATGCCTTCAACCTGCTTCTGGTCGGCGCCCTCGATCGCCTCCGAGAACAGTTTTCCGAAGGCGCCGAAATCCGACACGGCGATGGCGAGCACGCCGGCGAACGGGCCGAGCCCGACCACATTGATCCACACCAGCGCCCAGATCAGCGTGTCGACGCCGCGGATCGAATCCAGCAAGCGGCGAACGGGAAAGCGCAGGATCTTCGACGGCACCACGTTGCGCGCGGCCAGCAGACTGACCGGGAGCGCGAACAGCGCCGCCAGCGTCGTGCCGAGCAGCGCGATCGACAGCGTCTCGCCCAGCGCCTTCAGATAGACCGGAAACGAGGAGCCGGGATCGGGCGGGATCATCATCAGGCTGATCCAGCCGAGCTGGCTGAGGCCTGCGAGGAATCGTGACGGCGAGAAATCGAGATCGACCAGACCATAGATCAGGATCGCGAACGCCGCGACGATCATCGCGGGCGTTGCAAGCCGCGCCGAGGCCGGCCGGTCGAACACATCGGGATAGCGGGCGCGGATTTCTCGCGACTCGACTTGCTGCGGCCCGGTCACGTCCGCGCCTCCTTGCCGAACAGCCGGCCGCGCAGCCATCCGGTGGTGATGTCGATGATGAAGACGGTCACGATGATGGTGAGCAGGATCGCGCTGACGTCGGAGTAATAGAACTTGCGGATGGCGACGACGAGCTCCTGGCCGATGCCGCCGGCGCCGACGAAGCCCATCACCGAGGCTTCGCGAACGTTGATCTCGAAGCGCAGCAGCGCGTAGCTGGCATAACCTGCGGTGACCTGCGGCACGATTGCAAAGCGCATGCAAGACAGCCAGCTCGCCCCGGTCGAGCGGACGCCCTCGACCGGCTTCATGTCAGCATTCTCCACGATCTCCGAGAACAGCTTACCGAGCGCGCCGGTGGAGTGAATCGCGATCGCGAGCACACCCGCCATCGGACCTAACCCGAAGGCGATGACGAAGATCAGCGCGAACACGATGCCGGGAACGGTGCGGGCGAATTCGAGCAGGCGCCGCACCGTAAAGCGCAGCCAGGGCGCAGGCGAAGTGTTCTCCGCCGCGAAGAAGTTCAGGGCAAAGGCGAAGGTGGCGCCGATCAGCGTGCCGACATAGGAGATCAGCAGCGTCTCACCCAGCATCCTCAGCCATTTGCGCCAGCCCCAGAGCCACTCGCCGAGATCGGTCCAGACCCGCTGGCCGTTGTCGAGCGTGAGGATGCGATCGAAATAGCTGATGAAGTTGCCGAAATAGGTGAACAGCGTGCGCAAATTCACTTCGGCGCCGATCGCGGCGAGGACCAGCGCACCTGCGAAGATACCGGCTCCCAACAGCAGGCGCCAACGCTTGCGCGCGACCGCCTGGCGATAGGCGGCGTTGAGCACCGCAAGCTGCTGCTCGGGAAGGATCGAAACCACGACGGTCATCTGGTCAGAACAAGTGGTCGATCAAAGAGAAAGAGCCGGGTCCATCGACCCGGCTCCAGTGCATCGTCCCAAACTCAGGACGCCTTCTTCTTACGCAGCGCATCGACGAACTTGATCAGCTCGATCGTGCCATCCCAGTCCTTGTTGGTGGCGGGATGAAAGCCCTTCTTCTGGCCGTCCTGGAGGCGATCGAAGGCCGCCTTGTCCTTGGCCGGCGCGTCGAAGAACGCCTTCGCGATCGCCGCCTTGGCGTCGTCCGGCAGGTCCGAGTTGTAGGCGTATGGGCCGTTGATGATCGGCGCCGACTTATGGATGATGCGGAAATCGTCCTTCTTCATCGGCGAGCCGTCGGCATTCTTCAACATGCCCTTGGTCAGCATCTGCGCCAGCGTCGAATCGTCATCGCTGGTCCACTGGTTGGCGGCGACGTCGACCGTGCCCTGCGCCAGCGCCAGCATCGCGTTCTCGTGGCTGCCGGTGAAGACGACCTTGCCGAAATAGGTGTCGGCGTCGGCGATGCCCATCTTGTCCAGCTCGAAGCGCGGCACGTTGTTGCCCGAGGTCGAGTTCGGGTCGACGAGGCCGAGGTTCTTGCCCTTGAGGTCATCGACCTTCTTGTAGGGGCTGCTCGCCTTGACGAAAAACACGGAATAATAGCCGGTCGAGCCGTCGGCGTTGATGTCGTTGGCGAAGGCATCGGTCTTGACGCCGGTCAGACGGGCGCGGGCGAACGAGGCCGAGCCATAGCTCGCGATATGGATGTTGCCGGCGCGCTGGCCCTCGATCACCGCGGCGTAGTCGTTGGCGATGCGCAGCGTGACCTTCACGCCCAATTCCTTGGAGAGATAGCTCATGAACGGCGCCCAGCGCTCAGTGACGCCCGAAGCGTTTTCCGCTGGAATGACCGCGAAGGTCAGCTCGGGATATTTGGCTTTCCAGTCGTCCGCCGAGGCGGAGGTGGCAAGCGCGAGCGCGGCGGCGCCGGCAAGGATTAATCTGCGAGTGATCATGATACCCTCTTCGTCGGTTGGGGTCGGTTGACGCAAAAGACTTGAACTAATCGGGCGAGGCTCAGGCGGCAGCCGCCGTTCCAAGCGCCGGGACGCCCTCGGGCGCCGGGATGGGCATGCCGCCCATGACGTCGGCAGCCTCGAGATCGTAGAGCTCGCGCGCCACGTGATCGGTCAGCGCGGCCGGCGCGCCATCGAACACCACGCGGCCCTGCGCCATGCCGATCAGGCGGTCGCAATAGCTGCGCGCCAGATCGAGCGAATGCAGATTGCAGAGCACGGTGATGCCGAAATGCTTGTTGATGCGCAGCAGCGCATCCATCACGATCTTGGTGTTGCGCGGATCGAGCGAGGCAATCGGTTCGTCGGCGAGGATGATGTCGGGCTGCTGCACCAGGGCGCGGGCAATCGCCACGCGCTGCTGCTGTCCGCCGGAGAGCTGGTCGGCGCGCTGGGCGGCGAGCGCAGCGATGTCGAACTGCTCCAGCGCGGACATCGCCAGCGCCTTGTCCTGCTCGGGCCAGAGCTGCGACAGCGAGCGCCAGGCGGGCATCGTTGCGAGGCGTCCCATCAGGACGTTGGTGAGGACATCGAGCCGGCCGACCAGATTGAACTGCTGGAAGATCATCGCCGAGCGCGCCCGCCATTGCCGCAGCTCCTTGCCGCGCAGCGCGGTGACATCGGTGCCATCGAACAGGATGCGGCCCGCGGTCGGCGTCGCCAGGCGGTTGATGGTCCGCAGCAGGGTCGACTTGCCGGCGCCGGAGCGTCCGATCACACCGACGAAGCCGCCCGGGGAAACTTGAAACGAAGCGTCGTCCACCGCGGCCTTTGCGCCGAAGCGACACGTCAGACCTTCCACCACCAGCATGCAGGGCTCCAGATTAACTGAACCCACCGCTAACGCTGGCGCTTAACACTTGTGTGACATCCGCGTTGCGGTGCGGCGATCCAACACACGTCATCCCCTGTCATCGCCACGTCATGACGTTGTCATCAAAGCATTGTCATCAAGCCGCTCCAAGAAAAATGCCCCACCCTCGCGCTTCGGATGCAACATGGCCGCCAGAGCTCTTTCGATTCAGCCGACCATTGATCCCTCGGCCAAGCTGCACGAGGCCAGGCTCGGCGCCTACACCGAGGTCGGCGCGCGCACCGTACTGCATGACGTGGCGATGGGCGATTACTCCTATGTCGTCAACGATGCCCAGATCACCTACACCACCATCGGAAAGTTCTGCTCGATCGCGGCAATGACGCGGATCAATCCCGGCAATCATCCGATGCATCGTGCGACCCAGGCGCATTTCACCTACCGTTCAAGCGCCTATTTCGAAGGCGAGAGCGACGACACCGAGTTCTTCGACTGGCGCCGTCAACATCACGTCCATATCGGTCACGATGTCTGGATCGGCCACGGCGCGATCGTGCTGCCCGGCCGCAATATCGGCACCGGCGCGGTGATCGCGGCGGGCGCTATCGTGACCAAGGACGTGCCGGCCTACACCATCGTCGCCGGCAATCCGGCGCGCATCGTGCGGCGGCGGTTCTCGGAGCAGATCGCCGGCCGGCTCGCCAAGCTCGCCTGGTGGGACTGGGATCACGACAAATTGCGTGAAGCGCTGCCCGATTTCCGCAAGCTCGGGATTGAAGATTTCCTCGCGACATACGAAGCACGGGCGAGCTCTTTCACCGGTCCTCCTGCCAGCAAACCAAGCGCGGTCGCGTGACAGACATTTTCCTTGAAGGCGGCCGGGCCCTGATCGGCGCCGAGCTCGTCGAAACCTCACTTCTCGTGTCCGGAACGGACATTGCGTTGGTCGATGTCCCTCGCGGCCGCGCGCGGCTCGCGATTGATGCGCGCGACCTGCTGGTGCTGCCAGGCATCGTCGATCTGCATGGCGATGCCTTCGAGCGCCAGATGATGCCGCGCGCCGGCGTCGATTTCCCGATCGACGTCGCGCTCGCCGACAGTGATCGTCAGGCGATCAGCAACGGCATCACCACGGTGTTCCACGCCACGACCTGTTCGTGGGAGCCTGGCCTGCGCAGCGCTGGCAATGCGCGCGGCTTGATGGAGGCGATCGAGCGGCAGCGTCCGCAATTCGCCGCCGACACCCGCTTCCATCTGCGGCACGAGACCTACAATCTCGATGCCGAGACCGAGATCAGCCAGTGGCTCGCGGAAGGCCGCGTCGACCTGTTCGCCTTCAACGACCACATGGACGGCACGCTTGCCGATATGGCCAAGCCGCGCAAGCGCAACCGCATGGTGGAGCGCACCGGGCTGTCGAGCGAGGAATTTGACCGGCTGGTCGAACGTGTGGTGGCGCGCGCCGCCGACGTTCCGGCGTCGCTCTCGCGGCTCGCGGCGGCGGCCCGCGCCGCCGGGGTGCGGATGCTTTCGCATGACGATGCGACGCCGGCGATGCGCCAGGAGTTTCGCGATCTCGGTGCGATGATCGCCGAGTTTCCGATCAACGAGGAGACAGCGCGGGCGGCAGCAAGCCACGGCGACGCCATCGTTTATGGCGCCCCGAACGTCGTGCGCGGCGGCAGTCACACCGGCTGGACCAGAGCGTCGGACATGGTCGCCAAGGGTCTCTGCTCGGTGCTGGCCTCGGACTATTACTATCCGGCGCAGCTGCTGGCCGCATTCCGGCTCGCCGCCGACCGCGTGCTGCCGCTGGAGCAGGCCTGGGATTTGGTCTCTGCCGGACCTGCGCGTGCAACCGGCCTTACCGATCGCGGCGCCATCGCGCAAGGGCGCCGCGCCGACATTCTTTTGGTCGACGACAGCGTGGAGTTGCGGCCGCGGCTGATCGCCGTGATATCAGGCGGCAAGCTGGTGCATCTCACCGATGCGACGCGGCTGCTTGCGGCAGCGGCGGCGCCGCGCGAGGCTGTCGTTGCGGCTTAGATTGGTTATGCTGAGGCGATGACAGGTTTTCCCCGCTACGCGATCTATTTTGCGGCCGGCGCCGACAGCGCCCTCTCCCGCTTCGGCGCCGAGCTGCTCGGCTATGATGCCTACAGCGGCGACGAAGTGCCGTTTCCGCGCGAGGCACTGGATGTCGCGCCGGACTGGCGCGATATCAGCGCCGATCCCCGCAAATACGGCTTTCACGCCACACTGAAGGCGCCGATGATGCTGGCGCCGGGCAAGAGCGAGGCCGAGCTCGCGGCGGCCTGCGCGGCATTTGCTGGTAAGGAGCGACCAATTCCGGCGATACGACCGGTCGTCGATGCCATCAGCGGCTTCATCGCCGTCATTCCGGCCGAGCCTGTCGGCGCGCTCGGGCAGCTCGCCGCCGATTGCGCCCGCGACTTCGATTCTTTTCGTGCGGCCCTGACGGCGGAAGACCGCGCACGACGCAGGCCCGAGAAGCTGAGCGAACGGCAGCGCGATTATCTCGATCGCTGGGGCTATCCTTATGTGATGGAGGAGTTCCGCTTCCACATGACCCTGACCGGCCGGCTGGATGCGGAGCGGCGCGGACCGATTATCGAGATGCTGCGGTCCCGGTTTGCAGCGCTCGGTCTCGACACGTTGGCGATCGACCGCATCGCGCTGTTTCGGCAGCATGATGCCGCATCGCGCTTCCGCATCGTCGGCGAGTGGGCTCTGACGTAGTAGATTTCAGCGCCAGCTCGCAAGATTGAAGGCGAGCGCCACAATCCCAACTACAATGAGGCTGGTCGCCCAGATCACATCCAGGTTGAACCAGCTTCGGGAGACAAACCTCAATCCCAGATAGCGGTAGACCAGCCACGCCAGGCATCCGCCCGCGCTGATCATGGCGGCAACGTGCACCAGAGAGACCAGCACCGCCATCCCGAGACTTGCCTTCACAAGACTTGCCTTCATCAGCGCGCCGGCAGCGGCATGGCCGGCATCGAGTCCAAAAGCCTGGCAGAGACCGAGATAGATCGGCACCAGCATCAAGGCGGCGCCGTGAGCAATGGCAACGGCAAACGACCAGAGCGCCAATTGCGTTGGCGGAATTCGTGCCAGCGTGCGGGGATGGCGCCGCGCAATCAGCCGATAGACGCCGAAGCCGATGACGAGAAGGCTCGCGCTGATCTGGATCGAACGCTGCCACTCGGCCAGCACGAGCAGCAGCGCGAACGGCAGCAGCACGAGAAGCGTTGCCAGGAGATGCCCGGCCGAGAGGGCCCACAACGCACGGAAGAGCGCGCGCGGGCTCTTGTCCATGAGCCCGGCCGAAACGGCGAGCGGCCATCCCATGCCCGGATTGATCCCGTGATAGAAGCCGCTCGCAACAAGAGCGAGCCAAAGCCAGCCAGGCGCCGGGCTCGCCTGTCCCCAATCTAGGCCGACGGGTAGCAAAAGGAGTCCGTCGAACAATCGCCGCCCTCCAGCCTGATCTGGTGCGCACGATATCCGTCGGGGAAGCTTACGAAGTAATCCTTGTGGAGCTCGAGACCGCCGTCGCGACCGACATTGGCCATGACTTCCACGCCCGGAACTCCGTCGGGATAGAACTGGTCATCCCAGGTGGAATAGAGCGAATTGGTCCAGTACACGCGCCTGCCATCGCGGCTGATCTCGACCATCTGCGGACCTGCCGCAAAGGGCTTGCCGTTCGGATGTGGCGTGCGGCGCGCGATGCCGCCGATGTGGACGGAGCCTGCAAGCTTCGGCTTTCGCGGATCACTGACCTCGTACTGGCGCATTTCACCCGTGCCCCAACACGAGACATAGAGAAAGCGATCATCCATCGACAGGTCGATATCGGTCACCAGAGGCGGCACAGCACCAAAGCCCTGGAGCAGCGGCGGGAGCTTCTCCTTTGGCGCGGGCTCCGGCTGGATCGTCGCCGTCTTCTCCACGTGGAATGTCCCGCCTTCGCGCCACCAGGTCCAGATCGATGCTTCGAGATTGGTGGTGTCGACCACGACGCCTACGAAGCCGTATTCGCGAACCGGATCGTGCGCGGGCCGCACCTCCAGGGCCATCTGATGATTGGCGCCGAGGTCGATGGTCTGGACGTTGCGACGGGCTCGAAGATCCCAGAAGTGGAGACGATGGCCGTATTTATTCGCAAGCAGATCTTCCGGGACGATCCCGTTCTCGAACTGCGGCGGCAACGCCCATTCACTCGTCACCATGTAGTCGCGCGGCAGGTTCCACCAGAAATCATAGTGCAACGTCTGCGGACCGCGGTCGATCTCCCATCGTCCCAGGACCTCGAACGTCTCGCAATCCATGATGAAAACGCCCGGAGGGCCGTTGGTGCCGTCTTGGCCGCCGCCGCCCAGCGTGCTCACATAGATGCCGTCCGGCCCGCAATGGATGGTATGCGGCCGCGAGTAACCGGTCTTTTTGAAGACTTCTTCGGGCTCGATGATCTTGTGAATCTTGGCTTTGGTCGGATCTGGCTTGGTGTCGATGATGTAGATCCGCGACGAGCGCAGTCCGGGGATGATGAGATAGCGCCGCTCGATGAAGGCATGTCCCGCGAGCGGCGACAAGGCGGAGGAGCAGGCATTCCAGCCGAAGTGGTGAAACTCATCGCCCTTGTTGGGCATCGTCACGGTATGGACGATTTGGCTGTAGGTCGGCGATCCCGGCTTGACGTCGATGACCGCGAGAGCATCAGGTTTTGAGAAATCTGGACTGAGCAACAGCGTGTAAGCAAAATTCTCCGCTGGTGCTTCCATCGCAAGCTTGGGCGATGCGTGAAAGGTGGGATCCGGCCTCATCGTCATGGCACTGCCTCCCTGTTCCGTCGGTTCACGCCAACCTGGCTCGAAATAGCGGCAAAAGAAGAGCTGTTACGCGATGTCCTGGATTCTCCGCAGGCCTGGTTGGCGAACGTACAATATGTCATCGCCGGGCAGCGGGAAACCACCCGAACCGCGCTAATTCGACGCCTTCAGCCGAAATGGGCGGACCCGTCGTTGCGAGCGAAGCGACGCAAATCCAGACTTTCTCCGCCGAAACAGTTTGGATTGTTTCGTCGCTTCGCTTCTCGCAACGACGGTGGAGAGCCCTACTTCCCCCACCGCAGCGCCAGCGCGTCGCGCTCCTTGGCCAGCTCCAGCAGCCCCGCGCGCGTCGCCGGATGCAGCGGCTGCAGCGGATGGCGCACCGTGTCCGACTTGATCACGGCACCGGCCTGCATCATGACCTTGCAGGCGATCAGGCCGCATTGGCGGTTCTCGTAATTGATCAGCGGCAGCCAGCGCTCGTAGGCCGCCTTGGCCTCCTCGCGCTTGCCGGCGAAATAGGGATCGATGATCTGGCGAATGCCGTCGGGATAACCGCCGCCGGTCATCGCCCCGGTGGCGCCGGCATCGAGATCGGCGAGCAGCGTGATCGCCTCCTCGCCGTCCCAGGGGCCCTCGATGTCCTTGCCACCCGCATCGATCAGGCTGCGCAGCTTTGCGGCAGCGCCGGGCACCTCGATCTTGAAATAGCGGATGTTGGAGAATTCGCGCGACAGCCGCGCAAGCAGCTCGACCGAAAGCGGCGTGCCGGCAACGGGCGCATCCTGAATCATGATCGGAATGGTGATCGCGCCCGAGAGCACCTTGAAGAATTCGACGATGCCCTTCTCGGGGACGCGGAAGGTCGCGCCGTGATAGGGCGGCATCACCATCACCATGGCGGCGCCGGCCGCCTCGGCCTGCCTGCTGCGCGCCGCGCAGACGGCCGAGCTGAAATGCGTGGTGGTGACGATCACGGGAACCCGCCCGGCGACATGCTCCAGCACCGTATGCATCACGGTTTCGCGCTCGGCATCGGTGAGCACGAACTGCTCGGAGAAATTGGCGAGGATGCAGATGCCGTGCGAGCCGGCGTCAATCATGAAATCGATGCAGCGGCGCTGTCCTTCGAGATCGAGCTCGCCGCGCTCGTCGAAGATGGTGGGTGCGACCGGGAACACGCCGCGGTAGGGGCGCTGGGCCTTGTGTGGGGTGACCGGCATCGAACTCTCCATCCCTGATGTGTCTTACGTCTGGCGCCGCGCACACGCTGCGAGGCGGCACAGATGTACCCGCCGCGGCGACCTGCGGCAATGCCGAAGGCGCGACGTTGGAAATCAGGAATGAGGCGAAACTACGCGGTCTTCACCGCTCCCAAAAAGCCCTCGACCGCGACGCGGA
The DNA here is from genome assembly GCF_023073935.1 of Bradyrhizobium sp. 147. Taxonomy (NCBI): domain Bacteria; kingdom Pseudomonadati; phylum Pseudomonadota; class Alphaproteobacteria; order Hyphomicrobiales; family Nitrobacteraceae; genus Bradyrhizobium; species Bradyrhizobium sp. 147. The sequence continues at coordinate 127,990 of NZ_JADPKL010000089.1, read as the reverse complement.
GACGATCGGCGTCAGCCGACATCTTCTTGACGGAGTGAGACAGCACCGTGCCGGCGTTGCCGGTCTCCTGGTTGAGCCTGGCGACGCTGCCGATGGTGTCGGTGACCTCGCGGGTGCCTTGTGCGGCCTGCTGGAAGTTGCGCGAGATCTCGGTGGTGGCCGCGCGCTGCTGCTCGACGGCCGCGGCAATCGCCGTCATCTTCTCGTCGATGCCGCTGATGGCGCCGCCGATCGACCGGATGGCAGCAACGGCCTGGCCCGTCGCGCCCTGGATCTCCTCGACCTGACGCGAGATCTCTTCCGTCGCGGTCGCCGTCTGCGCCGCGAGGCTCTTGACCTCGCCGGCGACCACGGCAAAGCCGCGGCCGGCTTCGCCCGCGCGCGCGGCCTCGATCGTGGCGTTCAATGCCAAAAGGTTTGTCTGGCCGGCGATGGCGTTGATCATCTTCACGACCTCGCCGATGCGGCTCGCGGTCTGGTCGAGGATCTCAACGGTCGCGTTGGTCTGCGCGGCCTGCGACACGGCTTCGCGGGCCTCGCGAGCGCTGGCCTGCACCTGCGCGGAGATCTCGCCGACGGACGCGGAGAGCTCCTCGGTCGCCGCCGCGATGGTCTCGAGATTGTTGGTGGCCTGCTCGGCCGCGGAGGAGACCGCCGCGGTCTGGCTGCTCGATTGTGAGACCAGCGAGCGCACGCCGCTGGCGGTGTCATCGAGCTCCCGCGTCGAGGCCGCAACACTCTGGATGACAGCCTGCACGGTGTCGTCGAAGCTGTGGCAGGCGGAATCGACGGTGCCGGAGCGGGCGAGCTGGAGCGCCTGCTGGGATTCGCGTTCCCGGCCGAGGCGCTCGGCGGTCGCAGCACTTTCGCGCAGACTTTCGAGCGCGGCGGCCATGGTGCCGAACTCGTCAGGATGCCGGGATTGCGGCACCGGCGTCGCATAGTCGCGTGCGCTGATGCGGGCGATGGCGTCGAGAATGGCGCGCACCGGGCGCATCAGGCGATTGCGCACCACAAACACACCGGCCAGGGTCACGGCCAGCGCCACGAGGAATGCCAGCGACTGCACGATCAGATTGGTGAGGGCTTTATTCTGAACGGTCTCCGCGCGCGCGATCGACTGGTCGAGGGCTTTGTTCGCGACAGCGACGATGGACGCGAACGGCGACTGGCACAACGCGTTCCATTCCGAAGCGGGCATCGCGGGGCGGCCGCTGCCGTCGAGGTTCTTGGTCAGTTCGCCGATCTGCTTGAGCACTCCATCGGTCTTGGCCCGTGCCTCCTTGGCCGCATTGGCGAGGTCCGCCGTCACGTCGGGCGCAGCCAGCAGCTCCTCCATGCCGGTCCAGCCGGCGCTGACGATGCCGTTCCAGCTGGCCACGGTCTGCTTCTGGGTCTCGTCGAGCGGCTTGGAGCTGTTGACGTTCGGGCGCAGGGTCGAGCACTGGATGCCATAGCGGTCGCGCACCTGCCAGGCGAGGCGGCGAGCCTGGATCATGCGGGCGATGAAAGGATCGTTCATCCAGGCGCGGTTCGACACCGCCGTGGACGCGAGATTGGCAGTCTCGATCACCTTCGTGACGGAATCGTACCAGGCGGCGGTGCGCTCCACCTTGCGCTCGCCGCGCGGCAGCCGGGCCTCCTCGTAGAACAGCTGGAATTTCGGCGCGGCCTCGCTCCAGCGCTGCTTCAAGGTGTTTGCGAGCTCGTCGCGCCGGCCGAATTCCACGGTGGAGAGCGCGGCGATGATGGCGTCAAAGCCGGCCTGCTCTGCCTTTTCGGCGGCGCCGAGCTTGGCACGCGGATCGTCCTCGCCGAGCAGCGCGCTCTGGGCATCGCCGCGATTGTTGCGCAAGGACAGCACGCCCTGGAAGATCGCCTTGTCCGCGTTCGCAAGCCGTTCGGTCTCCAGACTGTCGCTGTAGCGGCCGAAGGCCCCGAACATCTGGATCGCCGTGCTGGCCAGCGCGCCGGCGGCCAGCAGGGCCATCAAAGTCAGGAGAAGCGAGCTTACCGATTTCTTAAACATTGCCATGGGTCGGGGGCCTACTCTTCACGAGCAGCCACCTTGCACCGCGACATGCCAAGGTTTGGTTAAGGCTTTAATCGAATACCTGGGTTGTGCCCGCTGCGCCTGCGGCAGGCCGCGTTCCCTCACGCAACCCTGGTGAAATCCGGCGGTCGGCGCTCGGCAAAGGCAGTGAATGCCTCGCGCGCTTCGGCGGTACGCAGGCGCTGCGCGAACTGCTCGCCCTCCGCGTTCAGCTGCGCAACCAGCGCCTCGCCATTGCGCATCAGCTTCTTGGTGGCGATGAGCGCACCGGCCGGCTGGCGGGCCAGGCGCTGCGCGAGCGCAAGCGCCTCGGCATCGAGCGTGTCGAGCGGCAGCACCCGGTTGGCGAGGCCCCATTCAGCGCGGCCTGCGCCGGCACGGTCTCGCCAAGTGCGAACATCTCGTAAGCTCGGGCGTAGCCGATCCGCGCCGGCATCAACAGGCTGGAGGCCGCTTCCGGCACTAGCGCGAGGCTGACGAAGGGCGTCGACAATTGCGCATTGTCGGCGAGCACGACGAGATCGCAATGCAGCAGCATGGTGGTGCCGACGCCGACGGCGCGGCCCTGCACCGCCGCAACCAGCGGCCGGGTGCAACGTGCCAGCGACTGAATGAACCGCACGACGTTGCGGCTGCCTTCCGACTTGCCCGCTGCAACCGCGGCAAATTCGCCGACGTCGTTGCCGGCAGTGAACATGTCGCCCTCGCCGCGGATCAGGATCACGCGAGCGGACGGATCGAACTCGGCGGATTCGATACTGTCGGCGAGCTTGCCGTACATCGCGTCCGTCAGCGCGTTCTTCTTGTCGGGGCGCGCCAGCGTGAGGGTAAGAATTCCGCTGTTGTTCTCGATCCGGACGTGCTCGGTCATTCGTCTGCTCCTCTTGGAAACTTGTCCTGAATGCTCATCAGCCAGCGTGCGACGATGTCGATCTCCGCAGCCGTAAATCCCTCCGTCAGCGCCGCGTTGACCTCCGCCGCGCCTGCTTTCGCCTGCGCCAGCGCGCTGCGCCCCTTCGGCGTCAGCCAGATCCGCCAGGCGCGCCCGTCCTCGTGGTCGGCCCGCCGCTCGATCAGTTTGGCGGCTGCCGTGCGATCGACCAGGCCGGAAATACCGGCCGGGCCAAGATCCAGCGCCGCGCCCGCCTCGCCGATCAGCACACCATCCTGCTTGCCGAGAATGAACAGCAGCCCGGCCTGCGCCGGCGTGACCTCGCTCTCGGGGCGAGCCGCCATCCAGCGCTGCAACCGGCGTTGCGCGACGCTCAGCAGGTAGATCAGGCGATGGTGGCTCGCTGCGGCTTCCTTATTTCGCATACGAAATATATAATGCGAGGCCAATCGCGTTGTCAAAGAGGGGTTGCCGATGCGGCATGGCCATGGCGATCGCGGTCGTGCCGATCGTCAAGCCGACGCGGCACGAAGGCGGCGAGTGGGATGGCGCATTGAAATTCCATCGGGAATTTGACGCACCCGTTGGCGCTTGACGGCCGCCCTCCTTTATGTTCCATATTTGTTCTTCACTCGTTTTGGTTGCAATAGGATCATTTCATGACGAAGGATGCGCGCGGCGAGCGCGAGCCGGCTCAGCTCGTGATTCACAATGATGACGAAACGCCGGACGAGTTTGTCATCGGGTTGCTCCGCCAGGTTTTTGGCAAATCGGAGCGTGAAGCGGCCGCGGTGATAGCGCGGGTCGAGCGGGAGGAGAAGGCCACTTGCGGTCCGTACCCGCAATCGGTCGCCGAGGCGCTGTTCAAGTCGGCTCAGCAATATATCTGGCTCGGCCAACATCCGCTGAGGATCACGCTTGAAGAGATTAAGACCCCCTGCGAGCTCTGCGGCAAGCCTGAGGGACAGACCGATGTTCGGATCGGGAGCCGCACGGTCTGGCTGTGCAGCGACTGCATTCGCGCAGCAGACACCGTGAACACACCGCAAGAGCCGGAAGAGGAGTTCGAATACGCTTGCGACGTGCTTGACTGGCATTTTGCCAACGTCTCGCGTAGCAATCTCGTGACCACCATCCGCCAGTTTCCCGGCCATATGCGGGTCGATGTCCAGGCAGCGATCGAGGGACTGTTCGGCAAGTCGATCCGGCTGTTCGGGCTGAACGAAGAACAGCGCTACGAAACGCTGTCGATCTCACGGCTCCTCCGCGATGGCCGCAATGCGCTCGCGATTGCTCCGCTGCAATATTCCGACGTGGATGTCGGCGAGAAGAGCCCGGTCAAATGTCTCGATAACGGCCTCTGGCTGTGCGAGCAGGATGGCCTTCGTTACGCGGTCTTGCTGTGTGCCCACCGCGAATACAGCCGAGAACCGGGAATTCGGATCGAGATCCTCGTGCCGGCAGGCACCGCGGGCGCGGCACTCGTGCAGCAGTGTTTTGGCGAGCTGGAGCAGGCCGTGCAAGCTGCGCGCAGCTATCGCGGCAAGATCCTGTCCCTCGACGCCGATTCCGACTATCGCGGCCGCTCGCGCGGCATCACGGTGCATCGGCTGCCGCCGGTTGCGCGCGATGAGGTGATCCTGCCCGAACAGACCCTGCGGCTGCTCAATCGCAACGTTCTGACTTTCGTCAACACCCGAGATCAATTGCGCCGGCTCGGCCAGTCGACACGTAAGGGCATCTTGCTTTACGGACCGCCGGGCACCGGCAAGACCCATACGATCCGCTATCTGGCAACTCATTTGCCCGGGCACACGACACTGATCATCACCGCCGAGCAAATCGGGCTTCTCGGCGCTTATATGAGTCTGGCACGGCTGCTCCAGCCGTCGATGGTCGTTATCGAGGATGTCGATCTCATCGCCCGCGACCGCGACGACATGGGGCCGTGCGAAGAATCCATGCTGAACAAGTTGCTCAACGAGATGGACGGGCTGAAGGAGGACGCGGACATCCTGTTCGTCCTGACCACCAACCGGCCTGAGGACCTCGAAGGCGCCCTCGCCGGCCGCCCGGGCCGCATCGATCAGGCCATCGAAGTCCCGCTGCCGGACGAGACCGGCCGCGGCAAGCTGGTCCGGCTCTACGGCAAGGGGCTGCCGCTCGACGATGCAATCATCGCAGAAGCGGCCCGCCGCAGTGAGGGCACGAGCTGTGCCTTCATCAAGGAATTGATGCGACGGCTTGCGCAAGGGAGCCTCGCGCGAGACGGTGGCAATTCCGTCGTGTCTGCCGACATCGACGAGGCGCTCGACGACATGTTGTTCTCCGGCGGCAAACTCAATGCGCAATTGCTCGGAGGCGCACAGGCGATGGCGACGAGATAACGCCTACCCACCGAAGTGGCGGGCTTGGACTGAGCGTTTACGGCGCGCAGGTGAAGCTCGAGGCCTCCGTCACCGGGCCCGACTTGTAATGAGGCCAGGCCGGCCAGCGGCACAGCGGCATCGCGCGCAGCGTCGCGAACGACGGCGCTTCGACCTTCTGCTCGGCGACTTCGAGATCGCCGGGCGCCTTGCCCTGCTCGACCCAGTCGACCAGCACGTTCAGCATGTCAACATTGGCCGGCGCGCCGGAGCCGACATGGTCGACCCCGGGCGCGGTGTAGAGCCGCGCGAACTCCGCGGTCTCCGCCTTACCGAGCTTGCGCTCGACGCTGTCGAAATAGCGGATGCCGGCATAGGGGCTCTGCGCATAGTCGGCCATGTGCTCGAGCATGATCAGCCGGCCGCCGCGCATCCGGAAGCGGCTAAGGTCGGGATCGGTCGAGTCCATCAGCGTGGAGATCTCGAGCAGCCGCGCCTTGTGCTCCTCAACCTTGTAGGTCGTGACGTCGAGCTTGGGATCGCGCGCAAATACATATTGGATGCCGCCGGCGCCGTAGATCCAGGCGATGCCGTTGTTGGGCGCAGGCGGCTGCGCGGGCGGCGCGGTGCCGAGCCACCATGCGACCCAGCCGCCGGTCGGGCCGATTGCCGGCGTGTCCTCGCCGGAGACGCCCCAGCCCGGATAATCGTCGAGACCATTGGCGAGCGCGAACGGGAATTTGTAGGGCGCGTGCAGCGTGTTGACGGCCTTGATCTGCGCGTCAGTGAGGCACTGATCGCCGCTCTCGCCCGCCGCGCAGCGCAGCGTCTCGACCTTGAACGCCGCCTTGCAGGAAACGGGATCCTGCACCAGCGCATCGTCGGAGCCGTCGGCCTTGTCGCAGGCCGCGCGCACGGCATCACCGACGAGCTTGACCTGCGCCGGATTGATCCAGCCCTCGCCCATGGTCACGAGGCCCGAGCGGGTGCCGGCATGCTGCAAGCCGACCCAGTTGATGACGGGGACGCGGGCGAAGATGCCGTCGAAATCGTCGGGATAACGCTGCGCCATGGTAAGGCCTTCGCGGCCGCCTTCGGACGAGCCCATGAAGTACATCTTGTCCGGCTTCCTGCCGTAGGCGCGCTGCATCAGCGCAACCGCAGCATCGCGCACCTTCTTGTAGGCGCGATGGGCGAAATTCTCGAACGCTTCGTCGTTGAGCGCGAACAGCTGCGGCGGCTCGCCCTGCTTGGTCTCGTGGCCGGAATCGGTGCCATAGGTGACGAAGCCGCGCGCGAGCGGTGACGGCTTGTCGAAGGGATAGGCCGGCGGCAGCGCAAGGCCGGTGATCAGCACGCCGTTGAAACCGCCGCCGCCATATTGCAGCGAGCGCCCGTTCCATTCGGCGGGAAGGTTGACCTGGAATTTGATCGGCGGCGCCTTGGGGTCGGTGGGATCGATGTGGCCGAGCACCTTGCAGAAGCGCGGATTGGCCGGCGTGATGCGCCCCGACGGGGTCGGCCCGCGCTCGGCGACGGCGAGTTGCGACGGCGCCAGCAATGTCGCGGAATCAATCTTCACCGCATCAGTGCCGCCAACAAGACCGTTGCAGACCGTCTCGGCGTCGTCTGTCAGCGTCGCCGCCGAGGCGCTACCCGCAATCAATGCAGCCGCCGTCCCTACGAGCAGCGCACGGAGCTTCGCACGCATTTGCGCCATGGTTCCCCCTGTTTTCTGTTCTCGTTCGATCCGTCAGGAGGCCGCATTGAAGGCGACCTACCGCCGGCCGTCAATGATGCGCTAGTGCTCGAACACCAGCCGCGCGCCGACCGTGCCCTCGAGGCTGCGGATCTGCTGGAGCAGCGCTGCCGAATCCTGACCGGCCAAGTCGGCATCGAGCACGACGTAGCCGAGATCGCCGGCGGTCTCCAGATATTGCGCAGCGATGTTGATGTCGCGTTGGAGAAAGACTTCGTTCAGGCGCCGCAGCATGCCGGGTACGTTGCGATGGACGTGGCTGAAGCGCGCGCCAGAGGGCCGCAAGTGCAACTGCACCTCCGGGAAGTTCACCGCGCCCATGGTCGAGCCGGTGATGAAATAGTCGACCAGCTTGCGCGCAACCTCACCACCGATCCGCTCCTGCGCCTCCTCGGTCGAGCCGCCGATATGCGGCGTGAGGATGACGTTCTCGAGGCCCTGCATCGGGCTGTTGAAGCGATCCGCGTTCGAGGACGGCTCGACCGGAAACACGTCGACGGCCGCGCCAGCGAGATGGCCGTCGCGCAAGGCGCGCGCGAGCGCATCGAGATCGACCACGGTGCCGCGGCTGTTGTTGATCAGGAACGAGCCTGATTTCATCGCCCGCAGCTCCTTCTCGCCGATCATGCCGGCGGTCTCCGGCGTCTCGGGCACGTGCAGGCTGACGACGTCGCTCTGCGCCAGCAGCTCCTCCAGTCTCTCGACCGGCTCGGTGTTGCCGTGACGGAGCTTGTCGGTGCGGTCGAAATAGATCACGCGCATGCCCATGGCCTCGGCGAGCGTCGAGAGCTGCGAGCCGATATTGCCGTAGCCGACGATGCCAAGGGTGCGGCCGCGCACCTCGCGACTGCCGGTCGCCGACTTGTCCCAGCCGCCGCCATGCGCCGACGCCGAGCGCGGAAAGATCCGCCGCAGCAGCATCACGATCTCGCCGATCACGAGCTCGGCGACGCTGCGCGTGTTGGAGAACGGCGCATTGAACACGGGAATGCCGCGCTTGCGCGCCGCCGTCAGATCGACCTGGTTGGTGCCGACGCTGAAGCAGCCGACCGCGAGAAGCTGGTCGGCGGCCCCAAGCACCTCATCGGTGATCTGGGTGCGCGAGCGGATGCCGAGCAGCGACACGCCCTTGAGCGCCCGCCGGAGATCCTCGCCGTCCAGCGCCTTGGTCAGGCGCTCGACATTGGTGAAGCCCGCGCTTTTGAATAGGTCGACTGCGCTATCATTGACGCCTTCGAGCAGCAGCGCCTTCGCATTCCGCTCGGGGCTTTGGCCTGGGGCTGGCATTGTATCTCCGTAAGTAGCACCTTTGCCGCAGCTCATAGACCGCGGACGGTGCGCGGCACAATAGGGCCTAGATACGGGGAGAAGATGGCGGGCGCCCGTCATGCTTGCGTCAGCAATTCCGCCATCCGAGAGGGTGACGGGCAACAGACTCAGATCACATAAAACCCGTGCGTTCCGTCCCGGCGGAGCTGCTCGACCAGGCCGTACTCCCAGTTCAGATAGGCCTGCATCGCACCTTCCGCGACGTCGGTGCCTTCATAGGGGCGGCGGTAACGATTTGCCGGATCGGGCTTCGGCAATACGCGCGACGGGCCGATCTCGAGCGCACCGTCATAGCCGCCTTCGAGCACATAGACCTCCCAGCCCATCTGCGCGAGCCAGGACGCCGTCACGTCGGCACGGACGCCCTTGTCGTCAGTCAGGAGGATGCGCGCCCCACGCACCGGCGCGGCCATGTCGGTCTCCTGGACGAGCTGACCGCCAGGATAGTGGCGGAAGCCGGGAAGATGGCCGGCCGCATATTCCTCGGCATCGCGCACGTCGAAGCGATAGAGCGTGCGCTCGGCCTGCGCGACAAGCGCCGCCGCCTCGCTCGCGCCGATATGACGAACGCCGGCGCGATAGGCCACGTCGCGGGCATTGGCGGGGCCGCCTTCGAACGGCCCGATCGCGCCGCGCCTGTCGGCGCCGTGATCGAGCCTGTGCCGCGCCAGCGTCCAGCCGATTGTGCCGTTGCGCAGCGCGCACACTTTGTTGGGCACGCCGGCATTGATCAGCGACTGGGTGCCGATGATCGAGCGCGTGCGGCCGGCGCAATTGACGATGATCGTGGTGGCGGGATCGGGCGCGGCGCTGCCCGCGCGCAGCACCAGCTCCGCGCCCGGCACGCTGACCGAGCCCGGAATGTTCATGGTCGCATATTCGTCGAAGCGGCGAACGTCGAGAATGGCGATGTTGGCCTTCTCGGCAATGAGTCTTGCCACCTCGTCGGCGCTGAGGGAAGGCGTGTGGCGGCGCGCCTCGACCAGTTCGCCAAATGCTTTTGAATAGGAATTGACGTCCTCGAACACCTCGTAACCGGCCTTGCGCCAGGCCTTCAGCCCACCATCGAGCACGCTGATGTTGCTGTAGCCGAGCGCGGCCAGACGTTCGGCGCCGGTCGCAACCAGCTCTTCCCCATCATCATAGAGCACGATCGCCACGTCCTTGCGCGGCAGCCTGACCTCGGCTTCGACCGCGATCCGGTCGGCAGCCATGTTAGCAGCGAACAGCGGATGGCCAGTCGCGAACGCCGCCTCGTATCTGAGATCGAGCAGCGCGATTTCTTCACGCAGCAGCAACGAGCGGCGGATCTCGGCGGGAGTGACGGTCGGGAGCTTCATGGCATGGACTCGATATGTGGGCCGGAAGCTTTTGAACCATTGCAGCGGTGTTGGCCAGCCATATCGGAGAGCAGGAGAATCGCGAATTCGCCGCGTAGATCCGTCTAGTCGCATTCGTATGTGGCGACGACCTGCGAAAAATCGCGCCGGGCAAGAGCATCCCGATCGATCCAAAAATGCAGCACACCGCCGACGTCGGAGTGCCAATCAAAGAACGCAAGATCGCCTTGTATCTGGAGCAACAACATGTCTTCCAGATGCTCCTCGGTCGCATCCTGCGGGCCGCTGCCATACCCCAGCATCTGATGAAGCGCCGTGCTGAAGTGGCGGCGCTGCCCTTCTTCGACAGTTGGCGTCTTCCAGTGATTCTGCCGCGCGAGATTCGCAACATAGCTGAGAGGGACGTCATCGCAACCATCGGCACGTTGGGTCGCCATGCAACGAATCGTGTGGTTGATGGCGTTGCCCAGGTCCCTCGGGAGTTCGCTCGCGTATGTGCGCACTTGCCCGTCCAGCTTCTCGTAGGCTCGCACGACATCGAACCACCAGGATCTGAAGCTCGCTTTTGTGTCCAAATCGATGCCATCCATCTGGGTGAGCGCCCGACACCGCTCGAGCCACCCGACGGCACCAGCGCGAAGCCGCTTCAATTCCATGGTTGCTTCGTCGGTGAGCGGCTTGCCGTAGTATCCACGCGTCAGATCGCGTTGGACGTGCGACAATACCGACCGAACCACGTAAGTGATCAGTAGCCAGTTGAAGGGCCAATCCTCGTCCTTCTCGTATTTGGCCGCACCTCGGAATTGAAGCAGATCACTCTCCGGCGGCTCCCCCGGACCCAAAGCCTTGCATAATTCTTCCACCATAAGCTCACCTCCGACTGCGTCCTCGCGGAAGTAGAAGTCGCGGAATAACCGGAAGGAGATCGGATATTTGAACTCGACCTTGGAATGAAAATCGAAGTTGGGGTCGAGCCATTTGACTTGGTAATCACCATCAGTGCCGGCCAGCGGCATCAAATTTGGCGGCGGCGCACGGTCAGGATAAGCGCCACCGTCGCTCGGACCATAGAGGACACGGCAAGGTGGACGCCCCTCGCCGACGAATACCGAACTGCAAAAGAAATAGAGTGTGCCGCGTTTCGGAAGCGGCGACCAACCTGAACCGGGCAGTTCGGCCAAGTCAATTTGAGCCACGAACGTGAGCGCAACTGTCTCCAAGGTTTCGTTTGCTCTGACTTCCGCCGTCGGCCATTCGAATTGCGGGGGCAGCTTGGGAAGACCGCCGAAGAAGCTTCGCGAAGGATGAGCAAGGGGCACGGGCAGATCGCTACGTCGAACGAGCACCGCAGGCAGCGCCGCTTGTTCAAGTTCGTCTCGTTCGGATCGCGCCATCAAGCCCCCTCACGACCTTAGCGTGTATCATGAGGATCGAACCATTTCGCGAAACCGCACACAAGTGTTTCTTAGTCGCAGCGGCAATACCCAGCTCGTCATGTCCTTAAGACGGACTGTTCGGGAGCCGCTGAACGCTGAACCTCACTCGCCCGGAACGAGCCGGCCGGGCGGCGGCTGCGCCGGGCGCCGAAGCCTGCGGCGGGACAGGTAGAGCAACATGCCCGTGACCGAGAACAACGGCATTAAAGCCGCGGCGATCATGAAGGCGACCTTGCCCGGCCGCCCCAGGATGGCGCCGCGATGGATGTCGAGCACGTTGGCGACAATCCTCTCGCCAAAAGTTTTGTTGGCTTAGCGCTCCGCGGAGACCAGTTGTTCACCGTGGGCCCGTCGCGATTCTGCGTGATCTCACGCGACAGCGGGAGCCATCAGTTCATCGAGCTTTCGCTGGAACGCGGCGCCGTCGGACAACGCGCGGAGCGGCGGACGCACACGCAGCCAGCTGGTATCGCCTGTCTGCGCCGCGAGAATGGCCTTCAGCGTCGCGACCAGAGATGGCGTCTTGACCACGACGTCGATCGCGGCTTGCATGCGCGCTTCGACATCCTTGCCGTCGACCATGGCCTTGACCAGCTCCGGCACGACATTGGCCATGCCGCAGATGGTGCCGGCACCGCCGGCGGCGATCGCACGGGCGATGTCGGCTTCGTTGCCGACAGTAATCGCGAGGTCGGGCGCGGCGTTGCGGAACGCCTGGAATTGCTTGAAGTCGCCACTGGAGTCCTTCAGGCCCGCAATCAGCTTGCCGTAGCGCTTGCGCAGATTCGCAGCGACACTGGTCGGGATCGCGACGCCCGAGACCTGCGGAATATGATAGAGCGAGGCGCGCAGGCGATCGTCGCCGACGCCGTCGATGATCGCGGCGAAGGCATCCTCGATGCCTTCAGGGGTGACGTTGCGATCGACGTAAGGCGGCAGCAACAGGACGTGACGCAGGCCGAGGCCGAGCACGGCGCGCGTCAATGCGATGCCGTCGGTGATGGCGGGGAAGCCGCCGCCGATGCCGATACGTTCCGGCGCGACGCCGGCCTTGAGCACGGCTTCGATGGTCGCGATACGTTCGGCGGCATTGAACGAGGTGCCCTCGCCAGTGGTGCCGAACAGCACGACACCGTCGATCCCTCTACTGAAGAGTTGCTTGGCATGAGCCGCGAGCTTTGTGCTGTCCACGCTGCCGTCCGTCGCCAGGGGCGTCACTGATGCCACCCAGAACCCGCGAATTGCCTCCATCATGATACCACCCATTGCTGCGCTTCAGACTAAGCCCCTGATTTCTCGCGATCTTCAGGCCTGTCGAAGCGGTGTTTTTGCTTTACTTCTTCTGATGTACCTTACATACAAGGCGAACGCAATCCCGCGGCGATCGGCGGCCGCAGATCGTGAGGAGGTCTCGCATGGACATGGCGCCCAACATTGAGCTTCCCGACCAGTTGCTCTGCGCACTTCGCGACAAGCTCGGCGCGGCCGCGGTGCTGACCGGCAGCGACGTGCCGGCGCGCAATTGCAACGATTGGAGCGCAAGCCTGCCGCAAACGCCGCGCGCGGTGATCCGTCCGCTCGATGCGCAGGGCGTTGCCGATGCGATTCTGGTCTGCCGGCAGGCGCGGCTTCCCTTCGTGCCGCAGGGCGGATTGACCGGGCTGTGCCGCGGCGCATCGCCCGAAACAGGCTGGGTCGCAATCTCGCTCGAGCGCATGACCGGCATCGAGGAGATCGATCCTGCGTCGGCAACGATGACGGTGAAGGCAGGCACGCCGCTGGAGACGATCCAGAAGGCCGCAGATGAGGCCGGCTTCTTCTTTCCGCTCGATCTCGGTTCGCGCGGCTCCTGTGCCATTGGCGGCAATCTCTCGACCAATGCCGGCGGCAACCGCGTGATCCGTTACGGCATGACGCGCGAGCTTGTGCTCGGGCTCGAAGTGGTGCTGCCCGACGGCACCATCATCACCAATCTCAACAAGCTGATAAAGAACAACGCCGGGTACGATCTGAAGCATCTCTTCATCGGCTCGGAAGGCACGCTCGGCATCATCACCCGCGTGGTGCTGCGGCTGTTTCCAAAACCGCGTTCGACCATGGCTGCGCTCTGCGCGCTGAAGGACTATGCCGCGGTGATCGCGCTGCTCGGCGCCGCACGCAGCGGGCTCGGGCCGCTGCTGTCGGCCTTCGAGGTGATGTGGCCGGACTATTGGGACGTGATCACGATTCGCGCCGGCGTGAAGCCGCCGGTCGCAGCAGGCCACGGCCTCTACGTGCTGGTCGAGGCGCAAGGCACCGACGAGAGCATCGACGCGCCGCGCTTCCAGACCTGGCTCGAAGAGCTCATGGAGCGCGGGCTGCTGACTGACGCGGCGGTGGCGCAATCGCTGGCGCAAACGCAAGCGTTCTGGCGCGTGCGCGACATCTGTGCCGAGTTCGGCCAGGTGCTGGGGCCGCACATCTCCTACGACATCGGGCTGGCGGTGGCGCGGATGGACGAGTTCGCGACGCGCTGCAAGGCCGCACTCGCCGATGGCATCAAGGGCTGCGAGAGCGTCTATTACGGCCATATCGGCGACGGCAATCTGCATCTCGTCTCCTGGGTCACGGGTCTCTCCGTCGCGCAGCAGCCGAAGGAGGAAATGGACGCGATCATCTACGGTCTCGTGCGCGAGATGGGCGGCAGCGTCTCCGCCGAGCACGGCATCGGCACGCTGAAGAAGAAATGGCTGGATCACGCCAGGAGCGAGCCTGAGATCGCGCTGATGCGCACGCTGAAGGCCGCGCTCGATCCCGAGCATCTGCTCAATCCCGGCAAGGTGATCTGACCGAACAGCCCATGAAATCGCTGAAGCTCGATACGCCGAAATCGCTGTCGCAGCGGGTGATGCAGCGGCTGCGCCAGGCCATCATCGACGGTGAGTTCGCGCTCGGCGCCGCCATCTCCGAGGAGATGGTGGCAAATTCCTTCGGCGTCAGCCGCACGCCGGTGCGCGAAGCGATGGGCCAGCTGCAGGCGCAAGGCCTCGTGGTGATCCGGCCGCAGGTCGGCAGCTTCGTATTCACGCCGAGCGCGGAGGACATCCATGCGCTCTGCACCTTCCGCATCGCGCTCGAGCCGAAGGCCGCTGAGTTCGCCTTCCGCCACGACCGCGACGGTGCTGTCGCGGCGATGAGCGCAGCGATCGCCGCGATGGAGCCGGCGATCGCGGCAAGAGACAACATCGCCTATGGCCGCGCCGACGCCGCTTTTCACGAGGCGCTGTTCGCCCGTTGCGGCAACCGCTACCTCGCCGAATCCTATCAGCTCGTCTCCGGCCGCGTCGCCGCGCTCCGCACCAATTTGACCTCGCCGATCGACGTGCGCACCCGCTCGTCCTTCGACGAGCATCGCAGGCTGCTCGATCTGTTCGCACGCGGCGAGCAAGCCTCCTTCGAAGCACTGATGACGACGCACATCACCAATTCGGGCGTGGTCTATGCCAAGGCGCTGAAAGTAGAGGCGCTGAAAGTAGAGGCGGTGAAGATGAAGATGGAGGCGCCGAGGGTGGATTGAGCGTCGTCACGGCTCCTCCGCCGGTCCCGGCCTGTCCAGAAAATCCAGCGCGGTGTTGATCTGTTCGAGCTGGTGCTCGAGCCTGTCGCGGTCTTCGACCGACTGCGCTGTCTCGAGCTGTTCCACGAGCTTCTGCTTCCGCATCAGCAAGTTCTCTATGACGGTGCTCACAATTCCCCCATCGCCAGAGGCGACGTCACGAACGCCGAGATGGTGGAGGCGCGCGCGACTCGGGCCCGGTTAGAACCCTGAACCAGAATGTTCGCAGCGGCGATTGGTTCCCGCGGGCGCCACCCGATCTGGGCGGCCGCGAGGCTGGAACTCCGCGCTCAACTCGTCATGACGATGCCGCCAAGCTGCATCGGCGAGACATCGGCAAAGGCCGCGCATCGATCGGTTGTATTCACCCGCCCGGAGCCCTATGCCTATCCGTATGGACACCCAGATCGTCACCGTCGAAAAGCCTCTGATGACACAGGCGCGCCCGCGCAAGCCGGCACCGTTCCTCCCCATGAGCCGTGCCGAGATGAATGCGCTCGGCTGGGATGCCTGCGACATCGTGCTGGTGACGGGCGATGCCTATGTCGATCATCCGAGCTTCGGCATGGCGATCATCGGCCGGCTGCTCGAGGCGCAAGGTTTTCGCGTCGGCATCATCGCGCAGCCGGACTGGCACTCGGCCGAGCCGTTCAGGGCATTGGGCCAGCCGCGCGTGTTCTTCGGCGTCACCGGCGGCAACATGGATTCGATGGTGAACCGCTACACCGCGGACCGCCGCCTGCGCCATGACGATGCCTATACCGCCGGCGGCGAAGGCGGCAAGCGGCCGGACCGCTGCACCATCGTCTACGCCCAGCGCTGCCGCGAGGCGTTCAAGGACGTCCCGATCGTGCTCGGCGGCATCGAGGCCTCGCTGCGCCGGATCGCGCATTACGATTACTGGTCCGACAAGGTGCGCCGCTCGGTGCTGGCCGATGCCAAGGCGGACCTTCTGCTCTACGGCAATGCCGAGCGCGCCGTCGTCGAAGTGGCGCAGCGGCTCGCCGCCGGCGAAGCGCCGCGCGAGCTCGACGACATCAGGGGCGTCGCGCTGTTCCGCAAGGTCCCTGCGGATTACACTGAGCTGCACGCCGACGATCTCGACTCCGCCGATGAAGGCGCATCGCGCCAAAAAGGCTCCACGGTGATCCGCCTGCCGGCCCTCGAGCAGGTCGAGCAGGACCGCGAGGCCTATGCGCGCGCTTCACGCGTGCTGCACCGGGAGAGCAATCCCGGCAATGCGCGGCCGCTGGTGCAGCGTCACGGCGATCGCGATCTCTGGCTGAACCCGCCGCCGATCCCGCTCACCACCGAGGAGATGGACGCGGTCTACGACCTGCCTTACGCGCGCGCGCCGCATCCGTCCTACGGTGATGCAAAGATCCCCGCCTGGGAGATGATCAAGTTCTCGGTGACGATCATGCGCGGCTGCTTTGGCGGCTGCACCTTCTGCTCGATCACCGAGCATGAGGGCCGCATCATCCAGAACCGTTCGGAGGGCTCGATCCTGCGCGAGATCGAGAAGATCCGCGACAAGACGCCGGGCTTCACCGGCGTGATCTCCGACATCGGCGGCCCTACCGCCAACATGTACCGGATGGCGTGCAAGGATCCGAAGGTCGAGGCGGCGTGCCGGCGGCCGTCCTGCGTCTTCCCCGAGATATGTCCGAACCTCAACACCTCGCATGACGATCTGATCCGGCTCTATCGCAAGGTGCGCGAGACCCGCGGCATCAAGAAGGTGATGGTCGCCTCCGGCGTGCGCTACGATCTCGCGGTCGAGAGCCCCGAATACATCAAGGAGCTCGTCACCCATCACGTCGGCGGCTATTTGAAGATCGCGCCGGAACATACCGAGCGCGGCCCGCTCGACAAGATGATGAAGCCGGGCATCGGCGCCTACAACCGCTTCAAGCGGATGTTCGATGAAGCCGCCGAGCAGGCCGGCAAGAAATATTATTTGATCCCCTATTTCATCGCGGCACATCCCGGCACGACCGACGAGGACATGATGAATCTCGCGCTCTGGCTGAAGAAGAACCGCTATCGCGCAGATCAAGTGCAGACCTTCCTGCCCTCGCCGATGGCGACCGCCACCGCGATGTACCACACCGGCGTCAACCCCTTGCGCGGCGTCCGCCACGGCGGCAGCGACAAGGTCGAGGCGATCAAGGGCCTGCGCCAGCGCCGCCTGCACAAGGCGTTTCTGCGCTACCACGACCCCGACAATTGGCCGGTGCTGCGCGAGGCGCTGAAGGAGATGGGCCGCGCCGATTTGATCGGCTCGCAGCCCCACCAGCTCGTCCCCGCGCACCAGCCCCCCGGCACCGGCAAGGCCGCCGGCACGAAGCGCCCGGTGCGCCCCGGCGGCAGGACGCAGCGGTTTACAACCAAGGGCGTGCGGGTGATGAAGTAGCGGGACGAGGGAGCTTTCGTGCCCCCCGCAACAAAAAATGTCGAAAACAACCCCATGCACAGTAGCCGCCCCTAGCGGGATCAATGGCTTGGACACCTTGCAGAGACGCTGACCCGTCGGGCAAAAAGTCGTTGCCCCGTCGGGCAACACAGGCGCATGATGGCATCATTGGGCAGGCGGGATAGAGCGAGCCCGGTCTCTGCCCGCATCGATATCCTCGAGCTTCACACCGCGTCCCGCGCGCAGGCTGTCACACGCCTGTTCGACGCGTGCAGGGGGATATACTCCCCGGGGAATTAGCACTTTGGCACCGTGTGACACCGGCTTCACCCTTCGCGGCTGGTGGTCCACGCCCGAGCCGTCACAGCTTCGTCAACACGGCCGACACCAAATCCGAGGCGCTAGGGCGTGCATTTATCGATCAGCCCCCAAGCAGGCTGCGTCCGTTCTGCCTTCGAAAGCAGACCTGGCCGGTTCGCCTTTGGAAGTCAGCTAAGGGCCACATGCTGAAGCGAAGAGACTTCACGCCCCTAATCCGCTCTCCACCTCAAAGCAGACGGTCGTTGCATGGTCGGGCGAGGCAGCTACAGGCCAAGAGGGTGCATCGGCGCGAGAGCCAGCAGTTGGTGTTAAGTTGTCCGCTCTATGATACAATTTTCACCATGGCACAGGTTGCGACATCACTCTACGACCTCAGCGTTCCGACTTTCCTGCAGACCGCTAGGGCCGTCGGAGGCTTTCTCGACCGCACGACCAAACATTGCGCCGAGACCGGGGCCGGCCTGGAAGAAGTTGTGAAGGCCCGCCTCTTCCCCGACATGGCACCTTTTCACTTCCAGATCGAAGCCCTGACGCATCATGCAATATGGGGGATGGAGGCTGTGAAGACCGGCGTGTTCGCCCCACCGCCCCTGGTCGGCGCGATGCCGTTTGCCGACCTACGAACGATGGTCGGCCACGCAATAGTGGCGCTGGAAGCGTTCTCACCCGATGAGGTCAATAGTTGGTCCGGCAAGAATCTGGACATCGAAATCTATCAGCCGCTCGACGTGGACAATCCCACAACTTCGGGCTGGGTCCCGCGGACATTGGCCCTCACGCCAGAGACTTTCCTCCTCTCGTACTCACTACCCAACTTCTATTTCCATGCTGTCACAGCGTACAACATCCTGCGCACGCGGGGCATACCGCTTGGAAAATACCATTTCCAGGGACAGTTGCGCACCAGACCGATCTAAGCCAACGGCGCATGCACTCTAATGGAGGCGAGTAGTCGGCTAGCAGAGCATGCATCTTGCCGACGGCACGCGCCCATAGATGCCCGCTCCGGGTCACGAGCAGCGATCGCGCTGGGGCCGAACTATGTCCAGTTAGTCCCAGCGAGCAGACTTACGGATGGAGCATTCGGTCTTCAGCAGGCCAACAGGCGACATTCTGACGAGCGACGCCGCGAAGCGAGGCGGCTTACTCGCGTCGTCAAACCTTGACCACTGAGATGACCAAGATCGCAGCCAGTCCCGGCAACAAGATTGAACTCGCCACGATGCCCAGAAGCAACGGGCGAATGAACGTCCCGATCATTGATCTCTAGTCCGGGACTTGGGGGCTGTAAACACGGGATCGCCAATGTGTTAGGCTTTGCCCAGCCGATCAGGGAGAAAAGCCATGACCGCCGAGTTCGATGAAGACCGCTTCAATATGGCTATCCGTAAGTTTCTGAAGCATGTCGGAGTTACATCGCAGCGTGAAATCGAGAATCTAGTGCGTAGCGGGGCGGTGAAAGGTGGCGAGCTCAAACTGCGAATGACGCTGTCCGCTGAGGGGACGCCGCTGAAACATGTTGTCGAGGAAACAGTCGCACTCTGACGAGGGCACACCGACCCAACGTCCGTTCAGGGTCAGAACCAGCCGTTTAATAGCGAGGACCGCCGTTGATAGCGTCTCGGCGCTCTGACGTGATCGAGAGCCATCGGCGAAGCTCAGGCGTTGGCGGCCGAATGACTTGCTTTGCGCGACGGCCAATCGATCTGGCATGTCGGAAGAACCCATACGCGGTGAGCAGGATCACAACCATTGTGGTCGCGAAGTAACCAGCCTCAAAAAAGACGATACACCACGCGACGAAGAACACGACCTGCCAGAGCAAGGCGAACCCGAGATAAGTTTTGCCGGTTGGGATGCCTTTGCTCATACTGATCACTTATGCATCCTTGCAATCCGCGGCACCCCCCAAGTTGATCCTTCCGGCTTGCGACGAGCCCATGGTAAAGATTGCGTTGCGCGTCGAAACGCGGAACTTCCGCTCCGGGTCAAAAGCGCCTATTGGGCAGCTGGAGTGCCATTTCCGGTTTGCCCTGACGAGGAGATGGCTGAACGGTGAGACCCGACTTCGCATTCGGCCCACAATCGGACTCATCCAGTGCAGAACAACCATCAAAGATCTTCCCGCAGTGCGCCTTGAAAGAGCCGTGGGTAAGCAGCGGTGGGTGCCCAGCTCGATTATAGATCGAGAGGGCAGTTCAGTTGGACTTAAAGCCCTGAAGAAGGTTGCCAGGTAGTACGACAGCCAGAACGACGGTGATATCGATGACTGTTAAGGCGGCCTGTTTAGCTGAACCATGGCGCATGCCAACGCCTCCTTCAGTTCGACACGCCGAGTACCCTCCATGGTCGCCTGTTTTGGCCTGGCGCTTGGAACTCGATGGCCTGGCCAACCGATAAGTCGAACAACGCAGTTCCAACCGGCGCAAGAACCGAGATGCTTAGCGAAGGATTGTTCCAGGTTCTCCAGCATCAGACACGAAGCATGCGATGCGGCGGGTGCCCCGGCTAACTGGCCTTGGTGCGATACACCTTGCTGTATGTAAATGCGTGCCATGGCCGAAGTTGCCAGATTTTCCCGCGGGTCCAGCGAACGGGCAAGTCTTAAAAGAAGAGGGGCTGGCAATGCACTACGTCCGCGCGCACGAAGTTGTAGTTCTTCACGACCGCCTTGAAGCGCTCGTTTTTCAACTTGCCGAGTTGGAACAGTTGCGAGCGCAAGTGCTTTTAGCCGAGCAGAAGGCGGAGAGAACTGGAGGAAAGTGCGAGCGCGGGGAGGCTCACGGGAAGCGCCAGTTGCCTGCGAAATAGGGCCGCTGCCGGAAGGCAACAACCGGTGCTCCGGTCTGCGCCTCTTTGCGGCAGGTAAGGGACATTACCAGCACAGAGGCAAGATTTTCGGTCTCCGTCGGTTGAATTCAGGCGACGATAATGAGCCAGTACGTAGAGGCGCGTTACGCGCTCCTGATATTGCAAGAAGCGCGGGAGACCTGCGAAGATCAAGCAGCAATATTGCTCAACAATCTAATGCAAGACCTTAGGCCAGCACAGCAAGATGACCCGCGTCGTGCCGGTGCGTTAGCTTCTATCCGGCATTTGGCCGTAATTTTACGCGAGCACCGGATGCCCGCATCGTCTTATTGGGAAGCGGCGCTAGACGCTGCGCAGGCATGGCGAGACCATGCAGAGCGATGACGGGGCCTCGGCTCTGGGCTGTCGGGCGAAGATGTTTTCCAAATGCGTCGCTGTCGGCAACATTTAGTCGTCTGTTCAGCGTCAAAACGCGACGCCGACCCCAGAGGCCCGAACGCCTGCGATGGGTCAAACTGCGAAATGACGGCGTTGTCTGCTTAGGTCTGCTTCTCCCCAAAGGGCGGCACTTGCGAGTACACGCCTTCCGCTCTGTCCAACTTTCCTCCAGCCGTATCGCAAACTCCTGCGATCATACTTACTTTGCCTCCATGAAAAAGATTGGATTCTTGTCCTTCGGACACTGGACGCCCTCGCCGCAGTCACAGACCCGCTCGGCCGCGGACACGCTGCTGCAATCGATCGAGCTTGCGGTTGCGGCGGAACAGCTCGGCTTGGACGGCGCCTATTTCCGCGTCCACCATTTCGCCCGGCAGCTCGCATCACCCTTTCCGCTGCTCGCCGCCGTCGGCGCCAAGACCAGCAGGATCGAGATCGGCACGGCCGTGATCGACATGCGTTACGAGAACCCGTTCTACATGGTGGAGGACGCAGGAAGCGCCGACCTCATCGCCGGAGGGCGGCTCCAGCTCGGCATCAGCCGCGGCTCGCCCGAGCAGGTGATCGACGGCTGGCGCTATTTTGGCTATCGCCCGGCCCAGGGCCAGAGCGATTCCGACATGGGTCGGCGCCACGCGGAAGTCTTCCTCGACCTGCTCCGCGGCGAGGGTTTTGCCGAGCCCAATCCGCAGCCGATGTTTCCCAATCCGCCCGGGCTGTTGCGCCTCGAGCCGCATGCGCAAGGCTTGCGCGAACGCATCTGGTGGGGCGCCGGCTCGAACGCCACCGCGGTGTGGGCAGCAAAGCTCGGCATGAACTTGCAGAGCTCGACGCTGAAGAACGACGAGACCGGCGAGGCTTTTCATGTGCAGCAGGCGGCGCAGATCCGCGCCTATCGCGCGGCGTGGAAAGAGGCGGGGCACAGCCGCGAGCCGCGTGTATCGGTGAGCCGCAGCATCTTCGCGCTGATCGACGATCGCGACCGCGCTTATTTCGGCGGGGAGCGCGGAGGGGAGGATCAGATCGGCTTCATCGACCCGCGCACCCGCGCGATCTTCGGCCGCTCCTATGCGGCGGAGCCTGACGTGCTGATCGAGCAACTGCGCCAGGACGAGGCGATCGCGGAAGCGGACACGTTGCTGCTGACGATTCCCAACCAGCTTGGCGTCGCCTATTGCGCGCATGCGCTCGAGGCGATCCTGACTCAGGTGGCGCCGGCGCTGCGGTGGCGGTGAGGCAAACGACCGGCAGCTGTCGCTCGTACGATGCCGTTCAGTTTTTAGAAAGCGGGCGACGTAGGGCTGACGAGGTCGTCGAGAATTCCTTGCAGCTATGCAGCCCCGGCTTCTTGCATTCAGAAACCGGGGCCTTTGCATTTAGTGCATGTGGCCAATGAGATAGATGCCACCGCCGACAACCAGGATCGCCGGCACGGCCCAGAGAATCAATACAGGCATTATCCTCTCCTCCGAATAACTGCTCCCGAGGAAGAAACAGGAAAAAACGGCAAACGTTCCGCGTTCCTGCGGAACGGCCGAGCTGATGGCGAGTTCATCGCAGCGCCGCATCAAGCGGCGAGGGAGAATGCGATGAAGAAGTTCATGCTGATTTCGGCCGCCGCTCTGCTCGTGTCGACGAGCGCGATGGCGCAAACCACCGTCACCACGACGACCGGGGCCGGACACGGCGCGACCGTGCAGATCGAGCCGGAATACCGCACCAAGATTCGATCTTACGTCACCGAGCACAAGATCCGTCCGGTCGAGACCCGCGAAAAGATCGTGGTCGGCTCGCCGGTCCCGCGCGACGTCGAGCTCGCCAGCGTGCCGGCCGATTGGGGCCCGTCGCTGACGAAGTATCGCTACGTCTATTCGGGTAACCGGGTCATGCTGGTGGACCCCGAGACCCGCATGGTGGTCCAGGAGGTGGATTAACTGCGCCGCGCGGCGGGCCGTGGAGGAGCGGCTCGCCGTGCATCCTGCTTTCATTTCGCGGTAGGGGGCCCGATGCCCATCATTCGATATTTCCTGTTTGCAGGCGCATTGGTCGTGGCGCTGCTCTTCGCACTCGATCGCAATCTGCCGCCACTTGGCGAGCGCTCCGTCGGCCCGGAGGTCGACAGAAGCATCATTCGCATCCACTCCGCACGAGCCTTGCCTGAAAAAATCATCTTCGACACGTCCACTCAGATCGCCGCCACCGTCTCTTCGCCTCTGCTCGCCGCCGATCCGCCGGGCCACGTTACGAGCAACGCATTGGCGATGGCTGAACCGCGGAAGCCAGACACGAACACGCCCGCACCTCAGCGCGCCACGACGCGAGCAGCCGGTCTCCGTTCAAATCGCGCAGCTCGCTCGGCGTCCTCACGTCGACTCTACGATCGCCAGGTGATGGTCGGGGCATTCTGAGATGTGCTGATGCAGCGTGATCGCGGCGCAAGAGGCGCGCAGCCGTTCGCGCTCGCTCCAGATGAACGCCAGATGAATAAGAGGATGCGTGGCCGTGTTCGCGGATCGCGGAACTTCACTTCAGGTTGCGCAAGAGCGTCAACGTGTCCGACGCAAGGAACGTTTGCGTGTTTGCCAATTTATCCCGTGCCTGATTTGGCGATTTGTTTTTGGAAACCCTGGAGGAAATGGACATGAGGATCCTGAAGCTTTCCGCGGCTGCGGCCGCGCTGTTGGCCGGCACGGCACTCGCTGTTGCGCAATCGAGTTCGACGGTCGGCACCGGCGGCTCTTCGGCCGGCGGCGGCACCAGCAACTCGACGGTCGGAACCGGCGGTTCATCAGCAGGCTCGGGCAGCGGATCAGGCTCCGCGTCAACGCTGGGCACTGGCGGCTCGTCTGCAGGCGGCGGCACCAGCAGTTCGACTGTCGGTACCGGTGGCTCCGCGGCCGGCAGCGGCTCGGGAAGCGGCTCGGCCTCGACGCTCGGCACCGGCGGTTCGTCGGCTGGTGGCGGCAAGAGTTCGTCAAGCGTCGGCACCGGCGGCTCGGCGGCTGGCTCGGGCTCCAACTCCGCATCGACGGTCGGCACCGGCGGCTCTTCGGCCGGCGGCGGCAAGAGCGGCTCGACGGTCGGCGCGGCCGGCTCGTCTGCGGGCCATGCCAGCGACATGGGCATGGAGAAGGGCAAAGGCCACCACAAGGACGAGATGAAGAAGGACAAGGATTGAGCCTTTACCCGGAGCGGCAGCAATGCCGCTCCTTCGTCTTTGTTGGAGGAGGACGCGCATGAACAGATCAATCATAGCGATCGCAGCGTTGGCTTTGATGAGCGGCGCGGCTCAGGCAACAACCATGGAAAAGACAGGAAAGACGGCTTCGGGCGAGACCTGCAAGGTGACGGTCGAGAAGCACGCTGACGGTAGCATTACCGCGGTCGGCTCATCTGGTTCAGGCACGACCGGATCGACCTCATCGAGCGGTTCGCTGTCGAGCTCAAGCTCGGCCGGCGGATCATCGGTGCACGTGCAGGCCGGCGGCGGCAACGTCTCGAGCTCGTCGTCGACGGCTGGCGGTCCTGGCTCCACCAGTGCCAGCACCATCACCGTCAATGGCTGCACAATCTCGACCTCGTCACCCTAAATTTATAGAGGATTGAAACATGAGAAACTTACTCACGACCGCGGCGGCCGCGGCCCTGCTTGCTGCCGCTTCGCCGGTTCTTGCACAGAAGAGCGTCACCGGCGGAAGCGGCGGCTCGGCTGCCGCGGGCGGCACCTCCGCCTCCACCGTCGGCACCGGCGGCACGTCCACGTCGCCGACCGGCAGCACCGGCTCCTCGATCGCGGCCGGTGGAAGCGCCGCTTCCGTCAACGGCAAGTCCCAGACCGGCGTCAGCATGAACAAGGGCAACGGGCCCGTGCTGAATTCCAACGCGCGGGCGCAGGCCCATGAAGGCGGCACGTTCAGCCGCTCGCATACGCGCACCAAGGTCAAGGCCGGCGAAGAGGTCGGCTCGACCACCAAGTCGATGTCGCATGTACCGGGCTCGAAGCCGACCATGTCGACGACATCGACGACGGCTCGCTAGGGCGTATCGGTTCTGGTTGAATCAGAACCGAAGCTCCTTGTCTTGAAGCTCCTTGACGCGTTTTCGTCGCGAACCAGTATCCACGTCGCTAGAAAACGCGCTCATCCTCACGACCTGCTGCCCGAGTCGCTCGGGCAGCCTTTTTTGTGTTGTTTGTGTTGTCTTCCGGTCAACCGGCACTCAGGCTGTGGCTGATGCGCGTCACGATGCCGTCCCATTGCCGCTTCTCAGCCGCCGGATAATTGATCAGCACGCAATGGACGTAGCGCCGCGAGAAATTGCAACGGTCGTACCAGATCTTGCCGCGCTTGATGCTGGAGACTACGAAAAATCTCGGTGTGATCCGTTTATAGATGATCCCGGACGGCGGATTCTTCCTGGCGAGAAATTCGGCCGGCGAGAGACCTTGATTGGGAACAGCTTGCACGGTGAGATCGGCGCGGCCATCGGAGGTGCGAAATTGCTGGCCGTATCCGTCGGGCTTTCCGGCGGGCTCGGTGAAAAGCGAGGCGGGAATGTCGGCCGACGTTCCGGATTCCGGAATCCGGTAGGTCGTCCAGCTGTCTGCCCCGGCAACGGATGATGTCGCCCAGAGCGCGATGACCACAGCAGCTGCTGTCCTCATGTCGGCCTCATCAATGACGCGGCGCCAGTTGCAATTCCATCAAGGCGATCCTCTGCAAGGCGGCGGGGTTGCGCTCACCCGCACCGGCCGTGCGCAGGACGGATTCGGCGAGTGCATTGACGTGCGAGGAATGCACGGGCTCCGGCAGGGTCGCAATCGCAGCTTCCAGCGCGGTGGTCATCAGCTCGATCACCTCGGGGGAAAACTCGGTATTGGCAAAGTTCTTCATCGGTGGACCGTGCGAGCCGCCTGCTCAACGTCGGGAAAAAGTGGAAGTTCCTGCGGGGCGGCAAGCCCGGCATCAATCCGAGAGGGCGACGCGGATGACTGGGCAATGGCAATTCGATGATGCCCGGCCCGCCGTTACAGAGCGTTCTTTGTGTCCATCCTTCGAGACGCCCGCCTCTGTGGCGGGCCCTCGAGGGCTCGTCTCGCGGCGAAGGGCGATTTTACTGGCGCGACCTCAGAATAATGCGGCCTTCAGCGCCTGTCCGTAGATCATGGCGGCAACGAGGAAGATTAGCGCCCACGCTCCCGCGAAGATCATGAGGATCTTCAGGGTCTCGACGTCGATGGTGATTCTCATTGCACGGGATAGTGCTTTTGCCAGTGCAGCCATCATCGCCAGCTCCGGACCAGGCCGCGCAGAGCGCGGTCTGATTCGTCTAGCGTCATTGGGGGCGTTTGCGTGTGAAACAGATTACACGCGGCGGTCAGCTGAGTTCAGAAGAGCACTTATGCCGAAGACCATCATTGCTTCAGCTCAATGATGTGGCACCAAGTTCGAGGGACGGCTGACGGCCGTGACATGGAGACGCTGGAACGAGAATGCGAAGCACGGCGTTCGCCCGAAGGAGTCCCCCATGCCGACCAAACCGACCATCGCCCGCATCTGGCGCGGCCGTACTCGCCGCGAGGTCGCTGACGCCTACCAGGCCTACCTGCAGGCGGAGGGCATTCCGCCGCTGTTGAAGACGGCGCTCGGCGTGCAGCAGCTGCGCGAGGACCGCGATAAGGAGACGTGGTTCACGACCATCTCCTACTGGGCGGACGTCGAGGCCATGACGGCTTTCACCAAAGGCGAGCCGATCAAGGTGCATCATCTCCCGCGCGATCCGGAATTCCTGATCGAGTTACCGGAACGCATCGAGATCCACCGCATCCTGATCGACGAACAGGGGCTGCGGTGATTGCCACCACGCGTATCCCAGCCGAGCGAGGCTCCGGTTCGGGATACGATGTCGAGCGCATTTTGACCACGGCGCCGTCGCGCGTCACCGCCCCTGATATTCGGCCCAGCAGTCCGCCGTTTCGTAAACGCGGACAGCCGAGATTTGCCGCATGCTCGGCACCAGCCGGTCCCATATCCAGATCGCAATGTTCTCGGCCGTCGGGTTCTCGAGCCCCTCGACGTCGTTCAGGCACCTGTGGTCCAACGCGCCCACGATGTCGGCGAAGCACTTCTCGAGATCGAAAAAGTCCACGACGAAGCCCGTGCGCGGGTCGACCGGTCCGTCGAGCTGAACCTCTACTCGGTAGGAATGACCATGCAGCCGGCTGCATCGGTGCGTCTCGGGCACCTTCGGCAGCCGATGCGCCGCCTCGAATTTGAATGCCTGCGATATCTTCATTTGGTTCCCGACAGGGCGCGGCCGATCCGCGATCTCGGATGCCGGTTGCCTGACCGGCGTCAAGGAATGGCGCGCCCGGAACGATTCGAACGTCCGACCCTCAGATTCGTAGTCTGATGCTCTATCCAGCTGAGCTACGGGCGCGTTTTTCGCAAGCAGCGATGGCGGGCATGGCCCGCGACGCATCTCCCGGAGGGCCGGGAGGGGTGCGAAAGAGCGCTCTGACTAGCCGCTCTTGTCCCTGTTGGCAAGATCCGGGATGGGGAGATTTTGCAAGGAGATGACCGTCAGCGTGACCCCGCCAAGCGAGAAGTGCGGAATCTCGCGCCGAAACCTCTGATTCCGCGCCCGTCCCTTTGGGCCGTCCCGGAATGACGAGAGACTGTCGGCTGGCCGGCTACGCCCGCGCCCGCTCGTTGCGGATGGAGAGCAGTTCCACGGGGCGGTCGGGGATGACGATACGGAAGGTGGCGCCGATGGTGCCTTCGACGAGGTGGATGTCGCCGCCATGGGCGCGGACGAGCTCGGCGGCGATGGCAAGGCCAAGGCCGCTGCCGCCGGGGCGACCGGAGGTTTGGAACGCCTCGAACAGGTGCTCCCGGGTTTTCTGGGGCACGCCCGGGCCGGTGTCGGAAACCTCCAGGATGGCGACCGCGCCCTCGCGTTTTCCGGTGATCCGGATCTGCTGCACGCCGCCGTCGCCGGACGAGGCATGGCTTTCCAGCGCCTGGGCGGCGTTACGGACGAGGTTGAGCAGCACGCGGAACAGCTGGTCGGGATCGGCATCGACCGCAAGCCCGCGCTCGATCGCCGAAACCCAGGCGATCGAGGCGTCGTTGGCGAGGCCAGCGGTCTCGCGCACCTCCAGCACCACCGGCTCGATCAGGATCATGCGGCGGTCTGGTGCGGCCTCCTGAGCGCGGCCATAGGACAAGGTGGATTGGCAGAAGGCGATGGCGCGCTCCAGCGAGCGCACCAGTTTTGGCGCGAAGCGCTGCACCCGCGGATCCGGCACGCTGGCGAGTTGGTCCGACAAAAGCTGCGCCGAGGCCAGCAGGTTGCGCAGATCGTGGTTGATCTTGGAGACGGCGAGGCCGAGGGCGGCGAGCCGGCTCTTCTGATTCAGCATCGACATCAGGTCGCGCTGCATGTCGGACAATTCGCGCTCGGCCACCCCGATCTCGTCGCTGCGCTGGCTCGGCACGATGATCCGCGCCGAGCTCTCGGGATTCTCGTGGAAGCCGACCAGGCTCGCAGTGAGCCGCCGCATCGGGCGCACGAAGAGATAATGCAGAGCGAGATAGACGAGGCCCGCGGTCAGCGCCGCGATGATCAGCGCAACCACCACGACATTACGGGAGAAGCGGTACATCTGCTGCCGCAGCGGCAGCTCGTCGGTGACGATCTCGATGAATTGGGCGTTGCCGACGCCCGGCCCAACGATGCGGATGGCTTGGTTGCCGGTCTCCAGCATCATCCGGAACGAGCCGGTGATCGCCTCCCACGCCGTCACGTCGCGCAGATCGATGTCATGCTCGATGGCCGTGGGAAGGTTGTCGCTGGCGAGCAGCCGGCGCTGCTGGCCCATCTTGATGGCGACGGCGCGGGCATTGATGCTCTTCAATATCTGCCGCGACAGCGAATCGGGAACCATGCCGAGCGGCGCGGCGTCCAGCACCAGCGCCGCGGTGTTGGCCGCCGCCACCCGGTCGTTGAGCCGGTTGACCCAGAAGTTGGCGATGGCGGGCACGTAAAGCAGGCTGGCCGCGATCATCACCAGCGGGACGGTAAGCAGCAGCAGCTTGCCTGACAGCCCGAGCCCGCGCGAGCCGCGCGGCCGCATCGCCGGCTGGTCCGGCTGATCCAGATCCTGGATCGGCTGGCGATCTGTGGCTGCCACGAAATTCGCCCCTGTTGGCCTTGGCTGATGCAAGATGCGACCGGCCCCGGGCCCGGTCAAATTACGGATCGCTAATCTGCCGAGGTGAGATGTAAGCGCTGATAAAGCGAGTCGCTACCTCAAGGGTTAAAAACCCCGCACAAACAGCGATATTCACTGGAAACGCGCGCTTGTGCGGCGTTGACGAAAACAAGGCGCTCGCTTATAAGCCGCGCGAATTGTCCGCGATGACCCGGTGCGACACCGGGAGCGGCTCTCTTGGGGCCGGAAAAGGGCCCGTTTTGGGCCGCATCTTCCGGACTTTACCATCAATTCTACAGGCAAATTGCCCGGTCAGCGGAGAAAAACCCGTGAAGCGGACTTATCAACCCAGCAAACTGGTGCGCAAGCGCCGTCACGGCTTCCGTGCCCGTCTCGCCACCGCCGGCGGCCGCAAGGTTCTCGCCGCCCGCCGCTCCCGCGGCCGCAAGCGTCTGAGCGCCTGAGCCGGACCCCCTTTTTCCGGGATTCATCATGGATCGGCTGAGGCAGCGGGCGGATTTCCTCGCCGTTGCCAATGGCGCGCGGGTGAATAGTCCCGCGTTCGTCCTGCAAAGCCGTCGCCGGGACGACGGCGGCCCGATCCGGATCGGCTTTACCGTTACCAAAAAGAACGGCAACGCCCCCGAGCGCAATCGTATCCGGCGCCGGCTTCGCGAACTGGTGAAGCGGTTAGATCCGGTGTCGATGCAACCCCATCATGATTATGTGCTGGTCGGCCGAAGGGACGCGCTCTCGCGCGACTTCGCGACCATGCTCGACGATCTGCGCATAGCATTCGCGAAGCCCGCGCGGCATACGCCCAAGGGACCGGCGAAAGCCGGGCCCCGCGATAAGCCGCAAACCGGATTGATGACGAGAGAATGATGACAGACAATCGCAACACCATCCTCGCCGTCATTCTGTCCGGCCTGGTGCTGATCGCCTGGCAGTATTTCTACAACGTGCCGCAGATGGAGAAGCAGCGCGCCCAGCAACAGACGCAGGCCGAGCTCCAGAAAGGCACACCGCAGCCGACGGCGTCGCCGACGCCGGGTGCCGCGCCGCAGGCGGGCGGCACTCCCTCGGCTCCCCCTGTCGCGAACCAGCCGGCCCAGCCGATCGTCAGCCGCGAGGCCGCGATTGCCGCCTCCCCTCGTGTCAAGATCGAAACGCCTCGTTTGACCGGCAGCATTTCCTTGAAAGGCGCGCGCATCGACGACCTCGCGCTCGTGCAGTATCGAGAAACGGTCGACCCCAAGTCGCCGCCGATCATCCTCTATTCGCCCTCGGGCACGGCGGAGCCGTATTACGCCGAATTTGGTTGGGTGGCCGCGACAAGCGACACGAAGGTGCCTGACCGGACCACCGATTGGCAGCAGGAGGGCTCCAACAGCCTGACGCCGTCCACGCCGCTGGTGCTGAAATTTGATAACGGTCAGGGCCTCACCTTCCGCCGCACCATCACGATCGACGACCGCTACCTGTTCAGCATCAAGGACGAGGTGACCAATGTCGGCAACGCGCCGGTCAAGCTCTTTCCGTTCGCATTGATCTCGCGCCACGGCACGCCGCAAGTCTCAGGCTACTACATCCTGCATGAAGGCCTCATCGGCTATCTCGGCGACCAGGGCTTGCAGGAGAAGGCTTATAAGGCCGTCAGCGAAGCCCCTGCGATCGGCAACGGCGGACACGGATTCGAATTCAACAAGGTCACCAATGCCTGGCTCGGCATTACCGACAAATACTGGGCATCCGCGCTCCTTCCCGACACGTCGGCAACGCTCAAGGCACGTTTCGTCGCCGAACCAGGTACCCAGATCCGATACCAGACCGACTACCTGCAAGATGCGCAGACCGTCGCAATCGGCGGCACGACGACAGCCAACACGCGGCTGTTCGCGGGCGCCAAGGAAGCCGGCGTGGTCGGCATCAACTTCCCGCTCGCAGGCCTCGGCGGCTACAACAAGGAGCTCGGCCTCAACCATTTCGATCTCTTGATCGACTGGGGCTGGTTCTACTTCATCACCAAGCCGATGTTTCTCGGCCTCGACTTCTTCTATCGCTTCTTCGGCAATTTCGGCATCTCGATCCTGCTCGTCACGGTGATCGTGAAGCTGTTGTTCTTCCCGCTGGCGAACAAGTCTTACGCCTCCATGGCGAAGATGAAGTCGATCCAGCCGCAGCTTCAGGCGCTGAAGGAGCGCTATCCCGACGACAAGGTGAAGCAGCAGCAGGAGATGATGGAGATCTACCGCAAGGAGAAGATCAACCCGGTCGCCGGCTGTCTTCCCGTGGTGATCCAAATCCCGGTGTTCTTCTCGCTCTACAAGGTGCTGTTCGTCACCATCGAGATGCGGCACGCACCGTTCTATGGCTGGATCAAGGACCTCTCGGCGCCCGATCCCACCAACCTGTTCAACCTGTTCGGGCTGATCCCGTTCGACCCGACCACGATCCCCGTGTTCGGCCACTATCTCGCGCTCGGCATCTGGCCGATCATCATGGGCATCACGATGTGGTTCCAGATGAAGCTGAATCCGACGCCGCCGGATCCGACGCAGCAGATCATCTTCAACTGGATGCCGCTGATCTTCACCTTCATGCTGGCCGGCTTCCCGGCGGGCCTCGTGATCTACTGGGCCTGGAACAACCTGCTCTCGGTGGTCCAGCAGAGCTACATCATGCGCCGCAACGGCGTGAAGGTGGAGCTGTTCGACAATCTCAAGGCGACGTTCGCGAGGAAAGCGACGTAGGCCGAGGACTTCGAACCTCATCCTGAGGAGCGGCCGCGAGGCCGCGTCTCGAAGGATGGCGACGGGCTCCCGGGCCTGCATGGTTCGAGACGGCGCTTGCGCGCCTCCTCACCATGAGGAACTAGCACTGGGCCTTGAGCATGACCGACGACAAAGATGCGAAGCTGATCGAGGCCGGGCGCAAGCTGTTCGCGCGCGACTGGCAGTTCATCTGGGCCTCGCCCTCGATTGCCACGTTGCCGCCGATGGCGGGGCTGGAGATCGCCTTTGCCGGCCGCTCGAACGTCGGCAAGTCCAGCCTGATCAACGCGCTCACGGGGCGCAACGCGCTGGCGCGCACCTCGCATACGCCGGGCCGCACCCAGGAGCTGATCTTTTTCGAGGTCCCGGGAAAGAGTGACCTGCGCCTCGTCGACATGCCCGGCTACGGCTATGCCAAGGCGCCCAAGAGCCAGGTCGCGTCCTGGACCGAGCTGATCCACAAATTCCTGCTGGGACGTGCCTCACTCGCGCGCGTCTACGTGCTCATCGACGCGCGACATGGTCTCAAGGACGTCGATCTCGAAGTTCTGAAGACACTCGACCGCTCCGCCGTCAGCTACCAGGTCGTGCTGACCAAGGCCGACCAGGTGAAGGCGTCCGAGCTGCAATCGCGCATCGCCGAGACCGAGGCCGGGCTGGCCAAGCATCCCGCTGCATTCCCGAACGTGCTCGCGACCTCGTCGCGGAGTTCGATCGGCATGGCCGAGCTGCGCGCCGCCATGGCGAAGCTCTTGGAAGAGCGGACCGCCTGATGACGGCACAACGCCTGCTGATTGGGCTTGCCGGCTTGATGGGCGCCGCCGGCGTTGCGCTGGCGGCCGCCTCGGCGCATGACGGCGATGCGAGCCGGCTGGCATCTGCCAGCGCCATGCTGCTGTTTCATGCAACTGGCATACTTGCAACCGTCGCCTTGCTCGCGCGCGGCCTTCTGCATGGCGGAATTGGCCTCGTTGCCGCGTTCGGCCTTGCAGCAGGCGCCGCGCTGTTCGCGGGCGATCTCACCTTACGGCAATATGCGGGATCTGGGCTATTTCCGTATGCAGCGCCGACGGGTGGAACGGTGATGATGTTGGGCTGGCTGGCGGTGAGCGTGGCGGCGGTGGCGGTGAAGACGTAGCTCTCTTTCTTACCCTCGCCTGGAGGGAGCGTAAGAGCACTTTGCGCCACGCCCGCCAATCGGATAGAACGCAGCCCGCGTTAGTCCCGCCAGCGAGATCCGCCTCATGACCGACATCTCCCCGCTCGACCAGGCCCGCATCCTGTCCGAAGCGCTGCCGCACATGCAGCAGTATGACGAGGAAACCATCGTCATCAAATATGGCGGCCATGCCATGGGCGACGAGGAGACGGCCAAGAACTTTGCGCGCGATATCGTGCTGCTGGAGCAGACCGCGATCAACCCGGTGGTGGTGCATGGCGGCGGGCCGCAGATCGCGACCATGCTCAAGCGCCTCGGCATCGTCTCGGAATTCGCCGCCGGCCTGCGCATCACCGATGCCGCGACCATCGAGATCGTCGAGATGGTGCTCGCCGGCTCCGTCAACAAGCAGATCGTCGGGTACATCAACGAAGCTGGCGGCAAGGCCGTGGGTCTGTCGGGCAAAGACGGCAACATGGTGAAAGCGTCGAAGACGACGCGGACCATCATCGATCCGGACTCGAACATCGAGAAGGCGATCGATCTCGGCTTCGTCGGCGATCCCGAGAAGGTCGATCTCACCCTGCTCAACCAGCTGATCGGCTACGAGCTGATCCCGGTGCTGGCGCCGCTCGCGACCTCTCAGGACGGCCAGACGCTGAATATCAACGCCGACACGTTTGCGGGTGCGGTGGCCGGCGCGCTCAAGGCCAAGCGCCTCTTGCTACTCACCGACGTGCCTGGCGTGCTCGACAAGTCCAAGAAGCTGATCCCGCAATTGTCCGTCAAGGACGCGCGAAAGCTGATCGCCGACGGCACCATTTCCGGCGGCATGATCCCGAAGGTCGAGACCTGTATCTACGCGCTCGAACAGGGCGTGCAGGGCGTCGTCATCATCGACGGCAAGATGCAGCATGCGGTGCTGCTCGAGCTCTTCACCAACCAGGGCACGGGAACGCTGATCCACAAGTGATGCGGGAACGGGCAAGGAAAGAGGGCGTCATGCCCGGGCTTGTCCCGCCTGCGCGGCCGAAGCCGCTTCGGCGAGGCGAAGGCCCGGCCATCCACGACTCTCGCATTGCTCGGTCATTTCGGAGCGCCCGAAGGGCGAATCCGGAATCTCGAGATTCCGGGTTCGATGCTTCGCATCGCCCCGGAATGACTGGATCGCAGCACCGCCGCTCGCCCCTCACCCGCTGCCTGATGACGCTGCCTGCCGCAGCCGCCTCGTTCTTCTTCTCCTCCGCGCCGGCCTTTGCGGACCTCAAGATCTGCAACCGCATGTCCTATGTCGTCGAGGCCGCGATCGGCATCGACGACAAGGCCGCGACCGCGACGCGGGGCTGGTTCAGGATCGATCCCGCCACCTGCCGCGTGGTGGTGCAGGGCATGTTAACCGCCGACCGCATCCTGCTCAATGCGCGCGCGCTCGGTGTCTATGGCGCCTCGCCGATCCCGCAGAACGGCCGCGACATGCTGTGCGTGGCGCAGGACAATTTCGTCATCGCGGCGGCGCGGCAGTGCCGCAGCGGCCAGACCCAGGCCGCGTTCACGCAGGTGACACCGACGCAAGGCGCGGACGGCAACCTCATTGCCTATCTCGCCGAGGATTCCGAATATGACGACGAGCAGGCGCGCCTCGCCGGCATCCAGCGGCTGCTGGTGATCGCGGGCTACGACGTCGGCGCGATCGACGGCGTCGATGGGCCGAAGACGCAAGCCGCGCTGGCTGCCTTTTTGAAGGGCCGCGGGCTGTCGTCCGACGTGGTGTCGTCGCCAAATGTCTTCAAGACCATGATCGATGCGGTGCAGACGCCGTCGGCGACTGGCCTCACCTGGTGCAACGACACGCCGCACAAGGTGATGGCGGCGGTCGCGACCGACGACGGCAAGTCGGTGACGAGCCGAGGCTGGTATCGCATCGATCCAAAGACATGCCTGCATCCTGATGTGACCGGCCAGCCCCGGCAGATCTTCAGCTTCGCCGAAGCGGTCGATGCCGACAACCGCGTCATCAAGCTGAAGGACCGGCCGCTGAACTGGGGCGGCGACAAGCAGCTCTGCACGCGCGAGACCAAATTCGAGACGAGCGAGCAGGCCGATTGCAGCGCGCGCGGATTTGCGGCAACGGGGTTTGGGGCGGTGGATATGTCGAGCGGCGGCAAGACGCTGCGGTTTGCGATGCCGTGAGCGAGAGTGTTGTGATGAAATCTCCCCGCGCCTTTGCTCAGGTCGACACCTGGGTGTTCGATCTCGACAACACGCTCTATCCGCATCACGTCAATCTGTGGCAGCAGGTCGATGCGCGGATCGGTGAGTTCGTGTCGAGCTGGTTGAACGTGACCCCAGAGGAAGCGCGCAAGATTCAGAAGGATTATTACCTGCGCTTCGGCACCACCATGCGCGGCATGATGACCCTGCACGGCGTCTCCGCCGACGACTACCTCGCCTACGTCCACAAGATCGACCACTCGCCGCTGGAGCCGAACCCGGCGCTCGGTGCAGCCATCGCTGGACTGCCGGGCCGCAAGTTGATCCTGACCAACGGCTCGGTCGACCATGTCGATGCGGTGCTGGCGCGGCTGGGCTTCGCCTCGCATTTCGACGGCGTGTTCGACATCATCGCCGCCGAGTTCGAGCCCAAGCCGGCGCCGCAGACCTACCGCAAATTCCTCAGTCAGCACGCCGTCGATCCGACCCGCGCCGCTATGTTCGAGGATCTCGCCCGCAACCTCGCCGTCCCGCACCAGCTCGGCATGACCACGGTGCTCGTGGTGCCCGACGGCGCGAAAGAGGTGGTGCGCGAGGACTGGGAGCTGGAGGGCCGCGACGCCGCTCATGTCGACCACGTCACGGATGATCTGACGGGGTTTTTGGCCAAGCTGTCGGGGTAGGCCTTATCGCTCAACCATGCATCGTCATTCCGGGGCGCCCGAAGGGCAAACTACGGTGCGCAATTGCGCACCGGAGAATCTCGAGATTCCGGGTTCGATGCTTCGCATCGCCCCGGAATGACGGTGGAGATACCCGGGGCAAGCCCGGTAGCGACGAATGTGCGCTTGACTTGACCTTTCCAAATCCCGAAAAAGCGCCCCAATCCATCAAAATTCCCGTTTCCTTTGAGGAAATCCCGATGTCCCTTGCAGCCCTCGAATCCACCATCAACAGCGCCTTCGACGCGCGCGAGACCATCTCGACCACGACCAAGGGCGAGGTGCGCGAGGCCGTGGACCAGGCGCTGGAAATCCTGGACAAGGGCGAGGCGCGCGTTGCCGAGCGCGGCAGCGACGGCAAGTGGAAGGTCAACCAATGGCTGAAGAAGGCCGTGCTGCTCTCCTTCCGCCTCAACGACATGGACGTCATTCCCGGCGGATCGGGCAAGGCGACCTGGTGGGACAAGGTGCCCTCGAAGTTCGAAGGCTGGGGCGAGAACCGCTTTCGCGATGCCGGTTTCCGTGCCGTCCCCGGCTCCATCGTGCGCCGCTCGGCCTTTATCGCCAAGAACGTCGTGCTGATGCCGTCCTTCGTCAACCTCGGCGCCTATGTCGATGAGAGCACCATGGTCGACACCTGGGCCACCGTCGGCTCCTGCGCCCAGATCGGCAAGCGCGTGCACATCTCCGGCGGCGCCGGCATCGGCGGCGTGCTCGAGCCGCTCCAGGCCGAGCCCGTGATTATCGAGGACGACTGTTTCATCGGCGCGCGGAGCGAGGTCGCCGAAGGCGTGATCGTGCGCAAGGGCGCGGTGTTGGCGATGGGCGTGTTCCTGGGCGCCTCCACCAAGATCGTCGACCGCGAGACCGGCGAAATCTTCATGGGCGAAGTGCCCGAATATTCCGTGGTGGTGCCGGGCGCGCTGCCCGGCAAGCCCATGAAGAACGGCCAGCCCGGTCCGAGCACCGCCTGCGCCGTCATCGTCAAGCGCGTCGACGAGCGCACGCGGTCGAAGACGAGCATCAACGAGCTGCTGCGGGATTGATCGGACGCGCATGACCGATGCTCTCTCCATTGCCCGCGATCTCATCCGCTGCCCCTCGGTAACCCCGGCCGATGCCGGTGCGCTCGGGGTGCTTGAACAAGCCCTGAACGCAGCAGGCTTCACCTGTCACCGCGTGACCTTCAGCGAACCCGGCACCGCCGACATCGACAATCTCTATGCGCGGATCGGCAGCGAGGGCCCGCACATCACCTTTGCCGGCCACACCGACGTGGTGCCGCCCGGTGACGAGAGCGCCTGGAGCGTCGGCGCGTTCTCGGGCGAGGTCCGGGATGGTTTCCTGCACGGCCGCGGCGCGGTCGACATGAAGGGCGGCATCGCCTGCTCGGTGGCGGCGGTGCTGGAGCATCTCGCCGCCAATGAGGGCAAGCCGCGCAAGGACGGCAAGGGCTCGATCTCCTTCCTGATCACCGGCGACGAGGAAGACGTTTCGATCAACGGCACGGTCAAGCTGCTGGAATGGGCCGCCGAGCGCGGCGAAAAGTTCGACCATTGCGTGCTGGGCGAGCCCTCCAACGTCGAGACGCTCGGTGACACCATCAAGGTCGGCCGCCGCGGCTCGCAATCCGGCACGCTCTATGTCGACGGCGTGCAGGGCCATGTCGCCTATCCGCATCGCGCCTCCAACCCGGTGCCTGATATCGCGCGGCTGATCGTGGCGATCTCCGACGAGCCGCTCGACCATGGCAGCGCCCAGTTCCAGGCCTCCAATCTCGAATTCACCTCGGTCGACGTCGGCAACAAGGCCAGCAACGTCATCCCCGGCGAGGCCCGCGCGAAATTCAACATCCGCTACAACGACAACCACACGCAAGCATCCTTGCGCGAATTGGTCGAGGCGCGCCTCGCCAAAGCCTGCGGCAACCGCATCCGCGCCCGCATCGTCTGGGATCACTCGAACTCCAACGTGTTCGTGACCAAGCCCGGCCCGTTCACCGATCTTGCAGTGTCCGCGATCGAAGAAGTGACGGGCCGCAAGCCGGAGCTGTCGACCTCGGGCGGCACGTCGGACGCGCGCTTCATCTCCAGCTACTGCCCAGTGATCGAGTTCGGCCTGGTCGGCCAGACCATGCACCAGATCGACGAGCGGGTGCCGGTGACGGATCTGGAGAAGCTGACGCGGGTGTATCGGGGAATTTTGGCGCGGTATTTTGCGTAAGGTGCTGCTGCTTTGCCTGCGGTGTCTTCGCCAAATCCTCCGCCGTCATGCCCGGGCTTGTCCCGGGCATGACGCTACTGGCGGCATTAGGCTCTAATAATCCACCTTCACCAGATACAGCCCCTGCGGCGGGGCGACGATGCCGCAGGCGGCGCGACTGCGGGCGGCGAGTGCGGCCGACAGATCATCGGCCGTCCAGCGTCCCTCGCCGACCCAGACCAGCGATCCCACCATCGAGCGCACCTGGCTGTGCAGGAACGAGCGCGCAGAGGTGACAATGGTGATCTCGCGGCCGTCGCGTATCACGTCGAGCTGATCGAGCGTCTTCTCCGGCGACTTGGCTTGGCACTCGGTATCGCGGAACGTCGTGAAGTCGTGCTTGCCGAGCAGACGCTGGGCTGCTGCATGCATCGCGTCACTGTCGAGCCGGCGCGGCACGCGCCAGGCGCGACCGACGTCGATGGCGAGATTGGCGCGGGTGTTGATGATGCGGTAGCGGTAGTGGCGCTTGATGGCCGAGAAGCGTGCCTCGAAGGTCTCGGGGACGATCTCGGCCTCGAGCACCGCGATCGGATGCGGGCGCAAATGCGCGTTGAGCCCGTCGCGAAAACGATCCGGCGCAAATTGCTTGCCGATGTCGACATGCGCGACCTGGCCAAGCGCGTGCACGCCGGCATCGGTGCGGCCAGCGCCATGCACCCGCGCGCCCGCGCCGGTCATCGCCTTGACCGCGGCCTCCAGCGCGCCCTGCACCGAGGGCAGCGTCTCCTGCACTTGCCAGCCGAAGAACGGCGCGCCGTCATATTCGATGGTGAGCTTGTAACGGGGCATCGTGTCCAGTTTCACCGTCATTGCCCGCGAAGGCGGGCAATCCAGTACTCCGCAGCCTATCAGATCAACCGAGAAGCCTCGGCGTACTGGATACCCCGCCTTCGCGGGGTATGACAGTGTCAGCTGAATTTCGCGCCCGCCCTCACAGGCACGCCGCGCAGAAAGTCCGCGGCCCGCATCCTGGCCTTGCCTTCGCGCTGCAGCTCGAGGATGCGAACCGCACCCTCGCCGCAGGCGATGGTGAGGTGGTCGTCGAGCACCTCGCCCGGCGCACCTGAGCCGTTCGCCAATTCACATCGCAGGATCTTGACGCGCGCATTTTCGCTGACGTCCACAAGCTCGGTCCAGGCGCCGGGAAACGGCGACAGGCCATGGATGTGGCGCAGCACCGCGCGTGCGGGTTTGGTCCAATCGATCCGCCCCTCGGCCTTGTCGATCTTAGCGGCATAGGTGACACCGTCCTCGCTCTGCTTTTTGAGCTGGAGCCCGCCGCGTGCGAGCGCCGCCATCGCGCGCACCATCAAATCGGCACCTAACCGGGACAGGCGATCGTGCAGATCGGCCGCGGTCATGCTGTCGGTGATCGCGATGCGCTCGGCCATGGCGACGTCGCCGGTATCTAAGCCGACATCCATCTTCATCACCATCACGCCGCTTTCGGCATCGCCCGCCATGATGGCGCGGTTGATCGGCGCGGCGCCGCGCCAGCGCGGCAAGAGCGAAGCGTGCAGATTGTAGCAGCCGAGCTTCGGCGCATCGAGGATCGCCTGCGGCAGGATCATGCCATAGGCGACGACGACGGCGGCATCGGCATCGAAGGCGCGAAACTCGTCGAGCGCTTCCGGCGTCCTCAACGTCTTCGGCGTCAGCACGTGAACGCCGAGTTTTCGCGCGGCTTCTTCAACCGGAGTGGGCTGCAATTGCAGGCCGCGCCGTCCGCCCGGCTTCGGCGCGCGGGTGTAGACGGCGGCGATCTCGTGGCCATGCGCGACCAGCTCGAGCAGCGTCGGCACGGAGAAATCGGGCGTGCCCATGAAGATCAGGCGGAGGGGCATGTGGAAGACCTGCGAAAGGCGCAATCCCGTGACAGTCATTCCGGGGCGGCGCGAAGAGCCGAACCCGGAATCTCGAGGTTCCGGGTTCGATGGTTCGCATCGCCCTGGAACGACAGAAAGCCTACTCTACCCCGCGCGCTTGGCGGCCTTCTCGAACTTCTTCATGACGCGGTCGCGCTTCAGCTTCGACAGGTAGTCGACAAACAGGACGCCGTTGAGATGATCGATCTCGTGCTGGATGCAGGTGGCATAGAGGCCTTCGGCATCCTCTTCGTGCAGCTTGCCGTCGAGATCGGTGAAGCGCACGCGCACCTTCGCCGGGCGCTCGACCTCCTCGTAATATTCGGGGATCGAGAGGCAGCCTTCCTCGTACACTGAAAGTTCCTCCGAGGAGGAGAGAATCTCCGGATTGATGAAGACGCGCGGCTCGTGCCTGGTCTCGCCGTCCTCGTCGCGCTTGGCGAGGTCCATGGTGATCAGCCGCAGCGGCTGCGCGACCTGGATCGCGGCGAGGCCAATGCCAGGCGCGTCGTACATGGTCTCGAACATGTCGTCGGCAAGCTTGCGGATCTCCGACGTGACCTTCTCGATCGGCTTGGAGACCAAACGCAGCTGCTTGTCGGGCAGGATGATGATTTCTCTTAGGGCCATGGCCGCGATTTAAGCTGCGTGTCGGGTGCGGTCAATCCGGCGCGGAACTCCGTTAACCCTCCGCTAACCATAAAACTTCAGATTTCGTTAACCATAAGAATCAACGGGACTTTGGCCATAGACGTTCGCTATTCGTTCGTGGAGCCCGGCGAATCGGCTAGAAGGGTCGGCATGAACGAGATCATCTTCGTGCTCGGCGACTGGCCGGTGCGCACCATCGACGCGCTGATCGGCTTCGGCGCCCTCGTCCTCATCCTGCTGGTGGTGATTGCCGTGGTGATCGCGCGCTCCGGGCGGCGCGGCGCGGAACTCGCGATGGCCAATGCCATCCGTGCCGACGAGCTCGAGGAGCGCGTGAGCGAGGTGCTGCGGGCGCAGAGCGAGGCTTCGGGCCGGGTCGACGCCATGACCCAGGCGCTGGCCGGCCGCCAGGCCGAGATGGCACGGGCGGTCAATGAGCGGCTGGATTCGGTGACGCATCGCGTCGGCCAGTCCATGGAACACTCCACCCGCAACACCATGGAGAGCCTGCGCGCGCTGCATGAGCGGCTCGGCATCATCGACAGCGCGCACAAGAACCTCACCGACCTCACCACCCAGGTGACGACCCTGCGCGACGTGCTCGCCAACAAGCAGTCGCGCGGCGCCTTCGGCCAGGCGCGGATGGAGGCGATTGTCCAGGACGGTCTTCCAAAGGGGTCCTACGAGTTCCAGTTCACGCTCTCGACCGGCAAGCGGCCGGATTGCGTCGTGTTCCTGCCCGACCAGCGCCCGCTCTGCATCGATGCAAAATTTCCGCTGGAGGCGGTGACGGCCCTGCACGATGCCCGCACCGACGAGGAGCGGCGGATTGCCACGCAGCGGCTACGCGGCGACGTGATGAAGCACGTCAGCGACATCGCCGAAAAATACCTCGTCACGGGCGAGACCCAGGAGATGGCGCTGATGTTCGTGCCGTCGGAATCGGTCTATGCCGAGATCCATGACGGCTTTGACGACGTGATCCAGAAAGCGTACCGCGCTCGCGTGGTGCTGGTGTCGCCGTCGCTTTTGATGCTCGCGATCCAGGTGATGCAGCAGATCATGAAGGACGCGCGCATGCGCGACGCAGCCGACCAGATCCGCACCGAGGTTATCAAGCTCGGCGACGATTTGAGTCGTCTGCGCGACCGAGTGCTGAAACTGCAAAAGCATTTCTCCGACGTCAACGAGGACGTCCGCCAGGTTCTGATCTCGGCCGACAAGATCGAAAAGCGCGCCGGACGTATCGAGGAGCTCGATTTCAGCAAGAGCGATGCCCCCGATGCCCCACGGCTGGTAGCGACGGGCGCGGGCGAGGTGTTCCCGAGGAAGCTGCAGGCAGGGGAGTGAGATTTGGGGCACACTGTCATGCCCCGCGCAGGGGGCATCCTGTACGCCGCGGCAATCGTGGTTGAGCCGAGGCGCTGGTGATTACTGGATCGTCCGCCTTCGCGGACGATGACAGCAGTAGGGGTGTCGCATGAGTGCACGCCATTACTACGTCTACATTCTCGCCAGCAAAATTGGCGCAACGCTCTATATCGGCGTGACAAATGACCTCATCCGCCGGGTCGCAGAGCACAGATCAAAAACTCGTCGAGAGCTTCACGGAAAAGTACGACGTCGCAAGGCTGTCTACTTTGAGCAGTTCGATGATCCCGAGAACGCAATAAAGCGCGAGAAGCGCCTTAAGAAGTGGAACAGGGCCTGGAAGATCCGGCTGATTGAGCAGCACAACCCGAACTGGGATGACTTGTATCCCGGAATAGCCGGGCTGCCATAAGGTCGTCATGCCCCGCGAAGGCGGGGCATCCAGTACGCCGCGGCGGTCCTATTGGATCGAGACGCTGGTGGATACTGGATCGTCCGCCTTCGCGGACGATGACAGCGGAGAGGGCGACGACACCTCCCTTGTGGCGGCCAGAATCTGCTAACACCTCCGCATGACCGCACCCGACGCGACCTCCTCCGCCGGCGCTGCCGCCGCCTCTTGGCGTGACAGCCTTGCCGTGTACCTGCAACCGCGGGTGCTGATCGTGCTGTTCCTCGGCTTCTCATCCGGCCTGCCGCTGGCGCTGTCGGGCTCGACGCTGCTGGTGTGGATGCGCGAGGCCGGAGTCGATCTCAAGACCATCGGGCTGTTTGCGCTGGTCGGCACGCCCTACACGCTGAAATTTTTGTGGGCGCCATTGGTGGATGCGATGCATGTGCCGCTGTTCACCCGCGCCTTCGGGCGGCGGCGTGGCTGGCTCTTGTTCTCGCAGATGTTGCTGATCATCGCCATCCTGCTGCTGGCGCTCACCGATCCCGCGCGCTCGCCGTTCTACGTCGCGCTCGGCGCGCTGCTGGTCGCAACCATGTCCTCGACCCAGGACATCGTGGTCGATGCCTTCCGTGTCGAGAGCTTGCCCGAGAGCGAGCAGGCAGCCGGCATGGCCGCTTATGTCGCGGCCTATCGCATCGGCATGCTGGTCTCGACCGCGGGCGCGCTGTTCATCGTCTCCGGCTTCGAGGGCACCGGCATTAGCCGGCAATCGGCCTGGATGTGGGGCTATGTGGTGATGGCGGCGATGGTGCTGATTGGCACCATCACGGCGCTCCTCGCAACCGAGCCCGAGCAATCGGTGCGGGCGGAAGCTGCGACAAAGGCCGAGACCGCGTTCGCGCGCGTGCTGCGCGCCGCGATCGGGGCGTTCTCGGAATTCCTGTCGCGGAAAGACGCGCTCGCCGCGCTCGCCTTCGTCGTTCTGTTCAAGTTCACCGACGCGTTCTCCGGCACGATGACCGCGCCGTTCGTGATCGACCTCGGCTTTTCCCGCAACGATTATGCGGCGATCGTGAAGGGGGTCGGGCTCGCCGCGACGTTGCTCGGCGGCTTTGCCGGCGGTTTTGTCGCGCGGCGTTATTCGCTCGCGACCAGCCTGTGGATCGGCGGCGTGGTGCAGGCACTCGCCAACCTTTCGTTCTCCTGGCTGGCGTTCGTCGGCACCAGCCAATGGGCGCTCGCCTTCGCCATCACGGCTGAGAACTTCACCAGCGCCATCGGCACCGTGATCTTCGTCGCCTATCTCTCCGCCCTGTGCAAGAACCCGTTGCACACGGCGACGCAATACGCGCTGCTCACCGCGCTCGCGGCGGTGGGGCGAACGTATCTCTCCTCAGGTGCCGGCTTCGTGGCTGATACGACCGGCTGGGCGCTGTTCTTCGTGATCTGCGTGCTGGTGGCGATCCCGAGCCTGGTACTGCTGGCCTGGCTCCAGAAGCGCGGGCATTTCAAGACGCTGGGGCCAGTCAGGGTATAGGACCGACGTCTCGCCTTCATCGTTGCGAGGAGCTCTTGCGACGAAGCAATCAAGACCGTTTCCGCGGAAGAATTTCTGGATTTGCTTCTTCGCTCGCAATGACGGCGGAGAAAGCCGCGGCAAGGGGGCAATCGCGAGCCATTCCTACTGCTTCTTGATCAAACTCCACTTGGTGATCACGGCCTCGCTCATCTGGCCGGCATCGCTGGCGCAGGCGATCTCGTCAACCTTGACCGAGATTTCCTTGCCGACGAATGATTTCAGCTGCGCGGCCTGCGCGTCGCTGGAGGTGACGAGCTGGAAGGTTTCGGGGCCGGTCTCGAGATTGCACAGCCCGTTCGGGGGCGGCAGGCGGCGCGGCTCGGAGGTGATCTGGTAGGTTGCAACGCGCTTGCCGTTCTTGAGGTCGCGCACCTTCATCGCATTCAACTCGCCGGAGAGCACGTCGCCGGTGTTGATCGGCTTGCCGGGCTTGGACGGCGGCAGCGCCTCATCGCCCTGCTGCGCGGAGATGGCCGGGCTCACCAGCATCATCATCGTCGCAACCAAAGCCGATCGTATGGCGAAAGGTTTCGTCATGTCGTCCGTTCCGTAAATTCTGGATGGCTAGAACAGGGTACGCTGCCGCATCGCAGCCGATAGCGTACCTTCATCGAGATAATCAAGCTCGCCGCCGACAGGAACTCCATGGGCGAGCCGCGTCACCTTCACATTGGCGTCCTGGAGCAGGTCGGTGATGTAGTGCGCCGTGGTCTGGCCGTCCACCGTTGCGTTAAGCGCCAGAATGATCTCGTGCACCTGCGAATCATGCGCGCGCGCCACCAATGCGTCGATGGTGAGGTCCTGCGGGCCGACGCCGTCGAGCGGCGACAATGTCGCGCCGAGCACATGATAACGCCCCTGG
Source organism: Bradyrhizobium sp. 147 (assembly GCF_023073935.1). Taxonomy (NCBI): domain Bacteria; kingdom Pseudomonadati; phylum Pseudomonadota; class Alphaproteobacteria; order Hyphomicrobiales; family Nitrobacteraceae; genus Bradyrhizobium; species Bradyrhizobium sp. 147. The sequence goes on along the minus strand of NZ_JADPKL010000089.1, from coordinate 83,166 downwards.
GTGGCATTGGCCCGCTCCAGCGCCCAGAGGTCGGCGACGTCGGCGACGACGACGATGATGGAGGGATCGCGCTTCGGATCGGTGCAGACGGTGCAGGGATTCTGCGTATCGATGTTTCCGCAGGTCTTGCAGACCTCGACCTTGTCGAGCGCGACCTGGAGGGCCGACGAAAGCGGCACCATCAGCGCTTCGCGCTTCTTGATCAGATGCAGCGCCGCGCGCCGCGCCGAGCGCGGGCCGAGGCCCGGCAGCCGCGCGAGGAGCTGGACCAGCCGCTCGATCTCCGGACCTGCAACGGCGCCCATATTACTGGCCGAACAACCCCGGCGGCAGGCCGAGCCCGCCGGTCAGGGCCTGCATCTTCTCCTGCATCGCAGTCTCCGCCTTGCGGCGGGCATCGCCGAAGGCGGTGACGAGCAGGTCTTCCAGCACCTCGCGCTCGTCCGCCTTCATCAGCGCAGGGTCGATCTTGACGGCCTTAACGTCCATCTTCGCAGTCATGCGCACCGCGACGAGGCCGCCGCCGGAGATGCCTTCGACTTCCACGTTGGCGAGTTGGTCCTGCATCTCCTGCATCTTGGATTGCAGCTGCGCCGCCTGCTTCATCATGCCGAGAAAATCAGCCATCGGTGCTCGTCCTTGGAAAGAATGGCTCAGAGCTCATCGTCGCCGTCGGAACCGTCGGGCGGATCGTCACTGCCATAGTCGGCGTTAATATTGGCTTCCGGCAGCTCGGGGGCAAGCCTGCGGACCTCGACGACCTTCGCACCGGGGAAACGCGACAGCACCTCCTGCACGCGCGGATCGGCCTCGGCGGTGCGCGCATGCTCCTGCTTCGCGGCCTGGTTCACCGAGCGCAGCGTCGGCTGGCCCTGCTCGTTGGAGACGATCACGGTCCAGCGGCGCCCGGTCCACAGCTCGAACTTTTTCGCGAGCTCGGAGATCATGGTCTTGGAGGCGTTGGGCTCGAGCGCGACTTCCAGCCGGCCCTCCTCGAAGCGGACGAGGCGCATGTCGCCTTCGAGCGCGCTCTTGGTCATGATGTCGCGCTTCTGCCCGGCCAGCGCGACGAGCTGGGTGAAGCTGGTGACGCGCAGCACCGGCGCTGCAGCTTGCGGATCCGGCGCGGGCGCCGCCATTTGCGGCCGGGCGCTGGCACCGAACGGGGACGGCGCGGATGTCGGCATGCGAACCGGCGCAGCAGACGCGACCGGTGCGGAAGGCGCGCTGCGCGTGACACTGCCGCTGCTCACGACCGGCGAACCGCCGCCGTTCTGCTCCAGCATCCGGATCGCCTCGTCCGGCGTCGGCAGGTCGGCGACATAGGCAATGCGCACCAGCACCATTTCCGCCGCCGCGGCGGGACGCGTCGCGGCCTGCACCTCGGTGATGCCCTTGAGCAGCATCTGCCACATCCGCGACAGCACGCGCATGGAAATCTTGGACGCGAAGTCCCGCGCGCGGACCCGCTCGGTCTCGCCATAGGCGACGTTGTCGGCGGTCGCCGGCACGATCTTCACACGGGTGACGAAATTGACGAACTCGGCGAGGTCCGAGAGCACGACGATGGGATCGGCGCCGACATCGTACTGGTCGCGGAACTCCTTGAAAGCGGCCGCGATGTCGCCGCGCGCCAGTGAATCGAAGAGATCGATGACGCGGGTGCGATCGGCGAGGCCCAACATCTGCCTGACGGCATCGGCCTTCACGGTGCCAGCCGCATGCGCGATCGCCTGGTCGAGCAGCGACAGCGAATCGCGCACCGAGCCTTCGGCGGCGCGGGCGATGATGCCAAGCGCCTCGGGCTCGATCTCGACGCTTTCCTTGGCCGCGATGTTGGCGAGGTGCTTCATCAGCACGTCGGCCTCGACGCGGCGCAGGTCGAAACGCTGGCAGCGCGACAGCACGGTCACCGGAACCTTGCGGATTTCGGTCGTGGCGAACACGAACTTGGCGTGCTCCGGCGGCTCCTCCAGCGTCTTCAGGAAGGCGTTGAACGCCGCCGTCGACAGCATGTGGACTTCGTCGATGATGTAGACCTTGTAGCGGGCGCTGGCGGGGGCATAGCGCACGCTGTCATTGATCTGGCGGACGTCGTCGACGCCGGTGTGCGAAGCGGCGTCCATCTCCAGCACGTCCATGTGCCGGCTTTCCATGATCGCCTGGCAGTGCACGCCGAGGGTCGGCATGTGGATGGTCGGGCCCTTCACCGAAGCATCCGGCATCTCGTAGTTGAGCGCACGGGCGAGAATACGCGCGGTGGTCGTCTTGCCCACGCCGCGGACCCCGGTGAGGATCCACGCCTGCGGAATGCGACCGGTCTCGAACGCGTTGGAGACGGTGCGGACGACAGCCTCCTGGCCGATCAGATCATCGAAAGAGGAAGGGCGGTATTTGCGCGCCAGCACGCGGTAGGGTGCGGCGGCCTGGCTCGCGCTGTCGGGATCGGGAGGGGCGCCAGCGTCGATCATCGGTCGATCCGCAATGAAATGTCTGTTGGCCGGCTTTTGCGGAAAGGAGCGCGCCAGCGGGGGGCCGCTGGCGCAATTCGCTCGAAAAACAGGTAGGAGACTGACGAGCGACCCGATCCGGACCTCGTTAGGGCTGCTTCCTTCCGGACCTGACCCGGTTGGCGAGTGGCTCGTCCACCGCCAATCTCCCGGTCCCTATTTGGGGCCAAAGGAAGCGGAAAGCAAGTCGGCTGTCCACGGACATAGTTTCCCTGTCGGGGGCCATCCCCAATCCAGCATACCTGCCGGGTACCGCCAGATCGGATGCCGAGCGTGGTCAGGGCACCTGCCCCGGAACCTCAGCCATGTGCGCAAACTGCTTGCGATATTCGGCCGGCGTCACGCCGACGTGGCGAGCGAAAGCGCGCCGCAAGGTATCGGCATCCGCAAATCCACAACGAATCGCCACTTGCTTTGGCGCTTCGTTACCGAACTCCAGCAGCCGCCTCGCGGCGTCGACGCGGGCTTCTTCGACCCAGGTCGCAGGCGTGATACCTACCTCGGCATGGAACAGCCGCGCGAAATGCCGCGGGCTGAGTTCCATGCGTTTGGCCAGATTCGCAACCCGATGGTCCAGACCGGGATTGGCGGCGACCCAGCGTTGGAGCTCCTGCAATGCCGCACGCCCGGCAGGAACGGCCGCGCCCTTGCGGGTGAATTGCATCTGCCCACCGGGCCGCTTGAAGAACATCACGAGTTGGCTAGCGACTTTCATCGCGATCCCGCGTCCAAGGTCTTCCTCCACCAGTGCAAGCGCGAGATCGAGCCCTGCGGTCACGCCGGCTGCTGTGCGAAGTTTTCCGTCGATGACGTACATCGCGTCCTTGTCGACCGTGACCGACGGAAATTTACTCGCGAGGGTATCGGCGACTGCCCAATGCGTCGTAACCCGCCGGCCGTCGAGAAGGCCGGCCGCCGCAAGGAAGAATGCGCCGCTGCACACCGACCCGAACCGCCGCGTCCTGGACGCTCGCTGGCGAAGCCAGCCGACCACACTGGCATTCGCGGGGATCTCGGTAGCGTTCGGGCATCCGGCGACCAGCAGGGTGTCGATCGGCTCCTGGAAGTCGCGGTCGATGATTCGGTCCGGCATTAAGCGGATGCCGGAGGAGCTGAGGATCGGGCCCGGCTCGGTCGCAGCCACGAAAAGCGCATAGGCCGCACGGCCGGCCTGCACGTTGGCCTCGGCGAACACGTCGAGCGGCCCGGCGACGTCGAGAAGCTGCACCCCTGGCAGCGCAACGATCACAACAGTCCTCGATTTTGGCTTCCCATTCATGTCCGCCTCGGTGCAGATTTGTCCGTTTTAGACGTATCGCGTCAATTGCAGACAGAATAGCCCAGACTTAGCTTGCCAGCCACCAGAGATTTTCAGGAGAACGTCATGTCGAAAATCAACGAAGCCGCCCAGATTCCCGACAGCATGCTCGCGCGTGCCATTACCGAATATATCCGCGACACCGAGACGGACCTGCTCTTCAATCATTCCAGCCGCGTCTACCATTTCGGGGCGCTGGCAGGCATCCGCCGCGGACTGAAGTTCGACCGCGAGCTGCTTTACGCCGGCGCCATGTTTCACGATATCGGCCTGATGCCCGGCCATGGCAGCAAGCACGAGCGGTTCGAAGTCGATGGCGCCCACGCGGCGCGCGATTTCCTGCGCAGCCACGGCATCCCGGAAGCGGATGCCTACACGGTCTGGAGCGCGATCGCGCTGCACACCACGCCGGGCATTCCCCAGCACATGCATCCCGTCGTCGCGCTGGTGACCGCTGGCGTCGAAATGGACGTTCTCGGGCTCACCTACGACGAATATCCCGATGAGGAACGCGAGGCCGTGGTGAAGGCATTTCCGCGAACGGCGCACTTCAAGGAAGACATCATCCAGGCGTTCTACGACGGCATCAAGCATCGGCCCCAGACGACGTTCGGCAACGTCAAGGCCGACGTCATCGCCGACAAGGAGCCGCATTTACATCGCGGCAATTTCTGCAGCGTCATCCGCAACTCCCATTGGCACGGCTGAGCCCTCGGGACCCACATCATGTCGCGGCGCGCCGCCTTGCGCTCACACATCATCGATAAGGAAACCGTTAGATGACTGACAAGCCGCGAATGGGTTAGGCGTCTTCGCGCCTATCGCAAGGCGATCCGGATGGAATTCGGCGATACCAGAGAGGCACGAGGCTGGTCACTACGAGTCTTCGTCAAACGAGTCCCTCGGCAATGGTCCCGGATCGGCGCGCTTGTCCAGGGCGACGATCGCGTATGCAGTGGCGGCGGAGCCTCAACCTTCCCCTCGCTGACTCCGTATCGTATGGTCGGCTCCAACAAGCCCGAACCCGTCGGGCCCATCCGGAACCTCCATGCCCGAACCCGCCTGGTCGCTGCACTCCCGCCTGAAAGAGGACACGATCGACATCGGCGATCTGCCGCTGTCGAAGGTGCTGGTCATCAAGGACGCGCATTATCCCTGGCTGCTGCTGGTGCCGCGGCGGCCCGATGCGATCGAGATCATCGATCTCGACGAGGTGCAGCAGGCGCAGCTGATGACCGAGATCTCCCGCGTCTCGCGCGCGCTGAAGGAGATCACCAAATGCGACAAGCTCAATGTCGCCGCGCTCGGCAATCTCGTGCCGCAGCTTCATGTTCATATCATCGCGCGCCGCACCAGTGATGCGGCTTGGCCGCGGCCGGTGTGGGGCGTGATGCCGCCGCTGGCGCACGACGCCACTGAAGTGCAGAATTTCATCAGCGCGCTCCGCCGCAAGATTTGGTTGGGTTGAAAGAAAAAAATGTCAGCATTCGACGCGTTCCCGCTGGGACAGCCGGCCTTCGTCACCAACGTCCTCGATCGTGCCGCGCATCTGCGCCGTGACGACGAAAAGCTGTTCGCGCTGGAGCAGAAGCCGTCATCGCGCGCCTATGTGGTCTATCGCGACTCGCTCCTGGTGAAGCGCGAGGGCGAGAAGGTACGGGCGCTGCTGGGAATTGACGAGGCAGTGAAATGCGGCGCCAATCCCGGCACGGTCTTTCTGGGGCTGCGCGACGGCGCAGCAATGTTCGGCATGGGGATGTCGCAGGCGGCGGCCGAGAAGCTCGTCGGCCGCGACGACTACACCGTGACCGAGCTGCGCGGCATGGCGATGCAGGGCGCGCTTCCGCCACAGGAGCTGTCGGCGATCGCGATGGCGAAGTCGATGGTGAGCTGGCACCAGCGCCACGGCTATTGCGCCAATTGCGGCGCGCGCACCAGCATGAAGGAAGGCGGCTGGAAGCGCGACTGTCCTGCCTGCAAGGCCGAGCACTTTCCGCGCACCGATCCCGTCGTGATCATGCTGGTCGCCTCCGGCGACAAATGCCTGCTCGGCCGCCAGAAGCAGTTTCCACCCGGCATGTATTCCTGCCTTGCCGGCTTCGTGGAGGCGGCCGAGACCATCGAGGACGCGGTGCGCCGCGAGATCCTGGAAGAGTCCGGGATCCGCTGCACCGACGTGCACTATTACATGACGCAGCCCTGGCCATATCCGTCGTCGCTGATGATCGGCTGCAGCGCGCGGGCGCTGAACGAGGACATCGTCGTCGATCGCATGGAGCTGGAAGACGCGCGCTGGTTCACGCGCGAGGAGGCCGCTCTGATGCTGACGCGGACGCACCCCGACGGGCTCGCCGGCCCTCATCCCTTCGCGATCGCCCATCACCTGCTCGGCCGCTGGGTGCACGACAAGAGCCGCTCCTGAGCTGAGAGCGCCCATGACCGGAACGGGACACGCGCCGGGCATCCTCTGCATCGGCATTCCCGTGCGCGACCTCACCTTCCGCGTCGAACACGTGCCAGCGCGCGGCAGCAAGGCCCACGCGAGCCAGCTTGCGGAGATCTGCGGCGGCAACGCGCTCAATGCCGCGATTGCCATTGCGCGACTCGGTGGTCGTGTCGCGTTCGCTGGGCCGATGGGCGATGCGCGGGAGACGTCGAGCAGCTTCATCCTCGAACGGATGGCGCTGGAGGGCATCGACGCCAGCCATATCGTTCGCATGCCGGGCCTGTCCACGCCGGTCTCGGCGATCATGATCGAGCCTTCCGGCGAGCGGACCATCACCATCTATCGTGATCCGGCTTTGTGGAGCGTGGAACTGCCGGACCTGGACGAATTGCTGGCCGATTGCCGCGCGGTCCTCGTCGAAAGCCGCTGCGCCTCGTTCGCGACTTCCCTCTGCACCGAGACACGGCGGCGCGGCATTCCCCTCATCGTCGGCGTGGACCGCGCGATGTCGTTGCAGGACGGCCTGCTCACGGCCGCCTCGCATCTGCTGTTCGCCAGCGAACAGGTGCAGGAGACCGCCAGCATCGCCGACGACGGCGAGGCATTGAAGCGCCTCGCCAAGCTGACGCCGGCCTTCCTCGCCACCACACGCGGTCCCCTCGGCACGATCTGGCTGAACGAGACAGGCGAGTTGAAGGAGACGCCAGCCTTCCCTGTTCAGGCAGTGGATACGCTCGGCGCCGGCGACGTCTTCCATGGCGCATTCACGCTGTGCCTTGCCGAGGGTGAGGGGACGCGGGAGGCGCTGCGATTCGCCGCGGCCGCCGCGGCGCTGAAATGCACCCGCCATGGCGGTGGCCTAGCCGCCCCACAACGCGTTGAAGTTGAAGAGTTTTTGAGAGGGCAGCAGGCGACGATGCCCGGTCAGGCGCCAGCACTATAGACTTGCTATAGAATGATTTTCTCTGTATCAGGGAAATTCGCCCCTGAAATGGAACAAAGTTCTTCAAATGACCGACCTTGCTGTCCAGATCCCCGAGACCAGCCGCCGCCTCGATTCCATCGACCGCAAGATCCTGATGGTGCTCCAGGAAGATGCCTCCCTCTCCGTCGCCGAGATCGGCGACCGCGTCGGCCTGTCCTCGACCCCCTGCTGGAAGCGCATCCAGCGGCTTGAGGCCGACGGCGTGATCATCAAGCGCGTGGCCCTCGTCGACCAGAACAAGATCGGGCTCGGCATCTCCGTGTTCGTTTCGGTGGAGAGCGCCGATCACTCGGACGCCTGGCTGAAGCGGTTCGCCGAAGCCGTCAGCGCCATGCCCGAGGTGATGGAGTTCTATCGCATGGCCGGCGACGTCGATTACATGCTGCGCGTGGTGGTGGCGGACATGCAGGCCTATGACGTCTTCTACAAGAAGCTGATCAGCGCCGTGCCGCTGAAGAACGTCACCTCGCGCTTCGCGATGGAGAAGATCAAGTCGGTCACTGCGCTGCCGATCCCGGCGGTGGTCGCGGCATAGAGCGGCAGGCTCGCGAGGGCTCGGCTTTCTTCTACCAGAGATTTACGCTCGGTTAGCTTCGTGAAGCTATGATCCTCGGAGATGGAGTCGGGGAACGTCCTCAGAACAAGCTGGCTGCCGGCAGCAGCGTTGCTGCTGGTGAGCTGGGTCGCGGTCGCAGCACTTTCGCTGCAGGCGCGACCGAACGCTGAGGTGGTGGCAGTGGCATTCCCGCCCTGGTGGGACGCCCAGCAGGCGTTGCTGGCCGCCGCATCGGCGAACGCCGCGTTTGTGCGGATGACGGCCGCGCCGGCCGTTCTGGTGCTGCGTCCCGACAGCCACGATGGATTGAAGAAGCTGCACGAGGCGGGGGCCTGGCTGACCCTCGACCCGCAAGCGATCGATGCCTGTTTCACGAACAAGCCATTGGGGACTGGGGAATGACCTTCGAAGGTGATGAACTGGCGGTCCTGCGCGCGGGCACGAGCAAGATCCTGCTCGTGGCGCTCTGGCTGCATGTCCCGCTCGCGGTCGTGGTCGGCGTGATCTTGGGCACCGGGTGGTTGCTACCGGCCATTTTCATGGCCGCGATGGCCTCGGCCGCAAGCATCGCGTGGTCGGCTGGAGGAAACGGACCTTCGACCCAAATGATCGTTGCCGTTGCGCTGATGGGCGGCGTTTCGATGCTGGTGTTCCAGTTCGCCGGTCACCCGTGGCAGGTCGACATGCACATGTACTTCTTCGCGGCGCTAGCCTGTCTCGTCGCGTATTGCGACTATCGTCCGATCGTCGCCGGCACGGTTGCAGTCGCTTTGCATCACCTGACGCTGAATTTCGTTCTGCCGGCGGCCATCTACCCCGGCGGCGCGGATCTCGGCCGCGTGGTGCTCCACGCCGTCATCGTTCTGATCGAGGCCGGCGTCCTGATCTGGCTCGCGCATACGGTCACCGGGATCTTCGCAATGGCGGCTCAGAAAACCGCCGAGGCCCAGGCTGCGAGCGCCGCTGAAGCCCGCGCCAACGCAGACCGACAGGAGGCAGCACGCGCCAAACAAAAGCGGGACGACGCCCGTCGCAACCTTGCAGCCGGTTTCGAGCACAGGATCAGCGGTGTCGTCGAAGCGGTGGCGCGCGCTGCGGGCGAGATGCAGGACCTATCCGCGTCGATGCGGGGCAGTAACGTCGAAGCGATGCGGCAGAGCACGGCTGCTGCCACGGCTTCGACCTACGCGACGGCCAATGTAGAGACCGTTGCGGCGGCAACCGAAGAGTTCACGGCTTCGATCAACAGCATCTCCGAGCAGGTGACGCGATCGGCCCAAATCGCGGCGAAAGCCGCTGAGGAAGCGCGTCGGACCAATACGGTTGTCGAAATGCTCGCAACCGGCACGCAAAAGATCGGGGAGGTCGTGACGCTGATCCAGAGTATTGCCAGCCAAACCAACCTGCTGGCCCTGAACGCGACCATCGAAGCGGCGCGAGCCGGTGAGCATGGTCGGGGCTTTGCGGTCGTCGCAAGCGAGGTCAAGGCACTGGCCAATCAGACCGCCAAGGCAACTGAAGAGATCTCCGCCCAGATCCAGGACATCCAGGCGGCCACCGGTGAGGCGGTCGGCGCGATCGAGGCGATCGGCGGCACTATCGCCGAAATCGACCGCATCTCCGGTGAGATTGCCGCTGCGGTCGAGCAGCAGGGCGGAGCGACGCGTGAGATTGCCAACAATTTGCAACAGGCTGCCGACCGGACCAGAGACGTTAACAAGAACATCCTCAGTGTCAGCCGGGCATCGGAAGACGCGAGCAAGGCCACTGACCGGCTGCTAGAGGCAGCCAACGGCTTGTCGTCGCAATCCGATCAGTTGAAATCCGAGGTGAACGGCTTTCTCGGTGCGCTGCAGGCGGCGTGAGCCGCCCGCGCATGGCATAGTCGGCTGCACTCGCCTCGACTCAGGCCGCCGCGGTTCGGCGCGCTTCAGATCTTCTGGTTGTACTCGCCGACCTCGGGATGCGTGCGCAGCACGCTGTTCACCATCTCGAACATGTCGTGCATGCGCTGCTCCGAGACCGGGCTCTCGACCACGACGACGAGTTCGGGCTTGTTGGAGGAAGCGCGCACCAGGCCCCAGCTGCCGTCTTCGACCGTGACGCGCACGCCGTTGACGGTGACGAGATCACGGATCGCCTGGCCGCCGATCTTGGCGCCCTTCGCCTGCAACTCCTCGAAATGCTTCACAACGGCGTCGATGACGCCGTATTTGACCTCATCGGCGCAGTGCGGCGACATGGTCGGCGACGACCAGGTCTTTGGCAGCGCGTTCTTCAGGTCGGCCATCGACTTGCCCGGAGCGCGGTCGAGCATGTCGCAGATCGCGATCGCCGAGACCAGGCCGTCGTCATAACCGCGGCCGAACGGCTTGTTGAAGAAGAAGTGTCCCGACTTCTCGAAGCCCGCCAGCGCGCCCATCTCGTTGGTGCGGCGCTTCATGTAGGAATGACCTGTCTTCCAATAGGCGACCTTCGCGCCCTGCTTCTGGAGCACGGGATCAGTGACGAACAGGCCGGTCGACTTCACGTCGACGACGAACTGCGCGTCCTTGTGGATCGCCGACATGTCGCGCGCCAGCATCACGCCGACCTTGTCGGCAAAGATCTCCTCGCCGCTGTTGTCGACGACACCGCAGCGGTCGCCGTCACCGTCGAAGCCGAGACCGACATCGGCTTTGTGATGCAGCACCGCGTCCCGGATCGCGTGCAGCATCTCCATGTCCTCGGGATTTGGATTGTATTTCGGGAAGGTGTGGTCGAGCTCGGTATCGAGCGGGATCACCTCGCAGCCGATCGCCTCCAGCACCTGAGGCGCGAATGCGCCGGCTGTGCCGTTGCCGCAGGCCGCAACGACCTTGAGCTTGCGCTTCAGCTTCGGACGAGAGGTGAGATCGGCGATGTAGCGCGCCGGATAGTTCTCGTGGAACTGATAGGAGCCGCCGGCCTTGTTCTTGAACTCGGCGCCCAGCACGATCTGCTTCAGCCGCGTCATCTCGTCGGGACCGAAGGTCAGCGGGCGGTTGGCGCCCATCTTCACGCCGGTCCAGCCATTGTCGTTGTGCGAGGCTGTCACCATGGCGACGCAGGGCACGTCGAGATCGAATTGCGCGAAATAGGCCATCGGCGTCACCGCAAGGCCGATGTCGTGCACCTTGCAGCCGGCCGCCATCAGGCCGGAGATCAGCGCGTATTTGATCGAGGCCGAATAGCCGCGAAAATCATGGCCGGTGACGATCTCCTGCCTGACGCCGAGCTCGGCGAACAACGCGCCCAGGCCCATGCCGAGCGCCTGCACACCCATCAGGTTGATTTCCTTCTGGAACAACCAGCGCGCGTCGTACTCGCGAAAGCCCGTCGGCTTCACCATCGGCTCGGATTCGAAGGCATAGGTGTTGGGCAACAATACGGACTTCGGCTTCGGGAACATTGAGACGGTCTCGTGAAAAGGGAGGCAGGATTTGCTGCAGCCTTAACGAATGCTGGGCCGCAGCGGAAGGCGGGAATGAAGGCTTATGGCCGATAATTGCGGCAGTTTGGTAACGAAGCGCGCGCGATATAGATGTCTGACCAGAATGGGCTAACGCTGTAGTCGTGCAACCTCCTCTTCAAGGACCTCCCTGAGGGGCGGCAGAGCCCGTTGAACAGTCTCCCACACGAAATGGGCGGCAACGTCCTCATAGTTGTGGCGATAGACATTGCCGGCGGCTGCCATCTGTTTCCACGCGATCGCCGGGTGCCTCGCCTTCAACTCCTCGGGCAGACGGCGGGATGCTTCTGAAATAATCTCCAGACACCGCGTAACTGCGTAGACGGTCCGCAGATCCGCCGCGAATTCCTCGCGATCAAGACGTCTGGCGAATTCAGCCGCCAAATCGATGTGATGCAAGATGTCTCGCAGAGTCGCAGGGATGCGATCAGAAGGCATAGATAGCGTCGGCCGTTGCGGCGGGAGCGACGTATGATTTCAGGCCGTCACGGTTGACGACGTCAACGGGTTCATCAAAAAGCTTGGCAATATATTCCTTGAGCTCGACGTAATCGAAGACCGTGATCCCCGCATTCGGATCGATCTCGACCATGATATCGACATCGCTGCCGGGATGATTTTCACCCCTCGCCACCGAGCCGAACAACGCGACATGCAAAACGCCCCGCTCGCGCAGGGCAGGCTCGAACTGTCGCAGAATCGCTATCGCATCGGGGCCGTTCATGAATCGAATATAGCACCCCGCCTGCTCCGGTGGGAGAGCCTCTTCGGCCGCTAAAGCGAACTTACTGCTCGAGCACCATCTGGCCGTTGGCGTATTCGAAGCGCTTGAGGCGGGACAAGAAGGAAAGGCCGAGCAGGTTCTCCGACAGCGCTGCGTCCGGCAGCACCATGGCATCGACGTCACGCACGATGAGGCCGCCGACCTCGAGCATGGCGATGCGGGTGCGCGCGGCCCTGATGGTGCCGTTGGCAGTGGAGACGGTCGCGTTGTATTCGCTGCGCGAGGGACGCAGACCGAAGCGGGCCGCCGAGGTCTCGTTCAGCGCAACGACGGACGCGCCGGTGTCAACCATGAAGCCGATACGCTGGCCTTCGATCCGGCCCTCTGCCTGGAAATGACCGCGGCCGTCGCGAGAGATGGCGAGGCTGCGGCCGCCGGCCGGCGCGGAGGAAGCGACTGCCACCGTCGTGCGCGGCACCGAGGTGGCGGAGGCGGAGCTCATCTTGTCCGCCATCTGCGCCATGAAGGTGCCGAGGCCGATCATGACGGCCGCGAAGATCACTATGTTACGCATCACACCACTTCCGAGCCGGAAAGCTCGATTTCACCACGCGGCACGCCCGTCCACGAGCGAAGCCACGGCTGGACCGATGCCATTTTGACGAAAAGGATGAGCGGACGGTTAATGCGGCCGCCTGACCTCTCCCCGCCTGCGGGAAGAGCGAGAAGACATCTCACGTCCCACGCGGCTTCGCCCGCCTTGTCGGCAGCGCGCTGGCCGGATCATCCGGCCAGGGATGGCGCGGGTAGCGGCCGCGCAGGTCGGAGCGTACCGCATTGTAGCTGCCGCGCCAGAAGCCGGGAAGGTCGCGCGTCACCTGCACCGGGCGCTGCGCGGGTGACAGCAATTCCAGCACCAACGGCACCTTGCCGGCGGCGATCGAGGGATGGGTGTTGAGGCCGAACAATTCCTGCAGCCGCACCGCGATCGTCGGCCCCTGCTCGGCCTCGTAGTCGATCGCCAGCATGCTCCCGGTCGGCGCCTCGAAATGCGTCGGCGCCTCGCGGTCGAGCCGCGTGCGCATGTCCCACGGCAGCAGCGCCATCAGTGCATCGGAGAGATCGCCGGCGGAAACATCCTTGAGCGCGGTCTTGTCATAGAGCGCCGGCACCAGCCAGTCGTCGCGCCGTGCGACCAATCCGTTGTCGGACAGGTCAGGCCAGCTCTCGCCCTCGGCCTTGCGCAGGAACATCACCCGATCACGCCACTGCTTGGCGGCTTTTGACCAGGGCAGCCGGTCGAGGCCGGCGGCGATCAGGCCATCGGCGAAGATGCGCGCCGTTTCCTCCGAGGGCGACACGGCAAGCGTCGCCTCGGAGAGCGTGATCGCGTGCAGCGCGCGCTTGCGCCGCGCCCGCAACGCCATCGCGCCGCGATCGAAGAATATCTCGTCGGTGCTCTCGATATGCGAAGCGAAATGCCGCTCGATCTCGTCCTGCGTGATCTGCGCGGCGAGCAGAATGCGTCCGCTCGCGGCCGTTCCCGTCATTTCGCCGATTGCGATGTAAGGCGCGCGGGCCAGCGAAGAGGTCTGCTCGACGGAAGCGCCGCGGCCGTTGGCCAGCACGAAACTGCCATTGCCGCGGTTGCGCGCGACACGATCCGGAAAGGCATAGGCGAGCATCAGGCCGGTCGAAAGTTCCTCCTGCTGCCCCGCTGTCTCCGATGCCGCCACCTGCGAGGCCCAGCGCCGCGCCAGCTCGCGCGCGCTCGCGGCACGCGGCGAGCGGTCGCGGCGGAACTGGTCGCGCCGGTGCTCGAGATCGACGCTGTCGCCGCCGAGCCCACGCTCGGTGATAATGGCCGCGATCTCAGCAGCCGCCTCGCCGCTGCCGGCGCGATGCGAATCCACGATCATGCGCGCCAGCCGCGGCGGCAGCGCCAGCGCACGCAGGCTCCTGCCCTCCGCGGTGATGCGGCCGTCGCCATCGAGCGCGTTGAGCTCCAAGAGCAGGCTCTTGGCTTCTTTCCAGGCCGGCTGCGGCGGCGGATCGAGGAACGACAGCGCTGCAGGATCGGCAACGCCCCATTGCGCGAGATCGAGCACCAGCGACGACAGATCGGCGCTGAGGATTTCCGGCTGGGTATAAGGCGCGAGCGAAGCGGTCTGCGGCTCGTCCCACAGGCGGTAGCAAACGCCGGGCTCGGTGCGGCCGGCGCGGCCACGGCGCTGGTCCACCGCCGCGCGCGAGGCGCGCACGGTCTCGAGCCGGGTCAGCCCAATGTCGGGCTCGTAGCGCGGCACGCGGGCGAGACCGGAATCGACGACGATACGCACGCCCTCGATGGTGAGCGAGGTCTCGGCGATCGATGTCGCCAGCACCACCTTGCGTATGCCCTTGGGCGCCGGCGCGATGGCGCGGTCCTGCACGGCGGCATCGAGCGCACCGAACAGCGGCACGATCTCGATCGAAGCGTCCTGCACACGTTCGGCGAGAAAGTTTTGAGTGCGGCGGATTTCGGCGGCGCCGGGGAGGAACGCCAGCACCGAGCCGCTATCGGCGCGCAGTGCCGCCGCGATCGCGTCGGCCATCTGCCGCTCTAGCGGTGCGTCCGCTTTGCGGCCGAGATAGCGGGTCTCGACCGGAAAGGCGCGGCCCTCGCTCTCGACGACGGGCGCCTCGCCGAGCAATCTTGCCACGCGCGCGCCATCGAGCGTGGCCGACATCACGAGGATACGGAGATCCTCGCGCAGGCCGGTTTGCGCATCGCGCGCCAGCGCCAGGCCCATGTCGGCATCGAGCGAGCGTTCGTGGAATTCGTCGAACAGGATCGCGGCAACGCCCGAAAGCTCGGGGTCATCGAGGATCTGACGGGTGAAGATGCCTTCGGTCACGACTTCGATGCGCGTGGCGCGCGAGATCTTGGAGCCAAAGCGGACCCGATAGCCGACGGTCTCGCCAGCGCGCTCGCCAAGCGATTTGGCCATGCGGTCGGCACTAGCGCGGGCGGCGATGCGGCGCGGCTCCAGCACGATGATCTTCTTATCCTTGGCCCAGGGCGCATCCAGCAGCGCCAGCGGCACCCGCGTGGTCTTGCCCGCACCCGGCGGCGCCACCAGCACGGCCGCGTTATGCGCCTCCAGCGTGCGCGAGAGGTCATCGAGCACGGCATCGATCGGGAGGGGCGTGTCGAAGCTGCGGGGCAAGTATCTGTCCGTTCGTCGTGCCCGGGTTGGTCCCGTGCATCCACATCCTTGGACTAAAAAACAGACGTGGATGGCCGGGACCCGGCTCCGCGAATGCTTCGCCGGGCTTACAGAATCGGGCCGGCGAAGCCTAGGCGAAAGACGGCAAGCCCAGCCATGACGGAATTATTTGGCGGCAGATCGTCAGCCCTGAACCGACGGGCGGCCGATGCTCTCGTAGACGAAGCCGGCGGCTTCCATCTCCTCGGGGCGGTAGATGTTGCGGAGATCGACGACCACGGGCTTTGCCATGGTCGCCTTCAGCCGGTCGAGATCGAGCGCGCGGAACTGCACCCATTCGGTGACGATGACGAGCGCATCGGCGCCTTGCGCGCAGGAATAGGCATCCTCGCAATAGATGATGTTGGGCAGCTCACCCTTGGCCTGCTCCATGCCGACGGGATCGAACGCCTTGACGCTCGCGCCCATGTCGATCAGGCCGGTGACCAGCGGGATCGAGGGTGCATCGCGCATGTCGTCGGTATCAGGCTTGAAGGTGAGACCGAGCACCGCGATGGTCTTGCCGCGCAGCGAACCGCCGAGCGCCTGGCTCACTTTGCGCGCCATCGCGCGCTTGCGGTTCTCGTTGACGGCGAGCACGGATTCGACGATGCGCAGGGACACGTCATAGTCCTGCGCGATCTTGATCAGCGCCTTGGTGTCCTTCGGAAAGCACGAGCCGCCGAAGCCGGGGCCGGCATGCAGGAATTTGGTGCCGATGCGGTTGTCCAGACCAATGCCGCGCGCGACCTCCTGGACGTTGGCGCCGGCCCTTTCCGAGAGATCGGCGATCTCGTTGATGAACGTGATCTTGGTCGCCAGGAACGCGTTGGCGGCGTATTTGATCATCTCGGCGGTGCGGCGCGCCGTGAACATCAGCGGCGCCTGGTTCAGCGACAGCGGGCGGTAGATGTCGCCCATCAGCTTGCGACCACGCTCGTCCGAGGTACCAACCACGACGCGGTCGGGGAATTTGAAGTCGCGGATCGCCGCGCCTTCGCGCAGGAATTCGGGGTTAGAGGCGACCACGACGTCGGCTGACGGATTGGCTTCGCGGATGATGCGCTCGACCTCATCGCCGGTGCCGACCGGAACGGTCGACTTCGTCACCACGACGGTGAAGCCGGTGAGCGACTGCGCGATCTCACGAGCGGCGGCGTAGACGTAGGAGAGGTCAGCGTGCCCATCACCACGACGCGAGGGCGTGCCGACCGCGATGAACACGGCATCGGCCTCCGCGACCGGTTTGGACAGATCAGTGGTGAAATCCAGCCGCTTGGCTTTCACATTGTTCGCCACCAGCTCGTCCAGCCCTGGCTCGTAAATCGGGATTTCGCCGCGATGAAGCGCCGCGATCTTCTTCTCGTCCTTGTCGACGCAGGTGACGTCGTGACCGAAATCCGCAAAGCAGGCCCCGGACACCAATCCCACATAGCCCGTGCCGATCATCGCGATGCGCATGAAAATCCCTGTCTTAGATTGGTTAATGAAACCCCGACGCGGGGCGGTTTAGCATTTTCCCGAGGGGAGGGAAGAGTCCGCATGCAAAAAAGCGGCACGGGAATTGAACCGGTAAAGAAGTCTGAAACCGCAAGGCGCCACACTGCCCCGCTGACAGACGGAGAGCGGCGGAACACGCCTCAAAAGGGGACACCATGGCACGATCAGGCACAATCGCTGCAGGCGGCCGTTCCAAGCCCCCTTCTGCCGCGCGTGTCGACTGGGTCGACTACGCCAAGGGCATCTGCATCGTCATGGTCGTGATGATGCATTCGGTGCTCGGGGTTGAGCTCGCCGCTGGCCAGACAGGCTTCATGCATGTCGCCGTCGCCTTCGCAAAGCCGTTCCGGATGCCGGATTTCTTCCTGATTTCGGGCCTGTTCCTGGCCCTGGTGATCGATCGGGACTGGCGAACCTATCTCGACCGCAAGGTGGTGCATTTCGCCTATTTCTATGTCGTCTGGGTGACAATCCAGTTCGGCTTCAAGGCGCCGGCCTTCGCGGCGGAAACGAACTGGCGCGAAGTTGGCCTCTTGTACCTCGAATCCTTCATCGAGCCGTTCGGCACGCTCTGGTTCATCTATCTGCTGCCGATCTTCTTCGTCGTCACGAAACTGACACGCAAAATCCCGCCGCTCGCGATCTGGCTCGCCGCCGCGGCGCTGGAGACGGCACGCATCACGACCGGCTGGACCGTCATCGACGAGTTCTGCGCGCGCTTTGTCTATTTCTATTCGGGCTATCTGTTCGCGCCTTACGTGTTCGCGCTGTCGGATCGCGCACGCAGCCGTCCCGCCCTTGCGCTTGCGGCGCTCGCGGGCTGGGCCTTGGTCAATGCCGGCCTCGTCGCGCATGGGGCCAGCGAATGGAAGATCGTCTCGCTCGTGCTCGGTTTCGCCGGCGCTTGCGCCATCATCACGATCGGCACGCTGCTCGCGCGCGCGCAGTGGCTGAACTTTCTCCGCTTCTGCGGCGAGCATTCGATCGTGATCTATCTCGCCTTCTTCCTGCCGATGGCGGCGACGCGGACGCTGCTGCTGCGCACGGGCGTCATTGGCGACATCGGCACGGTCTCGCTGATCGTCACTGTTCTCGGCGTGCTCGGGGCACTCGCGATCTGGCAGATTGCGCTGCGGCTCCATGCGCACTTCCTGTTCGAGCGGCCCGATGCGTTCTGGATCGCGCCGAAGAAAAAAGCCGGGGCGGTGTTGCAGGCGGCGGAATAGCTGTCATGCCCTCGCGGAGGCGGGGGATGACCGTGGGGATAGCGAGCCAAAAATCCGCCTCCGAAGGCTGTCAAAGCCCGCAAAAACTCATACATTGCGGCCATGCCCAAGACATCCCCGAAGACCACCGCCATAGCTGACACCAAGGCCGCACCTAAGGCGGCCGCCGAGAGCAAATCGTCTGCTGCCAAAGCTGCTGCCAAGCCGGTCGCGGCGAAGGCGGCCGGCAAGGGCGACCATGTCTTCCTGGTCGACGGTTCCTCCTACATCTTCCGCGCCTATCACGCGCTGCCGCCGCTGAACCGCAAGTCCGACGGCCTCCAGGTCAATGCCGTGCTCGGCTTCTGCAACATGCTGTGGAAGCTGTTGCGCGAGATGCCCGAGGACAACCGGCCGACGCATCTGGCGATCGTCTTCGACAAGTCGGAAATCACTTTCCGCAACACGATCTATCCCGACTACAAGGCGCACCGGCCGCCGGCGCCTGATGATCTGATCCCGCAATTTTCACTGATCCGCGAGGCCGTGCGCGCCTTCGACCTGCCTTGCCTGGAACAGGTGGGGTTCGAGGCCGACGATCTGATCGCGACCTATGTGCGGCAGGCCTGCGAGCGCGGCGCGAGCGCGACCATCGTGTCCTCCGACAAGGACCTCATGCAGCTCGTCACCGATTGCGTCACGATGTACGACACCATGAAGGATCGCCGCATCGGCATCCCCGAGGTGATCGAAAAGTTTGGTGTGCCGCCGAACAAGGTGGTCGAGGTGCAGGCGCTCGCGGGCGATTCGACCGACAACGTGCCCGGCGTGCCCGGCATTGGCATCAAGACCGCGGCGCAACTGATCACCGAATATGGCGACCTCGACCAATTGTTGTTCCGCGCCGGCGAGATCAAGCAGCCCAAGCGGCGCGAGGCGCTGCTCGAGAATGCGGAGAAGGCGCGCATCTCGCGGCAGCTCGTGCTGCTCGACGACAAGGTGGGCCTCGAGGTGCCACTCGACGATCTCGCCGTCCACGAGCCGGATGCACGCAAGCTGATCGCCTTCCTGAAGGCGATGGAATTCACGACGCTGACGCGGCGCGTCGCCGAATATTCCCAGATCGATCCCGCCAGTGTCGATGCCGATCCCGGCTATACGAGCGGCGCCAGCGTGTTCTCGCCGTTGCCACCCTCGGACGTCGTGCCCGCGCCGAGCACCGGCACGCCGGCACAAGCGGCTCCCGGCCAACGCAATAAATCGGCGAGCAAGGAGGACAAGGCCGCAAGCCAGAAGGGTGCGCCGATCTCGCTGGCCGCCGCGCGCGAAGAGGCACTGCGCAAGCTTCCGGTCGAGCGCAGCAAGTATCAGGCGATCAAGACGCTCCAGGAGCTCAACGCCTTTATCGCCCGCATCCATGACGCCGGCCACGTCGCGATCGAGACGAGAGCCAACTCCATCGATCCGATGCAGGCCGATCTCTGCGGCATCGCGCTGGCGGTGGCGCCGAACGAGGCCTGTTATGTGCCGCTGGCGCACAAGCAATCCGGCGGTGGTGCCGGCCTGTTCGACGCGGGTCTGGCACCCGACCAGATCAAGCACACTGATGCCATCGAAGCGCTGCGGCCGGTTCTGGAATCGTCAGGCATCCTCAAGATCGGCTTCGACGTCAAATTCACCGCCGTGATGCTGGCGCAGCACGGAATCACGCTGCGCAACATCGACGATGCGCAGCTCATCTCCTACGTGCTCGACGCCGGCCGTGGCTCGCATGCGATCGAGCAGCTCGCCGAGCGCTGGTTCGGCCATGCCATGCTGAAGGAGAGCGAGCTGCTCGGCAGCGGCAAGGGCAAGATCACGTTCGACCAGGTGACGATCGACAAGGCCGCGCCGCTCTCGGCGGAAGCTGCCGATATTGCCCTGCGAGTCTGGCGCGTGCTGAAGCCGCGCCTCGTCGCCGAGCACATGACCACTGTCTACGAGACGCTGGAACGGCCGCTGGTGTCCGTGCTCGCGCGCATGGAGCGGCGCGGCATCTCGATCGATCGCCAGGTGCTGTCGCGGTTGTCGGGCGAATTCGCCCAGACCGCGGCGCGGGTCGAGGCCGAGATCCAGGAGATTGCGGGCGAGCCGGTCAATGTCGGCAGCCCCAAACAGATCGGGGACATCCTGTTCGGCAAGATGGGACTGCCCGGGGGCACCAAGACAAAGACCGGCGCGTGGTCGACAACCGCCCAGGTGCTCGACGAGCTCGCCGAGCAGGGCCACGACTTCCCGAAGAAGATCCTGGAGTGGCGCCAGGTCTCGAAACTGAAATCGACCTACACCGACGCGCTGCCGACCTACGTCAATCCGCAGACCCACCGCGTCCACACCACCTACGCGCTGGCCGCGACCACGACCGGCCGGCTATCGTCGAACGAGCCGAACTTGCAGAATATCCCGGTGCGCACCGAGGACGGCCGCAAGATCCGCCGGGCCTTCGTCGCGACGCCCGGACACAAGCTGGTCTCCGCCGACTATTCGCAGATCGAGCTGCGGCTGCTGGCCGAGATCGCCGACATTCCCGTGCTGAAGCAGGCGTTCCGCGACGAGCTCGACATTCACGCCATGACGGCGTCGGAAATGTTCGGCGTGCCGATCAAGGGCATGCCGAGTGAAATCCGCCGCCGCGCCAAAGCGATCAATTTCGGCATCATCTATGGCATCTCCGCATTCGGCCTCGCCAACCAGCTCGGCATCGCCCGCGAGGAAGCGGCCGCCTACATTAAGAAATACTTCGAGCGTTTCCCCGGCATCCGCGCCTATATGGACGAGACGCGCGACTTCTGCCGCAGCCACGGCTACGTCACCACGCTGTTCGGCCGCAAATGCCACTATCCGGATATCAAGGCCTCCAATGCCTCGGTGCGCGCCTTCAACGAGCGCGCCGCGATCAACGCACGGCTCCAGGGCACCGCTGCCGACATCATTCGCCGCGCCATGACGCGGGTGGAGGACGCGCTGGCCGAGAAGAAGCTCTCGGCGCAGATGCTGCTCCAGGTGCACGACGAACTGATCTTCGAGGTGCCGGACGACGAGGTCGAGGCGACGCTGCCGGTGGTGCAGCACGTGATGCAGGACGCGCCCTTCCCAGCCGTGCTGCTATCAGTGCCACTGCATGTCGATGCGCGGGCGGCGACGAACTGGGACGAGGCGCATTGATCCTACTTTCACCGGATGTTGCGTGGCGCACGGTTTCACGTGCGCCACGTCCGGGACCCGAGTACTCAATTGTCCTCCGAGCAATTGTGCGATGGCGAGGCGATCCCACGCATATTAGAACCGTGCCGTCTGCCGCACCGGTCGCCCCATGCCCCACACCCCCGCCCTGCTCGGCTTTGCCCTCGTTTGCCTCGGTCTCGTGCTCACGCCCGGGCCGAACATGATCTACCTGATCTCGCGCTCGATCACGCAGGGGCCGATGGCGGGCATTATTTCGCTCGGCGGCGTGGCGCTGGGTTTCGTGTTCTACATGCTGTGCGCAGCTTTCGGCATCACGGCGCTGCTGCTCGCGATTCCCTTCGCCTATGACGCACTGCGCTTTGCCGGCGCCGGTTATCTGCTGTGGCTCGCCTGGCAGACGGTGAAGCCGGGCGGACGCTCGCCGTTCCAGGTCAGGAAGCTCGCAATCGACAGCCCGCGCAAATTGTTCGCGATGGGCTTCGTCACCAACCTGCTCAACCCGAAGATCGCGATGCTGTATCTGGCGCTGCTGCCGCAGTTCATCGATCCCACTGCCGGCAGCGTGCTGGCGCAGTCGGTGGTGTTAGGGGCGATCCAGATCGCAATCAGCGTCAGCGTGAATGCGATGATCGCGCTCGCAGCCGGATCGATTGCGCTGTTCCTCGCAAGTCGGCCGAGCTGGATGCTGGTGCAGCGCTGGCTGATGGGCACGGTGCTGGCCGGGCTCGCTGTGCGGATGGCGGTCGAGGCGAAGAAGGTGTGAGCTTTCTGACCCTCTCCTGGAAGGCCCTCCAGGGGAGGGTAAGCGAAATTAATCCAGCTTCGCCTCCATGCCCCGCTTCACGGCGGGCCGTGCCATCAGCGCCTCGTACCAGCGCTTGACGTTGGGGAAGTCGGCGAGGTCCACCTTGTGGCGAGGATGGCGCCAGGCCCAGCCCAGGATGGCAAAATCGGCAACCGAGAGGTCGCCGGCGACGAAGTCGCGACCCTCCAGCCGGCGGTCGAGCACGCCATAGAGCCGGCGCGTCTCCGCCATGAAGCGCTTGAGGCCATAGGCGCGGTCCTGCTCGTTTTCGAGCGCGATGAAATGGTGCACCTGTCCGGGCATGGGGCCGAAACCGCCCATCTGCCACATCAGCCATTCATAGACGGGGATGCGCCCGCCAAGCGATTTCGGCAGGAATTTGCCGGTCTTTTCGCCGAGATAGAGCAGGATGGCGCCGGATTCGAAGATGCTGACGGGCTTGCCGTCGGGACCCTCGGGGTCGACGATCGCGGGGATCTTGTTATTGGGGGAGAGCTTCAGGAACTCCGTGGCCATCTGCTCGCCCTTGGTGATGTTCACCGGGATCACCTTGTAAGGCAGCCCCATCTCCTCCAGCGCGACCGAGATCTTGCGGCCGTTCGGCGTGTTCCAGGTGTGCAGTTCGATGCTCATGCCTTGCTTCCTTGCCCCTGAAAGGTTCGGCCCTCACCTACTCCAGAAGGTTGCACCCCCACAACCGGCGGACCGGGATAGCCGATCCCTGTTGACGGGGGACGCCCCCTCTGGAATGTGGCGGCGGTCGCGGATAAATTCCGCCTCCTCCAAAAATGCTTCCGAGGGACCGCCGTGTCGAAATCAGCCTCCCGCGCCCGCCTGTTCGAAATCATCCGCCGGCGTTCATTCGGCCGCGGCGAGGTGACGCTCGCGTCGGGCCGCAAGAGCGATTTCTACTTCAACCTGAAGCCGACCATGCTCGACCCCGAGGGCGCGACGCTGCTCGCCGAGTTGACCTACGAGGCGCTGAAGGACGACCAGCTCGATTTCATCGGCGGGCTCGAGATGGGCGCGGTGCCGCTCGCCGGGGCGCTGGCGCAGATCTCCTGGATCAAAGGCCATCCGATCGCGGCATTCTTCGTGCGCAAGAAGCCGAAGGAGCACGGCGCCAAGCTCGCGATCGAGGGCCTGCCCAAGGGCGAGACCTTGGCCGGCAAGCGCGTCGTGATCGTCGAGGACGTCACCACCACCGGCGGCTCGGCAATGAAGGCGGTGGAATCCGTGCGCGAGACCGGCGCCAATGTGGTGCTGGTTCTGACCATGGTCGACCGCGAGGAAGGCGCCACCGACACGTTCGGTGCGGCCGGCCTGCCGTTCCGCTCGCTGTACAAGGCATCCGAGTTCTTGAAGGCTTGAGGCCGCGAAACAGCCCCGGCCGTCATGCCCGGGCGTGGCCCGGAAGCAACGATTTGTCGGAAGCTGTGCCCGGCCTCAAAGAGGTCACGGCCTCGACTTGAAACCGCCTCCGCTCAACTGCTCATTTACCATCCCGCTTTATGGTGAACCATGTGCCAAGACCTCGCTGGTCTCGGCCGGTTCAGTAGCGTCGGGTGGAGTAGCGCATTGCGTACAATCTCGTCCCATGCGCGCCGGCGGCGTCGCGCGATGTTTGTGGCCGCCAGCCTTGCCGCTCCGCTGCTCGCGGCCCCGGCCCCGGTTGCGGCCGAAGGCCTGTTCGACTTCTTTTTCGGCGCCATGCAGCAACAGCGCCCGCAGCGCGAGGTGCCGCAGCAGGCGGGCTCCTACGCCGATCCCTTCACCGGCCAGCAGAATACCGCAACCCCGCAATACGTGCCGCCGACCCGTTCGGCGGCGGCCGGCGGCTCCGGCCCGGCCTTCTGCGTGCGCAGCTGCGATGGTAAATATTTCCCGCTGATGCGCGGGCTCGCCTCGCCTGCCCAGATGTGTCAGGCGTTCTGTCCTGCAAGTGCGACGAAGGTTTATTTCGGCTCCTCGATCGAGGCGGCCGCGTCGCAGACCGGCGAGCGCTACACCGACAGCGAGAACGCGTTCGCGTATCGCAAGGCGCTGCGCGCCGACTGCACCTGCAACGGCCGCGAGCCGGTCGGCCTCGCGCCGGTCGATCTCGCGCTGGATTCATCGCTGAAAGCCGGCGACGTGATTGCCACGGCCGACGGCCTCGTCGCCTATACCGGCATCCGTGTCGGCAACGACCAGGCTGCGGACTTCACCCCGGTTGCCTCTTATCCCGGCCTCACCGCACAGGTCCGCGCGCGGCTCGGCGAGATGAAGGTGGCGCCGGTGCGGGCCGAGACGGTCGCGGCGGATGCCCCGGCCGCCGAGATCGTGCGCGAGGCGCTGCCTGACGTCACGGTGCCGAAGACGGCAAAGCCGGCCAAGCGCGCAGGGTAGGATTAGTGGAATGAGTTGTCATTCCGGGGCGATGCGTCAGCATCGAACCCGGAATCTCGAGATTGCGGGTTCATCGCTGCGCGATGCCCCGGAATGACGGCAACTGAGCCGTCACCTCCCGATGATCACCCCGATCACATTCGGCGCCGCCAGATATTTCTCCTCGATCGCCGTGCGCGCAGCGGCGCGGTTTTCCGGCGTGAGGAGGCCGCGCTTCTCGGCCAGGATCATCCAGCAAAAGCCCCACCAATCGGTCAGCATGCCCTGATCGTCGACGAGGTCATAACCCTGCTCGGCCGCGAAGATGCGCGCATGCGCTTCGTCCAGCGTGTCGAGGAACAGATGGTCGTCGGTCGAAAACAGCTCGTCGCTGATATCGTCGATGGTGTAGCCCCAGATCGACTGGCACACCGCATTGAACTCGCGGTCGAACTGGTCGTCATCGATCCTCTGGCGCCGCGCCGCCCGATGCAGAAGCGACAGCGACCGCGCAAAATCGGCGATCCGGGTGAGGGCAAATTGATCGAAGGCAATGGTGGACATGTAGTCCTCGCAAAGTCTGACGGACGCTAGATATTGTGTCGGCACGGCGCCGAATCACTATGATATATCAAAGACTTGCTAAAGTGTTCTTAATTCGTTCTGATGAGTCCAGAAGGTCGTCCCGGCCTTTGCCGAGAAACAACCCGCGTGAAAGCCTTCGCCCAAACGAACGCTGATTCCGCGGTACGATCCCTCGCCTCACCTCGCCGCCGACATCAACTTGTCTCCGCACGCGCTCGCATAAAACTTGCCGCCGCATTGGCGCTTGATGGCGGCGCAGCGTGCTGCTGACGTTGCGTTTTGCGGGAGGGAGACGGCGCAACTGAGGCCATCGGCGCTGCGGCCCGGCCTGCCGGCGGCGGAGGCGGCGGTGGAGACGGTGATGCAGACGACGAGCAAGGTCGCAGTGGCGATTTCGATCAGCAGTCTCATCAGAGGTCTCAACGGTCTCCTCCATAGTGATGGCTGAATTGGCCTGCATTCTAGCAGCAAATCCGTGTTTCTCCGTGCTCGTCCGGGTTCCCAAGCCGGCGCGTTCCTTGCATAAGTTTAAGCCAGCGCAGTGCACGGCCGCACCAGTGACGGTTCCGGCGCAGAAGCAAGACGCGTAGGGTGAGTGTTCAGTCGACCAGGAAGTGAAGGCCTTGCAAGATCAATCGTTCCAGCCGAATTTTCCCGCTCCCGGACAGCCTATCGACGAGCTCGCGCTGGCTGAGATCAAGGGCGCGATCCTCGCCAAGCTGCGCCTTGCCATCGGCAAGGACGCAGGCATGGCGACCCGGCACGATTGGTACCAGGCCGCAGCGCTCGCGCTGCGCGACCGCATCGTGCATCGCTGGCTGAGCGCGGAGAAGCTGAGCTACGATGCCGGGCGCAAGCGCGTTTATTATCTCTCGCTCGAATTCCTGATCGGCCGCCTCTTCACCGACGCGCTCAACAATATGGGGCTCCTGAAGATCTTCGAGGTCGCGCTCGGCGACCTCGGTGTCTCCCTGCCCGAGCTGCGCAAATGCGAACCGGATGCGGCGCTCGGCAATGGCGGCCTCGGCCGGCTCGCCGCTTGCTTCATGGAGAGCATGGCGACGCTGTCGATCCCTGCGATCGGCTACGGCATCCGCTACGATTACGGCCTATTTCGCCAGATCATCAATCAAGGCTGGCAGCAGGAATATCCGGACGAATGGCTGAGCTTCGGCAGTCCCTGGGAATTGCAGCGGCCGGAGGTGATCTACGACATCAATTTCGGCGGCGCCGTCGAGCATGTCGACGATAAGGGCCGCGACCGCGCCATCTGGCATCCGGGCGAGACCGTGCAGGCGATCGCCTACGACACGCCGATCGTCGGCTGGCGCGGCCAGCACGTTAACGCGCTCCGCCTGTGGTCGGCGCGCTCGCCCGATCCGCTCAGGCTCGATGCCTTCAACAAGGGCGACTATGTCAGCGCCAGCGCCGAGCAGGCGCGCGCGGAGGCGATCTGCAAATTCCTCTATCCGAACGACGAGAGCCCGGCGGGCCGCGAGCTGCGGCTGCGGCAGGAATATTTCTTCGTCTCCGCCTCGCTCCAGGATCTGGTGAAACGGCACCTCGCCTCCGACGGCCAGCTGCGCAGCCTCGCCAGCAAGGTCGCGGTCCAGCTCAATGATACTCATCCGAGCCTTGCGGTCACCGAGCTGATGCGGATCCTCGTCGACCTGCATAATTTCCGCTGGGACGAGGCCTGGAAGATCACCGTCGCCACGCTCTCCTACACCAACCATACACTGCTGCCCGAGGCGCTGGAGACCTGGCCGGTCGAGCTGTTCGAGCGACTCTTGCCGCGGCATCTGGAGATCATCTACCGCATCAACGTGCAGCATCTGGCGCTCGCGGAAGCGCGCTGCCCCGGCGACATCGACTTCCGCGCTTCGGTCTCGCTGATCGACGAGAAGAGCGGCCGCCGGGTGCGCATGGGCCAGCTCGCCTTCGTCGGCTCGCACCGCATCAACGGCGTCTCGGCGATGCATTCCGACCTGATGCGCGAGACCGTGTTCCACGATCTCAACCATCTCTATCCCGGCCGCATCACCAACAAGACCAATGGCATCACCTTCCGCCGCTGGCTGATGCTGGCGAACCCGAAGCTGACCGATCTCTTGCGCGAGACCTGCGGCGAAGCCGTGCTCGACGATCCCACCCAGCTCAGCCTGATCGAAGCTCGCGCCAGCGACGTCGAATTCCAGAAGAAATTCCGCGCCGTCAAGCACGCCAACAAGGCGGCGTTGGCGCGGCTGATCGGCGAGCGGCTCGGCATCAAGGTCGATCCCGGCGCGCTGTTCGACGTGCAGATCAAGCGCATCCACGAATACAAGCGCCAGCTCCTCAACGTCATCGAGACGGTCGCGCTGTACCAGTCGATCAAGGACGATCCCAACGGCAATTGGGTGCCGCGGGTGAAGATCTTTGCCGGCAAGGCGGCGGCGAGTTACCGCTATGCCAAGCTGATCATCAAGCTGATCAACGACGTCGCAGAGGCCGTCAACAACGATCCCGCTATCAGCGGCAAGCTCAAGGTCGCCTTCCTGCCCGACTACAATGTCAGCCTCGCGGAAGTGATCATTCCCGCGGCCGATCTGTCCGAGCAGATCTCGACCGCCGGCATGGAGGCCTCCGGCACCGGCAACATGAAGCTGGCGCTGAACGGCGCTATCACCATCGGCACGCTCGACGGCGCCAATATCGAGATCCGCGACCATGTCGGAGCTGAGAACATCGCAATCTTCGGCTTGGAGGCCGGCGACGTGATGATCCGCCGCAAGCAGGGCCTGGATGCGTCCGACATTATCCGCAACTCGCCGAAGCTCCAGCGCGCCATCAATGCGATCGCGACCGGCGAATTCTCGCCCGGCGATCCCGGCCGTTTCGAATCCATCGCGCACGCGCTGCGCTATCTCGACCATTACATGGTCAGCGCCGATTTCGATTCCTATTATGAGGCGCAGCGCGCGGTCGATGCGCGCTGGCAGGTGGCGCCGGCCTGGACGCGCGCCTCGATCCTCAACGTCGCGCGCATGGCGTGGTTCTCGTCGGACCGTACCATCCGCGAATATGCCGAGGAGATCTGGAACGTGCCGGTCAATCCGACCACGCCGCTGCTGCCAAATCTGCGCGACGTCGCAGGCTGATTTTCCGCGACGTGAAATCGGCGTTACCTGCGAGGTTATTGCATCGGGCGCTGCGGATGATGATATGGTCGTCATCATCTCCAAGGCGTCGATATCGAGGCCGCTACCTCAAGCGCCGTCATTGCGAACGCAGCGAAGCAATCCAGAATCCCTAGTCTCGATTTGCTTCGCTGCGCCCGCAATGACGTTGGTGAGACACCGAGGACCAACAATGCACGCCAAGCTCCCGCACCCCTTCGATGACGCCACCCGCGTCAGCGCCGGCGACTCCAGTTGGCTGGGGCATACCAGCGACGATTATTGGGCCTTTGTCGGCCCGTTCGGCGGCGTCACTGCCGCGACGATTTTGCGCGCGCTGATCGACCATCCGGACCGCGCCGGCGATCCGCTCGCGCTCACCGTCAATTACTGCGCGCCGATCGCCAAGGGTCCGTTCGATCTCGACGTGCGCCTGGTGAAGGCCAATCGCTCCAGCCAGCATTGGAGCGTCGAGCTGAGCCAAGGCGGCGGCGGCGTGGCAACGCTCGCCACCGCGGTGTTCGCCGAGCGGCGACCGTCCTGGGAGCAGAGGGTGGCGAAGTGCCCGGATGCCAAACCGTTCGAACAGACGCTGCCGTTTCCGAAGATCTCGGCGTCCTGGGCCAACCAGTATGAATTCCGCTTCGTCGAGGGCGAGATGCGGATCGGCCCGCCGCAGACCGAGCCCGCCAGCACCTATTCGAAAATCTGGATCAGCGACCGCACGCCGCGCAAGCTCGACATGCTGTCGCTGATGTCGATGTCGGACGCCTTCTTCGGCCGCATCTTCCACGCACGGCGCGAGCTGGTGCCGTTCGGCACGGTATCGCTGACGACCTATTTCCACACCGATGCCGAAGAGCTTGAGGCTGAGGACATCACCCGCGTGCTGGCGACGGCCGATGCGAAGATCTTCCACAAGAGCTATGGCGACCAGAACGGCGAACTGTGGTCCCCGAACGGACGGCTGCTCGCGACTACGACGCAGATCGCTTATTTCAAGGCGTAGCTGCTTCCGCAAAACTCGTCATTGCGAGCGCAGCGAGCAATCCAGACTGTCTCCGCGGAGAGATTCCTGGATTGCTTTGCTGCGCTCGCAATGACGCTGGAGAGATATCGCGTAAGCAAAAAGGGCGGCCTCGCGGCCGCCCTTTGCATTCCAAGGCGCGAGGCCTACTCCGCCGCGAGCTTCAGGTCGGGCGCGGCTGCGCGCACTTCGGCGTCGACCTGGGCTTCGAACTTGGCGAAGTTCTTCTGGAACATGCCGACCAGCGCGCGAGCGGTCTTGTCGAACTCGTCCTTGTCCTTCCAGGTGTTGACCGGGTTGAGGATCTCGGCCGGTACGCCCGGCAGCGCGGTCGGGACCGCAAAGCCGAAATATTTGTCGGTGCGGAATTCGACGTTGCGAAGCGATCCGTCGAGTGCGGCGGTCAGCAGCGCGCGCGTCACCTTGATCGGCATGCGCGAGCCGACACCATATTTGCCGCCGGTCCAGCCGGTGTTGACCAGCCAGCAATCGACATTGTGCTGGGCAATCAGCTCGCGCAGCATGTTGCCGTAGACGGATGGATCGAGCGGCAGGAAGGGCGAGCCGAAGCAGGTCGAGAATTCCGGCTGCGGCTCGTTGCCGAGACCGCGCTCGGTGCCGGCAACCTTGGCAGTGTAGCCGGACAGGAAGTGGTACATCGCCTGCGCCGGCGAGAGCTTGGCGATCGGCGGCAGCACGCCGAACGCGTCGGCGGCGAGCATCACCACGTTCTTCGGCTGCGGCGCGCGGCCGGTGTGCGAGGCGTTCGGGATGAAATCGAGCGGGTATGCAGAACGCGTGTTCTCGGTCTTGGAGCCGTCGTCGAAATCGACGATGCGGGTGTCCTCGTCGAGCACGCAGTTCTCGAGCACTGCGCCGAAACGCGTCGACGCCGCGTAGATCTCGGGCTCGGCTTCCTTCGACAGCTTGATGCACTTGGCATAGCAGCCGCCTTCGAAATTGAACACACCGTTCGGGCCCCAGCCGTGCTCGTCGTCGCCGATCAGGGTGCGGTTCGGATCGGCCGATAGCGTCGTCTTGCCGGTGCCGGACAGGCCGAAGAAGATCGCGGTATCGCCCTTGGCGCCGACATTGGCCGAGCAGTGCATCGGCATCACGCCGCGCTCGGGCAGATAGTAGTTCAGCGTGGTGAAGACCGACTTCTTCATCTCGCCGGCATAATAAGACCCGCCGATCAGGACAATCTT
The DNA here is from genome assembly GCF_023073935.1 of Bradyrhizobium sp. 147. Taxonomy (NCBI): domain Bacteria; kingdom Pseudomonadati; phylum Pseudomonadota; class Alphaproteobacteria; order Hyphomicrobiales; family Nitrobacteraceae; genus Bradyrhizobium; species Bradyrhizobium sp. 147. The sequence continues at coordinate 52,809 of NZ_JADPKL010000089.1, read as the reverse complement.
GCGGGCGAAATCGATTGCGACGACGTTCTCCGAGCGGCAGCCGTGACGTTTAGGATCGGCGCGGAAGCTCGGCATGTCGATGATGGTGAGCTCCGGCACGAAGGTCGACAGCTCGATCGCCTCGGGGCGGATCAGAAGCGTGCGGATGAACAGCGAGTGCCAGGCGAGCTCAGTGAAGACGCGCGTCTTGATCCGATAGGCCGGATCGGCGCCGCCGTAGAGATCCTGCGCGAACAGCCTCTTGCCTTCGGCGTGCTTGAGGAAATCCTGGTAGAGCGTCTCGAACTGCTCTGCGGTGATCGACTGGTTGCCGGCCCACCACATCTTCTTGTCGGTGGTGGCGTCACGCACCGTAAACTTGTCCTTCGGGCTGCGGCCGGTGAACTCGCCAGTATCGGCGCAGAGTGCACCGTCCGCTGACAGCACCGCCTCACCCGCGGAGAGCGAGTACTGATAGAGTTGCGGCGCACCGAGGTTCCAGTGAACCTGCTTGAGATTCTTTAAACCGAATTTATCGGCGCCGAAGGCACCGTTGCGCACGCCCGTCTCTTGCACGAAAAAGTCCTCCTAGAACCCGCGACACTCAGCGCGACCAAGCTTTGGCACCATCGCGGTCACCGTGAATAATAGGCCCGTTTGGCCTCGGCTGGAACGACCTAATACTGATGAACGCTGGCGTTGCCAAGCTGATCCCGTAGGATTTGGTTTATTCAAAGACCGCGCCAAACGTCGCGCATGTCAGCTCTGAGCAAGCGCATCAAAAAGTCCGAATGATCGCGCAACCAAACGCGCGTTCGCGGGTTACGTCAGGTTATTGCGACGCACAATGCCGAGTTGGCTTCCCATCTTACCTCGGCTTTGCCGATGCGTGCGAACCGCTCCCACATCGCGGGTAGGCATTGCGGTGACGAGGCGGCATCGAGATAAGTCAGCATCACACGCGCAAGGCTTTGCCGCGACCGATCTTCGGTAGTTCTTGTTGACGTGGTCAAACGCGTGGCCGCTTCCGAATTCACCGCTCAATGCGACACAAGAAGCGCGCAGGCACCGGCATAGAAGAACGAGCGCGCCAATCCCGACCGGGCCTCGGCCCGGCTTGTCGCCCGCGATGTGTTGCAGGTCGACAGCACAATCCGGTCCGCATTGAGCTTGAGCTGGGTGACTTCGCTCGCAGTGAGCAGGCCGTCGTCGAGCTCCGATGGCTGATCGGGATCAAGAGTGCAAGCGAGGGCTCACCGAGTCCTTTTGATGTCGCAGCGAAAAGGCCGTGGGTAGCAAAGTTGATGATGCCATCTTGAGCAAGCGCTGCACGCTCGAGCGTCGTTTCACTGGCGTCGCAGCCGAGGTGGATGTCGGCATCCGTCGCCGACATCGCTCGCCACCGCGTTCAACTCGGCGGTATTCGGCAAGCACCCATGAGCGGGTTGATCCACGCGCCCGCCGCGGCAAGACTTCCTTTCTGGGCAAGGGCTGGCGTGGTGATCAATGCGCTCGCCGCGGGCGCGAGGTCTGCGATCAGCGCCGGCCGATTCCATCTTGCGAGCACCATTCTCGCTGCGCCGTCGGACCGATTACGGTCTTGGATCGCAGCGATGAGCCGCGACGTTCAACGTGTTGCGCCTTGGTCCAGCTTCTTGCGCGCGTCACCGGCGAGGCGGACCAGCATCTTGCGCAGTGCCGTGCCATCCGTCACCCGCTCCGGGAACTCCAGCCGGAGCGCGGTCTGATCCATTTGCATGTCGAGACCCTCCGGATCGCAGCCGGTGCAGCGCCAGTCACCCTCGGGCGCGCCGAGGAGCCTCGTCGCATAGAGGTTCATGGCGTCGCGATGGTCGGCATTCATGTGCTCCACGGCGCCCTGTTCCGCCGCCAGGAGATCCTCGGCGCCGGTGAGGTCCGTGAGGAACTGCTCAGGCTTGAGGTCAACGATCCGGCCGAAGCCGGCGACCAGATGGGCTCCCGTGGGCCGGATCCGAAAGAAGGAGAAATCCTTAAACGAAACAAAGCCTTCCGCCGACGGATGGGCATTGAGATAGCGCCGCTGAAGCAAGTCCTTGTCGGCGTCAGCCTGCTCGGCCCGGCCGGACAGCATGATCCGGGCCCCTTCCAGGGGATCGCCGGCCGCGCGCTCGTCCAGCATCAGCGAGACCCTGCTGTCCGCCAGGATGTTCCTGGTGTGCACGGCGAGGCGCGAGATCAGCAGGATCGGTGAGCCATCGGGGTGGCTCGCCAGATTGACCAGGGAACAATAGGGATCGCCGCTGCCGGCCATCAGGGTCGCCAGCGCCCCCTGCCGCGGCCGTCGCAGCAGCGATTTGGCGAGTTTCGCGGGGTCGAAATCCGGGGTCGGTTGCATCGGCTTTCTCGGGTCGGGTGGTTGCAAGAGAGGCCTTTTCTCGGGTAAACGGGGGTCAGGTTATGGGTCGAGATGCGGCGAATCTGCCGCGTTTCGTGGAACTTGGTCACACTTCAGCCCAGCTTGCATTGCTCGGTGACAAAGTTCGAATGCCGATTTCGGCACCCATGTATGCGGCGCATCACTGGATTGCTCGCCGTTTCAAGCCACGACCCAAAACGGAAAGCAGAAAGCAGAGGCTCATGCCCACAATCGCTTTGGTCGACGACGACCGCAACATTCTCACATCCGTCTCGATCGCGCTGGAAGCCGAAGGCTACCGCATCATGACCTACACCGACGGCGCTTCCGCACTTGACGGTTTCCGCACCACCCAGCCCGATCTCGCCATCCTCGATATCAAGATGCCGCGCATGGACGGCATGGAGACGTTGCGCCGTCTCAGGCAGAAGTCCGACCTGCCGGTGATCTTCCTGACGTCCAAGGACGAGGAGATCGACGAGCTGTTCGGCCTCAAGATGGGCGCCGACGACTTCATCCGCAAACCGTTCTCGCAGCGCCTTTTGGTCGAGCGCGTCAAGGCGGTGCTGCGCCGCTCGGCGCCGAAGGACCCGACCGTCGCGCCGAAGGAGAACGACGCCAAGGCGCTCGATCGCGGCCTTTTGCGCATGGATCCGGAACGGCATACCTGCACCTGGAAAAACGAGCCGGTGACGCTGACCGTCACCGAATTCCTGATCCTCCAGGCATTGGCGACCCGGCCCGGCGTGGTGAAGAGCCGCAATGCGCTGATGGACGCCGCCTATGACGACCAGGTCTATGTCGACGACCGCACCATCGACAGCCACATCAAGCGGCTGCGCAAGAAATTCAAGGTGGTCGACAACGAGTTCGAGATGATCGAAACGCTCTACGGCGTCGGCTACCGCTTCAAGGAAGCCTGAGACTCGCGCAGTTTCACGAAAGAGGAGAGCATCGCTGGTTCTGATTCCATCGGAACCGGGATGGCTCTAGGATGCGGGGACCTTCTCAACGAGCTGTCCTAACGCGGGCGTAAGCATTGCTTGACCGAACGCAGCCTGATCCAAACCAGAGCGCCGAGGATATCGCATCCGACGGCGTTCCGGAGCACGTTGCCGAAGACAAGCCGCAGGGCTGGCGGCCGCTGAACTGGCTGAAGCGCGCCGGTCAGTTCTTCTTCGCGCTGTCCTTCTCGAGCCTGACCCGCCGCATCGTCTCGCTCAACCTCGCCGGCCTGGTCGCGCTGGTCGCCAGCATCCTGTATCTGTCGCAATTCCGCGCCGGCCTGATCGACGCGCGGGCGCAGAGCCTGCTGGTGCAGGCCGAGATCATCGCCGGCGCGATCGCGGCCTCTGCGACCGTGCAGACCAACGCCATCACCATCGACCCCGACCGGTTGCTCGATCTCAAGCCAGGCGAGACCTATGGCGGCTCGGACGAATATTCGCCGCTGGATTTCCCGATCAATCCGGAGCGGGTGGCGCCGGTGCTGCGCACGCTGATCTCGCCGACCAAGACGCGCGCGCGCATCTACGATCCGAACGGCAGCCTGCTGGTCGACAGCCGCAACCTCGAAAACGTGCTGCGCTACAATCTGCCGCCACCGGCCGAGAAGCCCGGCATCGTCGAGCGCGGCATGGTCGCGGTGCGAACCTGGCTGAACCGCGGCGACCTGCCGCTCTACCGTGAGCTCGGGCCCGAGAATGGCAATGGCTACGCGGAGGTGGGCGATGCGCTCCACGGCCAGAAGCGCTCGATGGTGCGGGTCAACGCACGCGGCGAGGTGATCGTCTCGGTCGCGGTCCCCGTGCTGCGCTCGCGCGCAATCCACGGCGCCTTGATGCTTTCGACCCAGGGCGACGACATCGACCAGATGGTCACTGCCGAGCGCCTCGCCATCCTGAAGGTCGGCGGCGTTGCCGCAGCGGTCATGATCATGCTGTCGCTGCTGCTTGCCAGCACGATCGCAGGTCCGGTGCGCCGGCTCGCCGACAGCGCCGAGCGCGTCCGCCGCCGTATCAAGGCCCGCATCGAGATTCCCGATTTCACCCGCCGCCGCGACGAGATCGGCCACCTCTCGGGCGCGCTGCGGGACATGACCAGCGCGCTCTACAGCCGTATCGAGGCGATCGAGATGTTCGCCGCCGACGTCGCCCATGAACTGAAGAACCCGCTGACCTCGCTGCGCTCGGCGGTCGAGACGCTGCCGCTGGCGCGCAACGAGACCAGCCGCGCACGCCTGCTCGAGGTGATCGAGCACGACGTCAAGCGGCTCGACCGTCTGATCTCGGACATCTCCGACGCCAGCCGCCTCGATGCCGAATTGCAGCGTCAGGATGCGATCCCGGTCGACGTGCGCCGCCTGCTGACGACACTGGTGTCGGTCGCCAACGAGACCAAGCTCGGCCACGACGTCGCGGTCGAGACCCGCTTCGAGGGCCGCGGCCCGACCGACACGTTCTCCGTGACCGGTCACGATTCGCGGCTCGGACAAGTGGTCTCCAACCTGCTGTCCAACGCGCAATCCTTCTCGGAAGCCGGCAGCAAGGTGCGCCTCACCTGCCGCCGCGTGCGCGGAGAGATCGAGATCGTGGTCGACGACGACGGGCCCGGCATCCGCGAGGACGCGCTGGAGCGCATCTTCGAGCGCTTCTATACCGATCGTCCGCACCAGGGCTTCGGCCAGAACTCCGGCCTCGGGCTGTCGATTTCCAAGCAGATCGTCGATGCCCATGGCGGGCGGATCTGGGCCGAGAACCGCGCAGGCCCGCTGGATGCCGAAGGCGCGCCGACGGTCGCCGGCGCGCGCTTCGTGGTGAGGCTGCCGGCGCTATGAGCGACGGCAGCCCCAGCGTGCACGCCTCCGCCGTCAAGGTCGGGACTTTTGCCGTGCTGATCCGCGGTCCCTCCGGCTCCGGCAAGTCGCGCCTTGCCTTCGATTTGATCATGGCGGGCCGGTCAGGCCTGATCGAAAGGGCCGTTCTGGTCGGAGATGACCGTGTCCATCTGGCGACAGTCGGCCATGAAATTGAAGTCCGCCCCGCTCCGGTCTTGGCTGGCCTGATCGAGATCCGGGGCTTGGGAATTCGCCGCTGCGACTTCGTGGAGCACGCGATCGTCGGCCTCGTGGTCGATCTGGACGCACCGGATGCCGAGCGTCTGCCTGCGACAGAATCGCTGAAAGCCAGCATTTCTGGTGTCGAAATACCGCGCATCCCGGTCGAGCGCGGCTATTCGCCCCTCCCGCTGGTTGTCGCGGCCTTGACCACTACCAAGAGTTCATCTTCCGTTAACCCCTCAGGCGATTGTTTGAAGGGAAATGGTAACCATATGAACCGCACTATCGCGACCGAGTAGACCGGCGCAGCTTCCCTCATCCATCCGTCTAGGTTCAGGGAGATACGCAACATCCCCTCTTGCGCGGGGGCTCTGGATGGTCAAAGTGGCGCGTTCGTGCGGTGCACCAAAAGCGCCCGCGAGGAGTTTTCCGATGATTGGTCTAGTACTTGTGACCCACGGGCGCCTTGCCGACGAATTCAAGGCAGCGCTTGAGCATGTCATGGGCCCACAAAAGCAAATCGAAGCGATCACGATCGGTGCCGAAGATGATTCCGATCTCTGCCGAAGCGACATTATCGAGGCGGTTAACCGCGTCGATTCCGGCGACGGCGTTGCGATCCTCACCGACATGTTCGGCGGCACGCCGTCGAACCTCGCAATATCCTGCATGAGCCGGCCGAAGGTCGAAGTGCTCGCGGGCATCAACTTACCCATGCTGGTGAAGCTCGCCAAGGTGCGCGAGGAACGTCCGCTGCCCGACGCGATCGCGATGGCCCAGGAAGCGGGCCGCAAATACGTCACCATCGCCAGCCGCGTGCTCGCCGGCAAATGAGCGACGACGCGCCGCAAGCCGCAGCGGGCGTGCCCGCAGGCGCGATCTCCAAGGAGCTCCTGATCATCAACAAGCGCGGCCTGCACGCCCGCGCCTCGGCGAAATTCGTCCAGGCCGTCGAGCGCTTCAACGCGCAAGTGTGGGTGACGCGCGGCGGTGAGACCGTCGGCGGCACTTCGATCATGGGCCTGATGATGCTTGCCGCGGGTCCTGGCACGACCATCACGGTCGCCGCGGCCGGCGAGGAAGCCGAAGCGGCGCTCGCGGCGATCACCGAACTCGTCGAGAGCAAGTTCAACGAGGAAGGGATTTGAGCCAAGCGCTCGACGCCGGGTGGGCAAAGGCGCAATGCGCCGTGGCCACCATCTCTCTCATCGTGTGCTGAAATTGATGGGCACGCTTCGCGTTGCCACCCTACGATATCCCGATCACTTTCCCGGCGGCACGATGTAGACGTTCCAACTCATCGCCGGGCCGGCCTTGCCGTGGGTGAAGCGGCGCGTCGTCATCACCATGCGCTCGGCATTCGGCGCGATCGCCGACACCCATTTCTCGAACGCGAGCAGGCGTTCGTCGGTCGGATCGAACACGCCGATGAAGCCGTAGGTCTTGACATCGTCGAGCGAGGTCAATCCCGACGCCCAGGCTTCGTTCGGCGTGAACGGGCTGGGGTGATCGGGGCTGTAGAACACCATCGGCTGAATGGTCTCCATCGTACCGGCAACGACCGCCCAGCGTGAGGCAAAGCGCGCGTGCCAGGCCTGCGTCAGCTCGCGCGCGAGCTCCGAACGCGCGCCATAGGTTGCGGTATTGCCGGCATTGGCCGCCATCTCGCGCGCGGCGATCCACGGCGAGGCCGCGAGCGTGGCTGCGCTGAGCACGAGCCAGATCGCGGCGATGTTGAACAGCACAGAGCTCTGCACCCGCAATGCGGGGATCGCGACCAGCGCCAAGGGCACCAGGAAGAACAGCGAGATGCCCCAATCGGTCTTCATGTAGATGCTGAAGGCCAGCGCGCCGAGCGGCGGACCGAACGCCACGATGATCTGGATGATCCAGATGTTCAGCGCCTGCGAGAGGTTGACGCCCGGGTTGACCCCGCGCGCCCAGGCCCGCGTGACGATGCGCGACGGCGCCCGCACCAGCAGCGTGAGCCACGGCGGCGCCAGCGCCATGGCGAGCGCGGCCAGCGCGACCGGCAGGGCCAGCAGTGCCAAATTATGCAAGACGTAGCCCGCGACGAGCTGATGCACCTGGCTCGAGTCCTGGAGGCTGTAGGTGTCGCCGGCATAGGTCAGCGGCACGAAATGCGCATCCGCCAGCCAAACGAAGTGCGGGATCATCGCCACCGCCATCGCCGCGACCGCGACCCATGGCGCCGGCGACGACAGGAAGCGCAGCCGCTCGGGATGGATCAGCGCGGCAAGGCCGATGGCGCCGATCATGGTCAGCACCCAATATTTGGTCATCAGCGCCAGCGCACCGGCAAGCCCGAGAAGGATTCCGGATTGCCAGCTCCGCTTCGCGAAGGCGTTGAGGTAAGCGAGCACGAGCAGCGGCAGCGTGACGAGCTGGAGCAGATCCGGATTGTACTTGAAACCCTTGAAATTGAAGATCGGATAGAGAGCGATCATCACCATGACCAGGAACGCGCGCCGCGCGTCGACCACGCGCAAGGCAACCATCCAGCAGACCACCATGCCGATACTGACGGTCGCCATCGCAAGCGCATAGGTCGCCCAATCCGCCGCCGGAAACAGCTTGAACCAGAGGCCGACGACCCAGCCCGACAGTGGCGGATGCTTGCCGTAACCCCACAGGAATTTCTGGCCCCAAGCATAAGCTTCTGCGACGTCCATGTGAACGTCCTGCGCCGCCTTGAGATTGATCAGGATGAAGGTCCAGAGCACTGCATGCAGGATGGCGAGCTGGATCACCAACCAGAGGCGGGCCTCGGGCCGGATCGCGCAGGCAACCAACCAAGCCCGGAAGCGGGCATAGCTCACCCGGGTCTTCGCGCGCGCTTTGGCAGAGGGGATCGAAGTCGTCGACATGAGCGGTTGCCTAGCGTGTTTTGGCCGATCGTGGAATGAGCTTGGCGTGAACAAAGGCCCTGAAAATACAGCAATATGGTTGCCGCACGGGGATGTGAGTGGTATCCCGCGCCCATGACGACCGTCCCCATTTCCAACATCCGCAATTTCTCCATCGTCGCCCATATCGACCATGGCAAATCGACGCTGGCCGACCGCCTGATCCAGATGACCGGCGGCCTGTCCGACCGCGAGATGGCGGGCAAGGAGCAGGTGCTCGATTCCATGGACATCGAGCGCGAGCGCGGCATCACGATCAAGGCGCAGACGGTGCGGCTCCAATACCGCGCCAAGGACGGCAAGGATTACATCTTCAACCTGATGGACACGCCCGGCCATGTCGACTTCGCCTACGAGGTCTCGCGGTCGCTGGCGGCCTGCGAGGGTTCCCTGCTGGTGGTCGACGCCAGCCAGGGCGTCGAAGCGCAGACGCTCGCCAACGTGTACCAAGCGCTCGACAACAACCACGAGATCGTCCCGGTCCTGAACAAGGTCGACCTTCCCGCCGCCGAGCCCGAGAAGATCAAGCAGCAGATCGAGGACGTCATCGGCATCGACGCCTCCGACGCGGTGATGATCTCGGCCAAGACCGGCTTAGGGGTCCCCGATGTGCTGGAAGCGATCGTCACCCGCCTGCCGCCGCCGAAGGGCGATCGCGAGGCGACCTTGAAGGCGCTGCTGGTCGACAGCTGGTATGACGTCTATCTCGGCGTCGTCGTGCTGATCCGCGTCGTCGACGGCGTCATGAAGAAGGGCAGCCGCGTGCGCATGATGGGCACCGGCGCTGCCTACGACGTCGAGCGCGTCGGCTTCTTCACGCCGAAGATGCAGCAGGTCGACGAGCTCGGTCCCGGCGAGATCGGCTTCATCACCGCCGCGATCAAGGAAGTGGCCGACACCCGCGTCGGCGATACCATTACCGATGACCGGAAGCCGGTGACGGAGATGCTGCCCGGCTTCAAGCCGGCGATCCCGGTGGTGTTCTGCGGACTGTTCCCTGTCGATGCCGACGACTTCGAAACGCTGCGCGGCGCCATGGGCAAGCTGCGGCTGAACGATGCCAGCTTCTCCTTCGAGATGGAGACCTCGGCTGCACTCGGCTTCGGCTTCCGCTGCGGCTTCCTCGGGCTGCTGCACCTCGAGATCATCCAGGAGCGGCTGTCGCGCGAGTTCGATCTCAATTTGATCGCGACCGCGCCGAGCGTCATCTACAAGATGAAGCTCACCGATGGCCAGGAGATCGAGATCCACAATCCCGTCGACATGCCCGACGTGGTCAAGATCGCCGAGATCGACGAGCCCTGGATCGAGGCGACGATCCTCACGCCCGACGAATATCTCGGCAGCGTGCTGAAGCTGTGCCAGGACCGCCGCGGCGCGCAGAAGGAGCTCACCTATGTCGGCTCCCGCGCGATGGTGAAGTACGACCTGCCGCTCAACGAGGTCGTGTTCGATTTCTACGACCGCCTGAAGTCGGTCTCCAAGGGCTACGCCTCGTTCGACTATCATCTCACCGACTACAAGCCGGCCGACCTCGTCAAGATGCAGATCCTGGTCAATGCCGAGCCGGTCGACGCGCTCTCGATGCTGGTGCATCGCACCCGCGCGGAAGGGCGCGGCCGCGCCATGGTCGAGAAGATGAAGGAGCTGATCCCGCCGCACATGTTCCAAATCCCGATCCAGGCGGCGATCGGCGGCAAGGTGATCGCGCGCGAGACGGTGCGCGCGCTCCGCAAGGACGTCACCGCAAAATGCTACGGCGGCGACATCACGCGTAAGCGCAAGCTTCTTGAGAAGCAGAAGGAAGGCAAGAAGAAGATGCGGCAGTTCGGCAAGGTCGACATCCCGCAGGAAGCTTTCATTGCCGCGCTGAAGGTGGATAGCTGAGGCGGGCTTAGGCCTGTTTCAAGCGTGACGAGATTGGTTGGTCCGGGACGTTTGGGACCCGAAAAAGATAATATCGAAAAACAACCCCATGCACAGTAGCCGGGGTCTTGTTTGTATTGCGTTTTTTCGATTTTACGAAATCCATTTGACCCGTCGGGCAAAACAGGGGCATGATGGCATCATCGCAACGGGCGTGAGGCCGGCGCCGATCAGCACGCAACATCTCGACCGCCGACCGACTAGCCTTCGATCTCGGGATCCGAACGCCACATCGGTGATGGCTTTGCGTCGGCTTCCGGGCCCCCTGCGGGAATGCCGGCGAAACAATTCGCCGCGGTCGGCAAACTGCATTGGCAAAGGCCCGCGAACATCCTCGGACTTCCGAAAGGCATGGCGCAAGTTGACGGTTCGACCAATCAACTTGATCCCGCCTCTCTTCGGTTGCCCTGGATGCTAACTGAGTGTCTCAGCGGGCGGTGCACACTGGCTCCTACACGGTCTGCGGTAAGTTAGGTCGCATAGGAACAATTGGTGAACTCCGCCGTTCGTCGCGCGAGGAGACGTACCTGAAGAGGGAAGCCGTGATGCCACGCGGAGACAAACGCAGCTACATCCATAAGCAGAAGCGATAGGCCGAACACATCGAGGAAGGCCACGAATCCCGAGGTGTACCCGACACGGAAGCCGAACGGCGGGCCTGGGCGACCGTCAACAAAGAAACCCATGGCGGGAAGAAGAGCGGGTCCCGCAGAGGCACCGAAGCAGACACCTCGCCGTCACGCAAGGGCGGCAGACTTGGTGGAAAAGCGCCAGCCAGCCGACCGGCCGATGAACGTACCAGGTCAGCCAAGAAGGCTGCTCAACTCGCAAACGCCGCGCGGCGTGAAGGAGGCACAATGTCGACATGCGAAACCTGCGGCAATGATTATGACAAGGCTTTTCAGGTGGTGATGAACGGCCAGGCGCACACGTTCGACAGCTTCGAGTGCGCAATTCATGCCTTGGCGCCAACGTGCAAGCATTGCGGAACGCGCATCGTGGGGCACGGCCTGGAAAAGAGCGGCACCTACTATTGCTGCGACCACTGCGCCCAGAAGGAAGGCGTGACCGACCTCCGCGATCGTGTGTAATGGACGACCGACGAGCCTGCGGTCTCCGCTAGCCATGCCTTGCTTGAGACGATCTCAGGACGAGTTGCGCCATGGCGCCCGCACATAATCGCCTTGTTACGGTGTTCGGTGGAACGGGGTTTCTCGGCCGCCGCGTTGTTCAACACCTGCTCCGGGCACCTGAGTTTTTCGTTCGGATTGCATCAAGACATCCCGAGCGAGGCAGACAGCTTTTTGGTCATGACGACCCACGCCTCCAATCTGTGAACGTCGATTTACGCGACGAGGGTTCGATAGCCGCTGCTGTTGATGGCGCATACGGCGCCATCAATACAGTCAGCCTCTATGTCGAACACGGACAGGAGACTTTTCATTCCGTGCATGTGGAATCAGCCCGGCGACTGGCGGCCCAAGCACATCAAGCTGGCGTCAAGCGGCTTATCCACGTTTCCGGAATCGGCTCTGACGCCACTTCGCCGTCCCTCTATATTCGCAAGCGTGGCGAAGGCGAACTCGCGGTCCGCGCAGTATTTTCTGAGGCTACGCTGGTTCGCCCGGCGGTAATGTTCGGCCCGGATGATGCGTTTCTCACCATCATCCTCAAGCTTGTCCGCCGATATCCGATCTATCCGATGTTCGGCCGCGGATTGACGAGATTGCAGCCGGCCTATGTTGACGATGTGGCCGACGCGATCACAAGAGCGCTTCTGAGAGCCGAAACAAGCGCAATCACATATGAATGCGCTGGTCCTCGCATCTACACATACGAAGAGCTTCTCAAAAAGGTTGCGCACGCAGCCGGCCGCAGCCCTATGCTCGTTCCAGTGCCGTTTGCTGCTTGGCATGTAGCGGGATGGATTTCGGAGCTGCTTCCAAGGCCACCCATCACCCGGAATCAGGTGGAGTTGATGCAGCTCGACAACATAGCGTCAGTGGGAATGCCAGGATTTTCCGAGCTTGGAATCCCGCCGCAGTCAGTCGAACAAGTTGTACCAACAATGTTACGGGAAAGTATCGGGCGAACCAGCTCTTGAGGCTGGTGCCTTTGATTTGGCCAGGAGTATGGATCGCGGTCCACTGATGGCTCTTCACAAACAGCCTCAAAACCCAGCGCGATCAGTGCGCAATAACCAGGATTAGCACCGCGAGCACGACGGCCCCGAGCAGCCCGGTCAGGAAGATTGCTCTCCTTGCCGGTGTAGCGAACTCGCATTCGCGCAAAATGGCGACGCCTGCTGAATAGCGGGTATCGGCTCATGCATCAGGAAAGCTGTGTTGACGCATAACCATCCGCCACGAGTCAATTAGCGGCATAAGAACAGCTCCCTCCGCCGCGTCACCGCACGTGTCGTTCGATTTTTGCGAAGGGGCTCAGGCCGAGGTGAAGGCATCGAGCCCGTCCCAGCTGGGCTACCGCTAGCACGGGATTTTGAACTGGAAAGGTCCGGCCCTAGAGGATTACGGTTCTCCTATCTTCTCGGAGGAGTACCGCCATGAGCCTCAATCAAGGTCACGATATCCAATCAGCGAGCCCGCGCAGTTCGATCGACATTGCGCGGGAACTCGGGCCCGTGTTCCAACGACGGGCCGAGCAGGCGACGGACGAAGATTGCTTTGTAGCCGAGAACTATGAGGACTTGAAATCGTCGGGATTGGTCGAAGCCGGCGTCCCCACCGAGCTCGGGGGCCGTGGAGCGGAGGTCGATGAGCTGGCCGAGATGCTCCGTGTCCTGGCGTATCACTGCGGATCCACAGCGCTTGCATTCTCCATGCACACCCACCAGGTCGCCATCACCGCTTGGCGCTGGCGGCATCAGAAAGTGACGGCGGTGGAGAACCTGCTGACACGTATCGCCCAGGAACGCATTTTCCTGCTCTCAAGCGGCGGTTCGGATTGGGTCGGCGGCTCCGGCAAAGCCGAGAAGGTGGACGGCGGCTATAAGATCACCGCTCGAAAGGTTTTCTCCTCGGGCTCGCCAGCCGGGACTCTCATGATGACGGGCGCGGTGCTGCAACAGGAGTGTGAGCCGCCAATGGTGCTTCACTTTGGTGTGCCGATGAGCTCACCCCAGGTGAAGATCTTGGACACTTGGCGAGTTTTGGGTATGCGCTCGACCGGTTCGAATGACGTGATGATTGATGGCTACGTAGTGCCTGAAAGTGCCGTATCGGCGCGTCGCAAGGCTGGTGAGTGGGATCCCTTATTCCAGACGATCGCAACCATCGCACTGCCACTGATTTACTCGGTCTATGTGGGCGTTGCCGAGAGCGCACGGGATATTGCTCTCTTGCTCGCGCGGCGCAAAGAGCTCGATCATAACGTTGTACAGCTGGCTGGCCGCATGGATACCGAGCTTGCTGGCGCACGGATGGCACGGCAAACCATGCTTGCAGCTGTGCGCCTGAATAAGCCGTCGGCCGAAACAGTGAACCAGGTGGTGATCGGCCGCCATCTCGTAGCGCGGCATGCAATCGCAGCGGTGGAGTTAGCAATGGAGCTCGCTGGCGGCGCGGGGTTCTATCGCGCGGCCGGTCTAGAACGGCGCTTCCGCGACATACAGGCCGCACGCTATCATCCCCTGCAGCCCGGCGCCCAAGCAAGATATACGGGTGCAATGGCTCTTGGGCTCCCAGTCGACCAAATTTACTGACGTCCCTACAGCGGGACGAGAGCCTGGTGTCTCGGCCAGTGCAGCGTCTGCGCGATAATCGCGGCCTCGCTCGATCACGACATTGCGCAGGAGATCTTCAATACGCCGCCCGGCATCCTAGCCTGGGCGCGATCGCGCATGAGGCGCGCGGTCGAGGGCAGTTATCGCGTCACGGCACGCTGGGATCTTGCCTCGGGCTCGCGGCAGGCGAGCACCTCGAGGTAGCGCGCAAAATTATCGAGGATCGCCTGCCAGCCGCCTAGTGATTCGCTTCGCTATCGAAGACGACGCGGACGACAATGCCATTGGGGCCCGGCACGAACTCGACCTCGGCTTTTCGATCGCCGAATGCGTATTCGATCCGCTTGTGCTCGACGATCTCAGTGTAGGTGCCGGCGAAGTCGCCGAAATGGCTGTAGACCCCGACGAGCTTGTCGAGCTGAGGGGCACCGCCCCGCGTGCCGACCGGATAGCCGTCAGCCGCGCCGTAAAGATCGGCATCGGGACCGCTGTCTGAAAAGACCGGCCCCGGCTCGCCGGTTCGAATGTCCTCTGCGCATACTGAAGGTGCCCAGACTGCGGCGGCGAAAATGACGGGCAAGGCAAGCCTGCGGCGCCCACGCGGCCTGCACAGCGCTCCCCATTTCATTGGATTTGCCTCCTCGCACGTTGATGTGTGTGCGCTTGTGAGAACAACATCGCAGGCCGGTGATGTGAGGTATGATATCATTGCGGACGGGCCGTGTCAGCCCGCGGTGGCAACCCGCCTTGCTCTCGCCCGGCAGATAGGCCACCATCCCCTGCGCGCACCATCAACAAAATCAAAAGCGCTAGGGAAACGCATGAGCAAGCCGTCAAGCTTCGACTATGGCTGGGTCGTTGTCGCCGCGGGTGCGCTGATGACCTGTGTCGGATTCGGCACGATGCTGTCGCTGGCGGTGTTTTTGCAGCCGATCTCGGAAGCGATGGGCTGGTCGCGCGCCGGCGTGTCGGCGGCGGCGACGCTGGATTTTCTCTGCATGGGGGTGGCCGCGTTCCTCTGGGGCACGCTGTCGGGCCGGTTCGGCACCCGCATCGTAGTGCTTGCCGGAAGCCTGCTGCTGGGGCTCGGTCTCGTGACCGCGAGTCAGGCAGCAAGCCTGTGGCAGTTCCAGCTTTGCTTCGGCGTACTGATCGGCATTGCCGCCGGCAGCTTCTACGCGCCGATGATGGCGCTCGCGAGTGCCTGGATCGAGCAGAACCGCAGCCTCGCGGTGGCGCTGGTCTCTGCCGGCATGGGCGTCTCGCCAGTGACGATCGCGCCGACCGCGAGCTGGGTGATCACGGCCTATGACTGGCGCACCGCGATGCTGGTGATCGGCATCGCCGCCTGGGCGCTGCTGATCCCCGCCTGCTTCCTGGTGCGTCCGGCGCCCGCAGTGGCAGGCCCTGCAGCGGCGGACGCAGCGCCGGAGGTCGAGCTGACCGCGGCGCAGGCGCTGCGCACACCGCAGTTCGTCGCGCTCGCCGCTGCCCATTTCGCCTGTTGCGCCGCGCATTCCGGTCCGATCTTCCACATGGTGTCCTATGCGATGGTCTGCGGCATCGCGCCGTTGACGGCGGTGACGGTGTACAGCGTGGCCGGCGTCTCAGGCCTCGGCGGCCGCCTGCTGCTGGGCGCGCTGGCCGATCGCAGCGGCGCAAAGCCCGTGCTGGTCGGCGGGCTGCTCGTGCAAGCCATGTGCATCGCGACCTATCTTGCGGTGGCGCAACTCGGCGAGTTCTACGCGCTCTCGGTCGTGTTCGGCCTCGCCTATGGCGGCGTGATGCCGCTCTATGCGGTGCTGGTCCGCGAATTCTTTGGCGCGCGCATCATGGGCACGGTGTTCGGCGCGGTGTCGGCCTTTGCCAGCCTCGGCATGGCACTGGGGCCATGGGCCGGCGGGCTCGTGTTCGACAATTTCCAGCGCTACACGTGGCTGCACGCCGGCTCGTTCACGATCGGGCTCGCAGCGGTCGCGGTGGCACTGAGCTTTCCGACCAGACGCCGGCCATCGCTCGACTTTGGCCGCGCTGCGGCCTGACGAGGTGGCGCATGAACAGATCGCGGGCCTTCGATCTCGTCGAACGTGCCCGGGCGATCGCGCCGCTCATCGCGCGTGAAGCCGACGAGATCGAGCGGACGCGGCGGCTGACGCCTGCTGTGGTCGCCGCACTGATCGAGAACGGGCTCTACCGCGCGCTGCTGCCGCAAAGCCTCGGCGGCAGCGAAGCCCCGATCGATATCTTCATGCAAATGCTGGAGGAGATCGCGACGGCGGACGCCTCGACCGCCTGGTGTCTCGGCCAGTGCGGCGTCTGCGCGATGATCGCCGCCTGGCTCGATCACGACACCGCGCAGGAGATCTTCAATACGCCGCCGGGCATCCTTGCCTGGGGCGCGATCGGGCATGCGGCGCGTATCGTGGACGGCGGCTATCGCGTCACGGCGCGCTGGGATTTTGCCTCCGGCTCGCGGCAGGCGAGCTGGCTGGGGGCGCATGTCCGTATCGTTAATGCCGACGGCACCCCGCGGAAAAATGCCGATAGCTCGCCGGAGGTGCGCACCATTCTGTTTCCGGTCGCGAGCGCCGTGCTGCACGACGTCTGGCAGGCGATCGGGCTCGCCGGCACCGGCACCGATTCCTACGAGGTCACCGATCTCTTTATCCCCGAGCGTTTCACGGCGTTCCGCGACGTGCCGTCCGCGCTGCGCGAAAAGCGTCCTCTCTATAGAATCGGCACCGGCTCGACCTTCAGCCTCGGCTTTGCGGCAGTCTCCCTCGGCGTGGCGCGCGCCACGCTGGATGCGGCCATCGCGTTGGCGCGTGGAAAACACCAGTCACTCGCGGTCAGCGCCATGCGCGATAACGGGGCGGTCCAGGGACTGATCGGCCGCACCGAGGGCGATCTTCGCGCCGCCCGCGCCTATCTCTATGCCACCGCGCACGCGATGTGGCGCGATCTCAGCGCGACCGGCGAATTCAGCCCGACGCATCGCAGCGCGGTTCGTCTCGCCGCGACCTGGACCATCCACCAATCGGCGAAGGTGGTCGACGCCGCCTATCACGTGGCCGGTGCGACGGCCGTGTTCCGCAGCAATCCGTTTGAGCGACGGTTTCGCGACATGCATGCTATCGCGCAGCAGATCCAGGCGCGCGACACGCATTATGAGGATGTCGGGAAGGCGATTCTCGCGGGGCATTGATAGCGTCCTCGTCGTCCGCATCAATGCCGCGCTGTGCGGCGAGGAGGATGATCTCCGCATTCGGCCTTGCCTTGCTGAACAGAAGCCGTGACCCTCATGGCAGCCCTCGGTGCGGAGACAGCAGAGCTCGAGTTCGGTCTCTACACTTTCGGCGGTGATGGTGACCTCGAGGCCCTTGCCCAGGCTGATGATGGGCGGATGATCGCTGGCGGTTCGCGCCGTCCAATCCCGAAGCTGGCTTCCTCTAATCGTGACGATCCGCCATCTCGCTGCGATCCGCCAATTCCGCGCGAGCGCTGTCGGTCGCTGCCCACCACTCACCCAGCGCATCTATCAGCGGCACGAGCGCGTGGCCGGACGGGGTCAGATCATATTCGACGCGCAACGGATATCCCTCGAACTCCGCGCGCTGGACAATGCCGGCGTCCTCGAGCTTGCGAAGCTCCAGGGCCAGCATCTTGTGCGAGATGGTAGGGTTGTCCCGGCGCAGGTCGCTGAATCGCTTGGTGCCCTCCTTCAGATAGTAAATCAGAAGCGTGGGCCAGCGGCCGCTGAGCACCTGCATCACTTCCTCGATGGGACAGCGGGAAACGAGATCTTTCATTGAGGGCTCGTGGTTACCAAAAAGTGCGTAATTTACTCGGCGGCACGGCCGAGTAGGTTCTGACTTCGCTGCGCAGCGTGATCATCAGAAGTCACGGAGAACAAGGCCATGGAACCGATCTTATTGTACGGCTTCCCGTTGGGAAGCTCTATGGGGCTCGTCGCCGCGCTCGAATGGCTGGGCAAGCCCTACCGGCTGTGTCGCGTCGATATGCTTGGCGAGATGCGCGAGCCTTCCTACGCCCGCATAAACGCCCGACACGAGACGCCGGTATTGATCACCGCGGAGGGACACGTGCTGACGGAGACTATGGCGATTGCCGCCTGGCTCGAGGCCCGAGATCCGGAGCGGCGCATCAGCTTCGACCCGCTCTCGCGTGAGGCCGACCGGATGCACCAGTTGTTGGCATTCCTAAATACCGGCTTCACGGCCGCATTCAGCCCGTTGTGGTTTGCGATGGAAATGAAGTCGCCCGACCCGGCGATGCAATCGGCGTTGCGGACCTGGGGGCGCGAGCGCGTGATTGAGCGCCACGACAAGCTCGAGCAGATGATTGAGGGAAGCACCTTCCTGGTCGGCGACCGCCCGACCTTGGCCGATGCCGTGTTCATCGGCGTAGCGCGCTGGCTCGAATTTCATAAAGTTGCCGACAAGGAACGGTGGCCGAAGATGGCGACTCTGCGCCAGCGGCTGGAAGCCGATTCCGCCGTCATTTATGCGGCCGATCTGGAGAAAGGGGCGACCAACCGTGGAAACGGGGCGCGCGCGGGCGACGTTGAACTCGCGGAGGTCATCGAGCGGTTCGGAACATAGAATGCCGCGCCGAAGGTCGTCGCGGCGGCATCCGAAGACACAGGTTACGGCGGGCTGAAAGTCTAATTCTTGGCCCTTGAGACGGCGTTGGGCTATAAAGTCCCGGCATGAGTCCCCGCCGTCTCACCCTCCTCCTGCTTCTGGCTGCGCTTCTGATTGCCGGCACCGCGCTGGCCCAGGACAAGGGCAGCGTCACCCCGAAGCCGCTGCCGCCGCTCGCCAATCCGAACGATCCCACGCTCGCTGCCAAGGAGCTGTTCGCGCGCAAGCTGCTGCCGTCGAAAGGATCGGCGCATGTCTTCGGCTCCTACACCAAGGGCTGCATCGGCGGCGCCATGCAGATGCCGCTCAACGGCGACAATTGGCAGGTGATGCGGCTGTCGCGCAACCGCAACTACGGCCATCCCGACATGATCGCCCTGATCAAGCGGCTCGCGGCCAAGGCGCACAAGGACGCCGGCTGGCCTGGCATTTTGGTCGGCGACATTGCCCAGCCGCGTGGCGGGCCGGCGCTGTCGGGCCATGCCAGCCACCAGATCGGTCTCGATGCCGACATCTGGCTGACGCCGATGCCGGACCGCCGGCTCTCGCGCGAGGAACGCGAGGAGATGTCGGCGGTGATGATGGTGCGTCCCGATCGACTCGATATCGATCCGAACGTGTTCACATCTGGCCATGTGCTGGTGCTGCGCGACGCGGCGCGGGAGCCGGCGGTGCAGCGCATCTTCGTCAACGCCGCGATCAAGAAGGCGTTGTGCCGCGAGGCCAAGGGCGACCGCGCCTGGCTATCGAAGATCCGCCCCTGGTGGGGCCACGACTATCACTTCCATATCCGCATGCACTGCCCGGCGGGCGCTGGGGACTGCGAGGGTCAGCCGTCGCAAGCCGAGGACGAAGGCTGCAAGCCTTCCGATCTTACTTATTGGTTCTCGGATGCAGTGCTGCACCCAAAACCGCCGCCGGAGCCGCCGAAACCGAAGCCGCCGATGACGCTCGCCGACATGCCGACCGCATGCAAGGCGGTGCTGCACGCGCCGGATGCGAAGCCGTGACAGGCGCGCGGTAAAAACTCTGTCAGCGGCTGGTCCATGACCTCACGAATGCGCTATGGTGCAGCGTCGCGCTGCCGTAAGCGTGCGACACCCGCCGGGACGCGCATCCCGCTCCAGCCCATCCCGTCCGCACGCGCGGCGCTATCGCCGTGCGCCAGCCACCGCGAGAACTCCATGCGCATCAGTGCACGCAATCAGATCAAGGGCAATGTCGTCGAGGTCACAAAGGGCGTCACGACCTCGCACATCCGCGTCGACATCGGCAACGGCACGATCGTGACGTCCTCGATCACCAACGAAGCCGTCGACGACCTCGGCATAAGGGCAGGCGGCAAGGTCACCGTTGTGATCAAGGCCTCCGACGTCATGATTGCCGTGGATTGACCCTCTCGGCCGGGGCTTGGGTTGACGTGGTCCAGGACGGGCATGTCCTCAAGCCCGTGGCCTTTAGCGCGCGACCGATTGCGACGGCATCCGCAAGATCATGAAATATCAGCTGTCGGCACAGCTCTTCGTGCTCCAGGCCAGCGGCGCCAAGGACAATTCGGTCTCGATCGCGATCCTGCCGGCGCAATAGGCGCGCCTGGTTAGACAAACGCTCGCCTTTGACCTAAGACATGTGCCTGCTATCTTTGGGCAGCGATATCCCTGCCTGGCCGTAAGCCGCCGTGGGGCTCCGTGGAACAGCGCGTCCGCCCGTCGCATCAGACCCGCCCAACGCCAAATTTGCGCGCGTCACCGCGCGAGTTCGCACGGAGCGCTATCCATGTTTCGTATTGCCGCACTTGTCACCGCCTTCGGCATCCTCGCGGGCGCGAGCCTGTCGCCCGCTAGTGCCGAGGACAAGACCATCACCGTGTTCGCCGCCGCCTCGATGAAGAACGCACTCGACGAGATCGACGCCGCCTACACCGCCAAGACCGGCGTTAAGTTCAGTGTCAGCTATGCTGCGAGCTCGGTGCTTGCGAGGCAGATCGAGCAGGGCGCGCCGGCCGACGTGTTCGTCTCCGCTGACACCGACTGGATGGACTACGCCATCGCCAAGAAAGCCGTCAACGAATCCACCCGGGTCAACCTGCTCGGCAACAGCATCGTGCTGATCGCGCCGAAGGACTCCAAGGTCGACAACGTCACGATCGCGCAAGGCCTCGACCTCGCCAAGCTCGCCGGCGACGGCAGGATCGCGACCGGTGACGTGAAATCCGTGCCGGTCGGCAAATACGCCAAGGCTGCGCTCGAAAAGCTGGGCGCCTGGCGGGCCGCCGAGCCGAAATTCGCCATGGCCGAGAGCGTGCGCGCCGCGCTGACGCTGGTGGCGCGCGGCGAGGCCGTGCTCGGCATCGTCTATGCGACCGACGCCAAGGTCGAGCCGGACGTGAAGATCGTCGGCACCCTCCCGGCCGATTCTCATCCCGCGATCATCTATCCCGTCGCCGCGACCACGACCGCGAAAAGCGAGACCAGCGACTATCTCGCCTTCCTGCGCTCGACGGCCGCCAAGACCATTCTGGAGAAATACGGCTTCAAGTTCCTTATCAGCCCCACCACATGATATCTCCGGCTTGATGTCCGAGATTTCACCCGCGGAATGGACGGCGATCCTGCTTTCGCTCAAGGTCGCCGTCATCGCAACGCTGGTGGCGACGCCGTTCGGCATCGCGCTGGCATGGCTGCTCGCGCGGCGCGATTTCTGGGGCAAGTCGCTGCTCGACGCACTCGTGCATCTGCCGCTGGTGCTGCCGCCTGTGGTCACCGGCTATCTGCTGCTGCTTAGCTTCGGCCGCCGCGGTCTCGTCGGCGGTTTCCTCGCCGACAATCTCGGCATCGTCTTCTCTTTCCGCTGGACCGGCGCTGCGCTCGCCTGCGGCGTGATGTCGTTTCCGCTTCTCGTGCGGCCGATGCGGCTGTCGATCGAGGCGATCGACCGCCGGCTCGAGCAGGCCGCCGAGACGCTGGGCGCGGCGCCGTGGAAGGTGTTCTTCACGGTGACGCTGCCGCTCGCGCTGCCCGGCGTGCTCGCCGGCATGGTGCTCGGCTTTGCCAAGGCGATCGGCGAGTTCGGTGCCACCATCACCTTCGTCTCCAACATTCCTGGTGAGACCCAGACGATCTCGTCCGCGATCTATTCGCTGATCCAGACGCCCGACGGCGACGCCGCGGCGGGACGCCTCGTCATCGTCTCGATCGTGCTCGCGCTCGGCGCTCTGATCGCGGCCGAGTGGTTCGCCCGCCGCGCCACCGCGCGGCTGCACGGGAATTGACCATGCTGCATGTCGATGTCGAAAAACAGCTCGGCGAATTCTCGCTGCACGCGTCATTCACCAGCGAAGGCCGCGTCATCGGGCTGTTCGGCGCCTCGGGCGCCGGCAAGACATCGCTGGTCAACATGATTGCAGGCCTGTTGCGGCCCGACCGCGGCAGCATCGTGATCGATGGCGAAACCGTCGAGGACACCGCGGCCCGCATCCATGTGCCGACCTGGCGCCGCCGCGTCGGCTACGTCTTCCAGGATGCGCGGCTGTTTCCGCATCTCAATGTCGCGCAGAATCTCGACTATGGACGGCAGATGAACCGCCTCGCACCCGATCCGGCCCAGCACAAGCGCATCGTCGACCTGCTCGACATCGGCGCCCTGCTCGGCCGCCGCCCCGGAAAGCTCTCCGGCGGCGAGCGCCAGCGCGTCGCGCTCGGCCGCGCGCTGCTGTCGAAGCCACGCCTCCTGCTGCTCGACGAGCCGCTCGGCGCGCTCGACGAAGGCCGCAAGCTCGAGATCCTGCCTTATCTGATGCGGCTCCGCGATGAAGCCAACGTGCCGATGGTCTATGTCAGCCACGACGCCGCCGAGCTGCGCCAGCTCGCCACGCAGATCGTGATGCTGAAGCAGGGTCGCGTGACCTCGTTCGGCGGGGTGAAGGTGCTGACATAAAGACGCAGCGGCCATATCATTCAGAGCTACCAGCCTCGCTCGACGTTGCGCACCTCACCGGTCCTCGCGTCAACATAGACTTCCATCCAGCGGCCTGCACGATCCCGCCCATCAATCTCCCATTCGTCGCCGAGGAAGTTGGTGTGCGAGACCGTCACGACGCCGAGATCTGTCGCGACATCGAGCGCGACCTGCATCGAGATCTGATCGCCGGTATCGTAGGCCATCGCCGGTGCGGCAGCGCCGAGCGCGAGGGCTGTTGCGATCGGAAGGATGAACTTTCGCATGGCATACTCCTGTCGGTCCAAGCTGTTACGCGGCTTAGAACGAGCGGCATGGCAGAGTGTTCCGGGTTTCGACGTCACGAAATCGCGCAAATCTTCGGCCGTTGCGGCGATTTGGTGGCGGTTCCTCATCGTGATTGTCCTGGCAAAAGCCGGGACGACAGCCAAGTCAAACCCCCGCCACCGACGCCCAGACGTCGGCGAGCTTGCGCCGTAGCGCCTGCGCACGGGTCGGCGGCGCCGGGGTCTCGTCCTCTTCCGGCAAGCGCAGGCCGACGACGTTGACGCGGCCGCCGGAGATCGAGCGCGCGACCAGCACAATCGTATCCAGCGCAAGCTCGGCGCCCTCTTTTGGCGCGTGATCGAGATGAACGTCGAAATAATCGGCCAGCGTCAGCTTACTTTCCTCCTTGTCGACCTTCACGCCGTAGATCTCGGCGAGCTCGGCGAGCGTGTGCTCGCCCGAGACCATGAAGTCGCCGAGCAGATGCGGATCGGGCGCCGAGCTCGGCTGCATGTCGACGAAGAAGCGATCGAGTGCCTCCGCCTTTTCCGGCGGCGCCAGCAGGTAAATGTAATCGCCGGGCGCGATTGGATCGGCCTCCACCGGCGTCAGGATATTCTCGTTGCGGATGACGAGCGTCGGCTTGGACCAGGATGGAATCAGGCCGCGGCGGAAATACAGGCTCTTCGGCCGCACCGGATAGCCGACCAGCTGCTGCTCGAGCTGGCCCGGCAGATCGAGTTCGACGCGGCGCGGCCCGCGCTCGGCGCGCGGCAGCGCCACGTGCAGCTTGCGCGCGGCGGGCGCCAGCGTCCAGCCTTGCAGCAGCAGCGAGATGATGACGACGACGAAAGCGACGTCGAAATAGAGATACGCCTTGGACAGGCCGACCAGCATCGGGATCGAGGCCAGGAAGATCGCGACCGCGCCGCGCAGGCCGGTCCAGGCGATGAAGACCTTCTCGCGCCAGTTGAAGCGGAACGGCGCCAAGCACAGGAACACGGCGAGCGGCCGCGCGACCAGCATCAAGACGAGCGCGACGCCGACGGCCGGCAGCACGCTGGCGCCAAGCCGGCTCGGCGAGACCAAGAGGCCGAGCAGCACGAACATCACGATCTGCGCCAGCCAGGTCGCGGCGTCCAGGAAGGCCACCACCGAATTATGCGCGCGCGTCGGCCGGTTGCCGATAATGATTCCGGCGAGATAGACCGCAAGAAAACCGGAAGCGTGCATGATCTGCGAGCCGCCGAAGATGACGAGCGCGCCGGTCGTCACGAACGGCGCATGGAGGCCCTGCGGCAGCGCCACCTGGTTGAGCGCGATGACGACCAGGCGTCCACCGATCACGCCGACGACGGCACCCAGCACCGCCTCCTGGACGAACTCCATCAGCACATGGCCGGGCGAGCTCGAGCCGAGCGAGATGTACTCGACCAGCATGAGCGTGAGGAAGATCGCAAACGGATCGTTGGTGCCGGATTCCGCCTCCAGCGTCGCGCCGACGCGCGGGCGCAGGCGCAGGCCCTGGGTGTGCACCAGCAGAAAAACCGCGGCGGCGTCGGTCGAGGCGACCACAGCGCCGACCAGCAGCGATTCCGACCAGTTGAGATCGAGCGCGTATTTCGCGAATGGCGCCGTGATCAGCGCCGTCAGCAGCACGCCGATGGTCGCCAGCACCACTGAGGGCGCGAGCACGG
Source organism: Bradyrhizobium sp. 147 (assembly GCF_023073935.1). NCBI lineage: Bacteria > Pseudomonadati > Pseudomonadota > Alphaproteobacteria > Hyphomicrobiales > Nitrobacteraceae > Bradyrhizobium > Bradyrhizobium sp. 147. The sequence goes on along the minus strand of NZ_JADPKL010000089.1, from coordinate 28,194 downwards.
TGCGGATGCTGGCAAAGCGCGTCCGCAAGCCGCCGTCGAACAGGATCAGGGCGAGCGCGACCGAGCCGACCAGATAGGTGGTGCGGACGTCGTCGAACTGGAGCTGCCCGGGCCCGGAATCGCCGGCGAGCATGCCGATCGCAAGGAAGACAAGCAGCAATGGCGCGCCAAAGCGCAGCGCGAGCAGGCTCGAGAGGATGCCGGCCATGACGAGAACAGCGCCGAGCAATATGGCGAGGCTGACGGAGTCGAGGGAGGCCATCCACCTTCCGGGTAAAAATCGCTGGATTTGCATCCTTATCGTCGGCGGACTCGCGCGCCAACCTATTTTCTCCCGCTCGCGGCAATCTGCCCGCATTTTGCGGCCTTAACGCGCATCACTTCGCGGTGTATCGATGGTCCGGCCGTGCCCTTTGTGGGATTCTGCGGCGCCCTCGAATCAGAATCCTCCCGCCCGCTTTCCCGACGAGACCGACCCGATGGACATGGACCTCAAGGACTTCATGGAGTTCGTGCAGACGACCGGGCGCAGCGTCGGGGCGGAAATCTCCTCACCCTGGTTCTACCTGCAATTCGGTCTCATCCTGGCCGCCGCCGGCATCGCCTATGCCGCGGAGGCCGCCATTCGCAGCCGCCTCGACATGACGTCGCTGGCGATGCGCTGGCCGCTGCCGCTCCGGCACTTCGTCCGGGTGATGGTCGCGAGCGCCTCGACCGCGGTTTTCACCCTGCTCGTGATCATTTCGCGCGTGGTGATGTACCACGCGACCTGGCCGAGCCGCAGCTACCTGTTGATGGTCGCGGCCAAGCTCGGACTGGCGTGGCTGGTGATCCGGCTCCTCACTTCGGTGCTGCGCAACGCCTTCATCGTCAAGCTGGTGTCGATCACGGCGTGGTTCATCGCCGCCCTCTCCATCCTCGGCCAGCTCGATGCGACCGTCGAGCTGCTCGATTCCTTCGCGATCGTGCTCGGCGGCCTGCGCCTGACCCCGCTCTTGGCGCTCAAGGCCGGCGCGCTGCTGCTGATCGCGCTCTGGCTGACCAACATCGCGAGCAATTTCGCCGAGAGCCGGATCAATGCGACCACCGATTTGACGCCGTCGGTGCAGGTGCTGCTGGTCAAGATCATCCGCATTGGGCTGCTTGCGGTCGCGATCGTGATCGCGCTCGGGGCGGTCGGGATCGATCTGTCGGCGCTCGCGGTATTCTCCGGCGCGGTCGGTGTCGGCATCGGTATCGGCCTGCAGAAGATCGTGGCCAATTTCATTTCCGGCATCATCCTGCTCGCCGACAAGTCGGTGAAGCCCGGCGACCTCGTCACCATCGGCGACAATACCGGGCGGATCAGCGCGATGAAGACGCGCTATATTTCCGTCGCGGCCGGCGACGGGCGCGAATTCCTGGTGCCGAACGAGGATCTGGTGACGCAGAAAGTCGTGAACTGGACCTACACCGACAAGAACACGCTGGTGAAGATCGCCTTCGGCACCAATTACGACGCCGACCCGCGCCTCGTCTGCAAGCTCGCCGCCGAGACCGCCGCCGCCCACCCGCGCGCGCAGAAGGGCAAGCCGCCGAACAGCATTTTGACCGAGTTCGCCGAGGCCGGCATGAAGTTCTCGCTGACATTCTGGATCGCGGACCCCGACGGCATGGACAACGTCAAGAGCGACGTGATGCTGGCGCTGTGGGACGCCTTCAAGCGCGAGGGCATCCGGGTTCCCTATCCCGTCCGCGAAATCCGCGTGCGCGGCGCCCTGCCGGTCGAAACGGCCGTAGAAGTCCCGAATTAGGCCCGCTTTCGCGCGCAAACATCACGCTTGGCTTGCATGAAGGCCCGCAATCACTAGATTGGAGCCTGAAATCAGGCCTTTCCGCCGACATCGAGCCCCTTTGGAAGATCGCGCCCGCATGAGTTACGTCGAAGCCACCGAGACCTCCCTGCGCAAGACCGGACAGATCAAGCTGCATGGGCCGAGCGCCTTTGCCGGCATGCGCAAGGCGGGGGCGCTGGTGGCCAAGTGCCTCGACGAGCTCACCGATATCGTCGGGCCCGGCGTGCCGACCTCGCGCATCGACGAATTCGTCCGCGACTTCGCCTTCAGCCACAACGCCTATCCGGCGACGCTGATGTACCGCGGCTACCGGTACTCGACCTGCACCTCCCTCAACCACGTGGTCTGCCATGGCATGCCCGGCGACCGCCCGCTGAAGGAAGGCGACATCGTCAACATCGACGTCACCTTCATCGTCGACGGCTGGTACGGCGATTCCAGCCGGATGTATGCGGTCGGCCCGATCGCGCGCAAAGCCGAGCGGCTGATCGAAGTCACCTATGAAGCGATGATGCGCGGCATCGCCGCGGTGAAGCCCGGCGCCACCACCGGCGACATCGGCCACGCCATCCAGAGTTTCGTCGAGCCGCAGGGCATGAGCGTGGTGCGCGATTTCTGCGGCCACGGCCTCGGGCGCATGTTCCACGACGAGCCGAACATCATCCATATCGGCCGGCCCGGCGAGGGCGTGCAGCTCAAGCCCGGCATGTTCTTCACCATCGAGCCGATGATCAATCTCGGCAAGCCGCATGTGAAAATCCTCTCGGACGGCTGGACCGCGGTCACCCGCGACCGCTCGCTGTCGGCGCAGTTCGAGCATTCGGTCGGCGTCACGGCGACGGGTGTCGAGATCTTTACGCTATCGGAGCGGCACGGCGAGAAGCAGATCGGGTGAGGCTTTGGGCCGCCGGCCTACAATGAACGGCGTTTGCCATCGCAATTGACGGTTGCAAAACTGCGGTTCCGCGGCAATGCTGGCGGCCGATGCCCACCAAGCCGGACCACGACAAGAGCAAATCTGAGGATACGCCGCACTATCACGGCCATCGCGAGCGGCTGCGCGAGCGCTTCTACAGCGCGGGCGCGGATGCGCTCAGCGACTACGAGCTATTGGAGATGGCGCTGTTTGCCGCGCTGCCGCGGCGCGACACCAAGCCACTCGCAAAGACCTTAATCAAGACTTTTGGTTCGTTCGCCGAGGTCGTGCATGCGCCGGTGGCGCGCCTGCGCGAGGTCGAGGGCATCGGCGAATCCGCGATCAACCAGCTCAAGCTGATCGCAGCAGCGGCGCACCGCGTTGCCAAAGGCGACGTCAACAGCCGCAACGCGCTGTCGTCCTGGAACGAGGTGATCGACTATTGCCGCACCAGCATGGCCTTCGCCGACAAGGAGCAATTCCGCCTGCTCTTCCTCGACAAGCGCAACCAGCTCATCGCCGACGAGGTGCAGCAGACCGGGACCGTCGACCACACCCCGGTCTATCCCCGCGAGGTGATCAAGCGCGCGCTGGAGCTGTCGGCAACCGCGCTGATCCTGGTGCACAACCATCCCTCAGGCGATCCCTCGCCCTCGCAAGCCGACATCCAGATGACGAAAGCGATCATCGATATCGCAAAGCCGCTCGGGATTTCCGTGCACGACCACATCATCGTCGGCAGGAACGGGCATGCCAGCCTGCGCGGGATGCGGTTGATCTAGCAGGCCGGGACGTCAATTCATGGCTCGACCCAGCGCTGCACCGCTTCGACTGTGTCGGCCGGCGTCGTGTTGAAGCAGATCGCGGCTTCCGGCGCCAGGCGGTGGACGAGGTTGAGCACCTTCTCGAACAGCAGCAGCCGTTCCTTCGGCTCGCGCAGGCCGGCGCCGATCACGATGCAGTCGAAGCGCTCGTCGCGCAGCGCCGCCGTTACGGCAGCCTCCGCAGTCGCATCGAGATCGATCAGACAGCTCGTGACCTCGAAGCCGAGACCGCGCAGCCGCAGGAGCTGGGCCTCGATGTAGCTGCGGACATGTTCGGGCGTGAGCTGCGGGAATGCGCTATAATCCGCATTGCCGGGCTCAATGCCGATCGCGAGGATGCGCTTGGCCATGCGGATCTCCCAACGAAATCGCTCTTTCGTCAACGGCTGCCCTGGCGGCCGGTTCCGCGTTCACGCCCGTTGTTCGGCAGCGCTGAAGGCTTGCCTATTGACGCAGCATGAGCAAGGGATCGGCGGTATCGGGGACGCGCCGCCACTGCGCGTTGTCGTCGGCCTCGAACTGCCAGGCCTCGCCTGATTTCGACATGAGGAGGATCTGACCGCGCTCGAGCCGCCATTGCGTCGGGTTGAATTGCGCGATCGCCGCGTCGCATTTCGGCTTGAGGAAGACCTGGAAATTGTCCGCGCCCGCCTCGGTGTTGGTCAGCGTCAGCCCACACACCGGCTGGCCGTTGCCGCGCACCATCGACCAGTCACCAATCATCTGGTCCATCGATTTGGCCATCGATCGCGCCGCGGCGAGATCCTGCAGGATGTAGACACCCTCGCCCTGGCGCAGGCCCTCGAAGATGCCGGCCTCGACCTCGGTAAAGTCGATCACGGCTTCACCGGTGGCGTCCTGCAAGCGGACGATGTCGAGACCCCGGACGTTCCAGGCAACGATGTCCTTGGTGAAGGGCAGCGCGGTCTTGCAGGCCGGCTCCAGCTCCAGCTTAAAACCCTGGCCCTTGGCGTCGCCCTTGAGGGTGATGACGCAGGTCTTGTTGCGCTCGGTGGTCGAGAGCTCCCACTGCCCGGGCATCTGCTTCTTCAGGGTCGCCGCATCCTGCGCGTGCGCAGGATCGATCGCGGCAGCACATGCCGCGATCATCAATGCAACGCCTCGAAGAGCTCTCATCAGCGCCCCCTAAACGGCGTTTCCGCAACCGGCGTCAGCGGCGCCTTGCCGGCGAACCAGGCCTTGAGATTGTCGACCACGAGCTGATCCATCGCGTTGCGCGTCACCACCGAGGCCGAGCCGATATGCGGCAGCAGCACCACGTTTTGCATGGTCTTGAGCTCGTCCGGCACGTTCGGCTCCGCCGCGAACACGTCGAGGCCGGCGGCGAGGATGCTGCCTGATTTCAGCGCCTGAACCAGCGCCGGCTCGTCGACCACCGAGCCGCGCGCGACGTTGATGAGCACGCCGCGCGGGCCGAGCGCCTTGAGCACCTCGGCGTTGATCATCTTGTCGGTGCTGGCGCCGCCGGGCACGATCACCATCAGCGTGTCCACCGCCTTCGCCATCTCGATCAAATCAGGATAGTGCTTGTAGGAGACATTCTTGGATGGGTTGCGGGAATGGTAAACCACAGGCACCAGCGAAGCATCGAGCCGGCGCGCGATGGCCTGGCCGATCCGGCCCATGCCGACGATGCCGACCTTGCGGTCACGCAGCGAGCCGACGCTGAGCGGATAGTTCTGCGTCTGCCACAGTCCGGAGCGGACGTAGCGATCGGCCTTGATGAACTCGCGCAGTGTGGAGATGAGAAGGCCCATCGCAACGTCGGCGACCTCCTCGGTGAGGACATCGGGCGTGTTGGTGACGATGATATTGTGCTCGGCCGCGTATTTGGCGTCGATGTGATCGTAGCCGACGCCGAAGCTCGCCACCATTTCCAGCTTCGGCAGCTGCGACAGTGAATCCTTGTCGGCGCGCACGGTGTGATAAGTCACGGCGACGCCGCGGATCCTGTCGCGGACCGCCGGCGTCAGCCGCTCGAGGTCACCGCGCGTCTCGGCCTTGTGCACGACGAAATGGTCGGAAAACCCGTTCTCGAGGATCGGCCGCACTGGTCCATAAATCAAAAGATCGATCTTTTCGGACGAAATTGAACCGGCGGTCATCAGTTTTCCTTTCCAAGCGCGCTCTCATGCCAGCGGCGTAAAACGAGGTGCGAAACTAGCGCCAGCACCCCATAGATGACAATCCCGGCGAGCGACAACAAAAGCAGCGCAGCGAACATGCGGGGTATGTTCAATCGATAGCCTGACTCGGCGATCCTGTAGGCGAGCCCGGAGCCAGCACCGGCCGTTCCCGCTGCAATCTCGGCCACAACCGCGCCGATCAGCGACAGGCCGCCGGCGATGCGCAAGCCGCCGAGGATGTAGGGCAGCGCCGCGGGCAGCTTGAGAAAGCGCAGCGCCTGCGGCTTTGATGCGCCATAGAGCTGGAACAGGCCGGCGAGATTGCGGTCGACCGAATTGAGCCCGAGCGTGGTGTTGGACAGCACCGGGAAAAAGGCGACGATGAAGGCGCAGACCACCACCGCGGTCTGCTGCTCCAGATAGATCAGCAAGAGCGGTGCAATCGCGATGACCGGCGTCACCTGGAGCACGATGGCATAGGGGAACAGCGAATATTCCACCCATTTCGACTGGTTGAACAAGAGCGCCAGCCCGATGCCGCCGATGCTCGCCGCCACAAAACCTTCGAGCGTGGTCAGAAGCGTGGTGGCGAGCGACTGCGACAGCACCGCCCAGTCCTTGATCAGCGTCAGAAAGATGACGGAGGGCGCCGGCAGCACGTAGGGCGGAATCTCCTTGATACGGACCACCAGTTCCCAGGCGAGAAGGCCGGCCGCGAACACGAGGACGGGCGGCACGAGGCGCATTGCACGTTGCGCGCCGGACGGCTTTGCGGTGACGGCAGCTTGCACGTTCATAGCGTCGATTGCCCCGCATAGGACGGCGCCAGCGTCGCCGACACCCTGCGGCAATAATCGGAATAGGCGACTGAAGTACGAAACTCCTCGCCCCGCGGCTCGACCGTCTCGATGCGGAGGTCGGCCTGGATGCGGCCGGGCCGCGCCGTCATCACCACCACGCGCTGCGACAGGTAAACTGATTCGAACACCGAATGGGTGACGAAGATGACGGTCTTGCCGAGGCTGCGCCACAGCGCGAGCAAATCATTGTTGAGGCGGAAGCGCGTGATCTCGTCGAGCGCCGCGAACGGCTCGTCCATTAGCAGGATATCGGGATCGGTGACGAGCGCGCGCGCCAGCGACACCCGCATCTTCATGCCGCCGGAGAGCTCGCGCGGAAAGGCATCGGCAAAATCGGCAAGCCCGACGCTGGCGAGCGCCGCCTCGGCACGCGCGCACGCCTCGGCCTTCGGAACGCGACCAAGCCTCAGCGGTAGCCGCACGTTCTCGCGCACGCTGGTCCAGGGCATCAGGGTCGGCTCCTGGAACACGAAGCCGATGCCGCGGCCCGGCTGCGGCGCGCCCTCGCGGCGCGCCACCCGCACGATTCCAGAAGAGGGCGTGCTGAGCCCCGCGATCAGCCGCAGCGCCGTCGATTTGCCGCAACCGGACCGACCCAGCAGCGAGATGAACTCGCCCTTGCGCACGGCGAGGTCGAGCGGGCCGAGCGCCATGACGCCGTTGTCATACGCTTTCGTCACGCCGCGCAGGCTGATGGCGAGCGCCGTCAGGCTGGCCTCGACGGCGGGCGAGGTTGAGCTCTCTAGCATTGGTCGCAGGCTGTTGTGAGACGCGGTCGGGCCGCGTCTTTCACCTCTCCCCATCGGGGAGAGGTGTGGGACACCGAGCCGCCTGCGCCAGATCTCAACATGCGTTACGGCTTGCTCGGGCGCAGCTCGACGCCGACGCCCTTGTTGACGAAGCGCAGCGTATAGGACTTGCGGAAGTCGAGATCGGGCTTCACCACGCCCGCCTTCACCATCTTGTTGAAGAAGGAAGCGTAGCGCTCGTCGCTCATGGCGCCGATGCCGTTCTTCAGGCTGTCGCCGGAATCGACGATGCCGTGCTCTTTCATCTTGGCGACGGAGTAGGCGAGCAGATCATCGGTCATCTCGGGGTTGAGCTTCTTGATCATGGCATTGCCAGCGGAATTGTCGCGGTAGATGTAATTGTACCAGCCGATGATGGAGGCATCGACGAAGCGCTGCACCAGATCGGGCTTCTTCTCGACCACGTCGCGGCGGGTTTCGATCAGGGTCGAATAGGTATTGAAGCCGTAATCGGCGAGCAGCAGTACGTTGGGCTTGAAGCCGGCCGCCTTCTCGACCGCGAAGGGCTCGGATGTCACGTAGCCCTGCATGGCGCTCTTGGGGTTGGCGATGAAGGGCTGAGGATTGAAATTATAGGGGCGGACATTTTTCTCGCTGAATCCATATTCGGACTTCAGCCACTGGAAGTAGCTGGTCATGCCCTCCTTGGAGACGAACAGCGTCAGGGGCTTGAGGTCCTCGATCTTGCTGATCTTGGCATCGGGCTGCGTCAGCATCACTTGCGGGTCCTTCTGGAAGACCGCGGCGATGGTCACGACGGGGACGTTGTTGGCCACCGCATCGAACGACATCAGCGTGTTCGCGGCCATGAAGAAATCGATCTTGCCGGCGATCAGCAGCATCCGGTTGTTCTCGTTGGGCCCGCCCGGGACGATGGTGACGTCGAGCCCGTAACGCTTGTAGGTGCCGTCGGCGACCGCCTGGAAGAAGCCGCCATGCTCGGCCTCGGCGACCCAATTGGTGCCGAAGGTGACCTTGTCGAGCGTTTCGGCCTCCACCGGGACGCTTCCGATCAAAGCGGCCATCAGGCCCGCCGTTAACGCTCGCCGCAGATGAGAGGGGCTCATGAAGGGACTCCGTCGATCGTTGCTGGCCCAATCGCGTCTGGCTCATGTGAACGCAACGCGATAAAACTGCATGAAGTTCGGGGACGCGAGCCGTTCGGGCCCGCGTCCCCTCATACCCCAAATTACGTGACAAATGCGGGCAAAGAAACCTCCAAGGAAAGCTCAATGATGCCGTCCCGCGACTGGACCGAGATCCTCTGGGCCGATGTTGCCCCGGCCGAGGCCTCGGGTTGGATCGCCGTGCTGCCGCTGGCGGCGACCGAGCAGCACGGCCCGCATCTGCCGCTCGAAACCGACGTGCTGATTGCGGATGCCTATCTCGCGCGCGTGCGCAAGCTGCTGCCCGAAACCGTTCCGGCCAGTTTCCTGCCCGTTGAACCGGTCGGCATTTCCACCGAGCATATCGACTATCCAGGCACGCAGACGCTGCCGACCGACGTTGCGCTGAAGCGATGGACAGCTATCGGCGAAGACGTCGCGCGGCGCGGCGTGACGAAGCTTGTCATCATCACCAGCCATGGCGGCAACAGCGCGGCGATGATGCTGGTCGCACAGGATCTTCGCGCGCATCAAAAGATGTTCGTGGTGACGACGTCGTGGTCGCGGCTGTCGGGCGCCGACAGACTGTTCCCGGCCGACGAAGTGCGCCACGGCATCCACGGCGGCGCGATCGAGACCTCGATCATGCTGGCGCGCTATCCTCACCAGGTGCGCACGGATGCGATCGCGGATTTTCCCGCGAGCAGCATCGCAATGGAGCGGCAATATCGCTTTCTGTCGACGCAGCGGCCCGCGCCGTTCGCCTGGCAGGCGCAGGATCTCAATCCCAGCGGCGCCGTCGGCAACGCGACGCTGGCTGATCCGGCCAAAGGCGAACAGCTCCTTGACCAGGGCGCCCGCGCCTTTTGCGAATTGCTGGGCGAGGTCGATGATTTCGACGTGAACAGGCTCGCCAAGGGGCCGCTTGGTTAGCTGCGGCGCCTCATCCCGTCTCGCGCCTCGCGCCGGGCTGTCCCGCCAGGAGGGTCATTGGTTTTTGGGCCCGCTGGAATCGTTGCAGCCCCGTCACACAGAGGTGCGAACCATCACCTGCGGCAATCCGCACCAGTTGCTATTGCGAATTAATCGCAATAGCGTTCAAAGAAGGTCGCGAAACCTGGGAAGAATCGGCGTCGAGCCGAGATCATCCCGGGCGATTGCGCGGGTATTAGAACTGATGACAGGGCCGCTGCGAATCGGCGGGGATGTCGGCTGCGGCGAATGGAATACATTGGCCTTTGGGGGCGTGCGTTTTGACGTTGAGAGGTCACCGTTACAGGTACTTGCGGACGGCCGCGGCGATTGCGACGGGCGTGCTGGCTTTTCCCGCCACTGGCACCGCGGCCGATCTGCCGCTGAAGGCCTCGGCGCTGAGAGCGGTCTATGACTGGACGGGGCTCTATATCGGCGCGCATGCCGGCTATGGCCGCGGCTCGTCGCACTTTGCGCTGAACGACGGCGCTGCACTCAACGACAGCGGCGTCTTCAGCGGCATGATCGGCGGCGTCCAGGCCGGCTACAATTACCGGCTGAATTCCGGCTGGCTGGTGGGCGTCGAAGGCGATTTCTCGTTTCCCAACTACATCACCTCGAACTCGATCGTCTCCTTCCTGGCGACGACCGCCAACACCGTCACGCAGCAATGGGACTACACTGCGAGCCTGCGCGGCCGCGTCGGCTACACCAGCGGTCCGTGGCTGCTCTACGTCACCGGCGGCTTTGCCTGGATGGGCGAGCGCTATTTCGACGCGCCGGCTTCCGGTGCCGAAATCCCAAAAATCCTGAACACGCGGCCCGGCTGGGTCGCAGGCGCCGGCATCGAATACGGCTTTGCGCCCCATTGGAGTGCGCGGCTCGAATATCTCTACAGCCGCTTCGACGGCGCCAACGTCGCCTTCTCGACGGGGGCCCAATACAGCTCCTCGTCGCTCGACTTCCAGCAGATCAGGCTCGGCCTCAACCGCAAGGTCGATTGGGAGGGCCTGCCAAGCTACGTCCCGAAGAGCTCCCTGACCGACACGGACTCGGACCGCTGGGAGATTCACGGCCAGAGCACCTATCTGCCGCAAGGCTATCCGTTGTTCCCCGCCCTCTACACAGGGCCGAATTCGCTCTCACCGTCGGCGCAGGCCAAGGCGACCTGGAGCAACAGCCTGTTCCTGAACGCACGGCTCTGGGACGGTGGCGAGGTCTATTACAATCCCGAGCTGCTCCAGGGGTTTGGACTGAACGACACCGTTGGCGCCGCCGGCTTCCCCAACGGCGAAGCGCAGAAGTCGAACTTCCCCTATCCGCATTACAACACTTCGCGCCTATTCGTGCGCCAGACCTTCGGCTTCGGTGGCGAGCAAGAGGAGCTCGCGAGCGGCCAGTTGCAGCTCGGGCAGAAGGTCGACGTGTCCCGCCTCACCTTGCAGGCCGGCAAGTTCGCGGTGATCGACGTGTTCGACGGCAATGCCTACGCCAAGGACACCCGCAAGGACTTCATGAACTGGTCGCTATGGGCGCCGGGCGCCTTCGACTATTCCGCCGACAAGGTCGGCCTCACCTACGGCGTCACCGCCGAGCTCAACCAGAAGCACTGGGCCCTGCGTGGCGGCTATTTCCTGATGGTCTCCGAGTCCAATTCGAATCATTTCGACACCAGGGTCGGGGAGCGCGGCCAGTACGTGCTCGAGCTCGAGACGCGCTTCTCGCTGTTCGGCCAGCCCGGCAAGCTCAGGACCATGGGCTGGCTCGACAGCGCGAACATGGGCAGCTTCCGCGAGACGCTGGACAATGCCGCGCTCAATCTCGATATCACGCAGACCCGGCGCGGCCGTTTAAAGTACGGCTATGTGCTCAATCTCGAGCAGGCGATCACGGACGATGTCGGGCTGTTCGGCCGCTGGAGCTGGAACGACGGCCGTTTCGAAACGCTGGCCTTCACCGACATTCATCGCAGCCTGTCCGCCGGACTGTCGATCAAGGGCACGAAATGGGGCCGGCCTGACGACGTGATCGGCATCGGCGGCGCGCTCAACGCGATCTCGCAGGATTATCGTGACTTCCTGGCCGCCGGCGGCCTCGGCGTGCTGATCGGCGACGGGGCGCTGAACTATCGCAAAGAGCGCATCCTCGAGACGTATTACGCCTACGCGCTGAACAAAAACCTCACCCTCACAGCCGACTACCAGCTCATCGTCAATCCCGCCTACAACGCCGACCGCGGACCGGTGTCGGTGTTTTCGGGACGGCTGCACGGCGAGTTCTGAACGCAGCTCGGGCGGGATGAATGCGCGCGTAGTCCTTCGAGACGCGCAGGGATTCGCTTTTCAAATACGATTTCCGAGCGGGAAGAGTTGTTCGGAGGCGACGGCGAAGCCGCGGCCGGCCTCGCCGGCGCGCAGGAACCATCGATCATGCGGTTCCCGAGGCGCCAGATGCGGCGGGATTGTGTCTCGCTGAATACCTATATCAAGGCCTGGGCGCCCAGCCACAGTCGCTTACCGCGGAACATCAATGCTCTCGATCGAACTCGTCATCGTCGTCGTCCTGATCGTCATCAACGGCCTGCTGTCCATGTCCGAACTCGCCGTCGTGTCGTCCCGCCCGGCGCGGCTGTCGCTGCTCGCCGCCAAGGGCGTGCGCGGCGCCGAGCGGGCGCTGACGCTGGCGGCCGATCCAGGCAAATTCCTCTCGACGGTGCAGATCGGCATCACGCTGGTCGGCGTGCTTTCCGGCGCATTCTCCGGCGCGACGCTCGGGCAGCGGCTGACGCAATGGCTGCTCGAGCTCGGTATGTCCCCAGGCATTGCCGACATCGTCGGCGTCGGCATGGTCGTCACGCTCATCACCTACGCCACCCTGATCGTCGGCGAACTGGTGCCGAAGCAGGTGGCACTGCGCGACCCCGAGAGCATCGCCGTCAGGGTCGCGCCCGCGATGCACCTGCTGGCGCGGATCTCGCTGCCGCTCGTCGTCCTGCTCGATGTCTCGGGCAAGGTGATCCTCGCGCTGCTCGGTCGCGGCGGCAGAGCCGAGGAAAAGGTCTCGGAGGACGAAATCCATCACCTCGTCAGCGAGGCCGAAAGCGCCGGCGTGCTCGAGCCCGGCGAGAAGGAGATGATCGCGGGCGTGATGCGGCTCGGCGATCGGCCAGTCGGCGCGGTCATGACGCCGCGCACCGAGGTGGACGAGATCGACCTGAACGACGATGTGAAGACCATTCACGAGATCATCGCGAAGAGCCCGCATTCGCGTTTCCCCGTTTCGGACGGCGATCGCGACAAGCCGATCGGCGTGCTCCAGGCCAAGGACCTGCTGATCGCTTATATGAACGAGCGCACGCCGGATCTGCGCGCGCTGGTGCGCGAGGCGCCGGGCATTCCGGCCTCGGCCGATGCCCGCGACGTGCTGGCCATCCTGAAAGCTGCGCCGGTTCACGTCGGTTTCGTCTACGACGAATACGGCGCCTTCGAAGGCATGGTGACGGCCGCCGATATCCTCGAGTCGATCGTCGGCGCCTTCCATTCCGAGGAAGGACCGCCCGAGCCGGCCTTTATCAGGCGCGACGACGACTCGCTCCTGATCTCCGGCTGGATGCCGGTTGACGAGTTCGGCGAACTGCTCGGCATCGAGCTGCCGCCACATCGCTACAACACGGTGGCAGGCCTCGTGCTGCAACAGTTCAGCATGCTGCCCAACGTCGGCGACGCCTTCGATTTCGCCGGCTGGCACATGGAGGTGGTCGATCTCGACGGACGACGGATCGACAAGATTTTGGCGAGCCGGCGGGGCGAACAGGCGGCGGCGTGAGGGCGCGCAATTGTATGCACCGAGCGCGGGACGCCGCACCCACTCGTCCCGGCGCAGGCCAAACGCAAAACCTTCACCCGAACCTCACCCCGATCCGCTTTTCCTTGCGCCAGACCACGGTGCACGATCGATGCGTCCCGTCGGCCTGGACGAACAGGGTGAAATGTTCGGGGATGCCGACTGGGCTGGTGACGTCGAGGGCTGCGCCGGTGTCGGACAGATTGCGGATGGTGCAGTCGATCGCGCCGCCGCCGAACTCGATCGTCCCGGCCTTCAGCACGCGATGTCTCGCCTTGTCGCGCCGTTCGTCCATGGGCACAATTTACACCCAAAGTTGAACCAAGAGTTAACCGCAGCCGAGCTCGCGATGTTTTTACGCGCCGGGACCGGCGTCCTTGCGGGGCGGCGCGACACTCACTGCGCGGGCTGGAACGTCTCGGAGCGTGCCATCCGCCAGGCGTCGCGAAACCGCGGATCTTCCGTGCCTTCGAGCAGCTCGCCCGGGCGCAGCGCCGGATAGAGCTGTGCGAAGGATTGCACCTGGGTGGTCGACGTCCGCTGGCTGAAGTGGATCGGACGCAGCTGCTGCGGATGTTCGAGGCCGGCAGCGGCGATCAGCTCGGTCAGCGAGTGCAGCGTCGCATGGTGGTAATTGTGCACGCGGTCGATCTTGAGCGGCACGTAGAGCGCGCGCGCCCGCGTCGGGTCCTGCGTCGCGACGCCCGTGGGGCAGCGGTCGGTGTGGCAGCTCAGCGACTGGATGCAGCCCAGCGAGAACATGAAGCCGCGCGCCGAATTGCACCAGTCGGCGCCAATCGCCATGGCGCGCGCCATGTCGAAGGCGGTGGCGATCTTGCCGGACGCCCCGATCTTGATACGGTCGCGCGCATTGATGCCGACCAGCGCGTTGTGGACGAAATTGACGCCCTCGCGCATCGGCATGCCCAAATGATCCATGAATTCCAGAGGCGCCGCGCCGGTGCCGCCCTCATTGCCGTCGACGACGATAAAATCAGGATAGATGCCGGTCTCTATCATCGCCTTGCAGATCGCCAGGAACTCCCAGGGATGGCCGATGCACAGCTTGAAGCCGGCCGGTTTGCCGCCGGACAGGCGGCGCATCTCGGCGATGAACTGCATCATGCCAACCGGCGTGGAGAAGGCGCGGTGCGAGGCCGGCGAAATGCAATCCTCGCCCATCGCGACACCGCGGATCTTGGAAATCTCTTCCGAGACCTTTGCGGCCGGCAGCACGCCACCATGGCCGGGCTTGGCGCCCTGGCTGATCTTGAGCTCAACCATCTTGATCTGGTCCTCGCCGGCGACGCGCGCGAACGCCTCGGAATCGAAGCTGCCGTCGAGATGACGGCAGCCGAAATAGCCGGAGCCGATCTCCCAGATGATGTCGCCGCCCATCTCCCGGTGATAGGGGCTGACGCCGCCCTCGCCGGTGTCATGCGCGAAACCGCCCTTCTTCGCGCCGGCATTGAGCGCACGCACCGCGTTGGGGCTGAGCGCGCCGAAGCTCATCGCCGAGATATTGAACACAGAGGCCGAATAGGGTTTTGCGCAATCCGGCCCGCCGATGACGACGCGGAATTTTTCCTCGGCATGCGCCTTCGGCGAGACCGAGTGATGCATCCACTCGTAACCCTCGCGATAGACGTCCTCCTGGGTGCCGAACGGACGCTTGTCGAGCTCCATCTTGGCGCGCTGATAGACCACCGCGCGGGTATCGCGCGAGAACGGCATACCGTCCTTCTCGCTCTCGAAGAAATATTGCCGCATCTCGGGGCGGATTTCTTCCAGGAGGAAGCGGATGTGCGCGGAGATCGGATAGTTGCGCAGCACCGCGTGACTCTTCTGCAGGAGATCGCGGACGCCGAGCAGCGTCAGCGCGCCGAAGATCAGGATCGGGACCAGCAGGATGTCGAAGATCTTGCGGTCGACGATACCGATGGCGATCAGCAGCGCAGTGACAACCGCGCAGATCGTCAGCACGATAAAGCGCGGCGAGAACGGAAGCAGCAGGGTTTCCATGACCCCCTCTTCCGCCAGGGGCAGGCGTTTGGGAGCTTCGTGCGTCTTGTTGTCCTCGGCCACGATCCGATCCTCTCGCCAGCATGAGGCGATACGATACGCCTGTGCCTGTCATACGGATATGACGCGGCCCTTGTTTCAGGCTAGCGAATTCGGCTGAGACAAATCAATCAGCCCGATGGGCGGGCTTTTGCAGTGCAGCAGAAGGGGAAAGGGACGCGGCTAAGCGGGCAAAGGCGCCTCACCCGCCGCTGTCCTCCTGGCGAAAGCAAGGACCACCCCTAAGCGGGCGTTGTTGCGAAGACTGGCAACGACCAAGCCTTCGCCAAACTTCACCCGGTCGGTACTGGTCCTGGCCTTCGCCAGGACCACACCGACGACGAAGAGGGGGGCTTAGCGCTCGACGAACGCCTTTTCGATCACGAAATGGCCGGGCTTGTTGCCGGAGCCTTCGACGAAGTCGCGGCCTTCGAACATCAGCTTCAGCTCTTCGAGCATCGCGGGGCTGCCGCACATCATGATGCGGTCGGTTGCGATGTCGAGCGGGCCTTGACCGATGTCGTTGAAGATCTGCTCGGAGCTGATGAGATCGGTGATGCGGCCGCGGTTGCGGAACGGCTCGCGGGTCACAGTCGGATAGTAGACGAGCTTGTCCGCGAGCAGCTCGCCGAACACCTCGTCCTCACGCAAATTCGCGACCAGCTTCTCGCCATAGGCGAGCTCGGAGACCTGGCGGCAGCCGTGCACCAGCACGATCGACTCGAACTGATCATAAACCTCGGGATCCTTGATCAGGCTCGCAAACGGCGCAAGGCCGGTTCCGGTCGACAGCAGCAGCAGCCGCTTGCCGGGAAGCAGATTGTCGGTGATCAGCGTCCCGGTCGCCTTGCGACCGACCAGAATGGTGTCGCCTTCCTTGATCTTCTGAAGGCGCGAGGTCAGCGGACCGTCCTGAACCTTGATCGAGAAAAACTCGAGCTGTTCCTCGTGATTGGCGCTCGCCATGCTGTAGGCGCGCAGCAGCGGGCGGCCGTCGACCTCGAGGCCGATCATGGCGAACTGGCCGTTCTGGAACCGGAAGCCGGTATCGCGCGTGGCGCGGAAGCTGAACAGCGTGTCGGTCCAATGGTGGACGGAAAGAACCTTCTCTCGGTAAAACGCGCTCATGATTTTCGATATTCCGAATATTTGCGGTTTTCGGACAAAAGGATTGCCAGGCCCCTGACGGCGGGGCGAGCACCATTTGCCATGGCGGAGGATTTCGCGTGTGTGATCTACGCCATTGAGACCAATAATCAACCTCGTTTCGGAAGCAATTAGTGCCCGCCAAACCGGCATTTGGGCGGAATTGGGCGCATCATTAATGAATTTGCTGCCCCGCGCGCGCGGCGGGCAATTTCTTTTCCCTCCGGGGCTCGATGGCAGCAGTTAATTTCCGTCGCGCTAACGAGAATTTCATTAAGAATAGCTCTGATTTTCACCCCGGTTTGGCGCCGTTTCCCGCATTTTTGCGGCTTTTGGCGACAGGAACGACCGAAACCATGACGAGCGAGCGGATCTTCATCCAGGCGATCAGGCGCTATTGCGCGGACCATGGCATTGCGGTCGATGTCCACGCCAGTGGCTGGCTGGTTGCGATGCGCCGGGGCAAGACGCGCCGCTTCGCCTTCGGCTACGACATCGGCCTCAACAGCGCCATCGCGCATCGTCTCGCCAGCGATAAATCGGCCACCGCCGAGGCGCTGGCGCTGGAGGGCGTGCCGTGCATTCCGCATCATCTGTTCCTCAACCCGAAGCTCGGCAAGAATGTCGTTGGCCCCACCTGGCGAGATGCAATGCTTGAGCTGCTTCACGGCCATCCGCAAGGCGTGGTGGTGAAGCCGAATGAGGGGACATCGGGGCGCTCGGTGTTCAAGGTGACGACGGAGGCGGAGCTGGATCACGCGGTTGGCGAAGTTTTCTCGATGAATGCCGGGCTCGTGATCTCGCCCTATGTCGCGATCGAGGACGAGGTCCGCGTGGTGCTGCTCGATGATGTCCCCCTCGTCGTCTACGGTAAGCAGCGTGGCACAGATTGGCGACACAATCTTGATGCCGGCGCAAAGCCGGTATTGCTGGGGAGCGGCGAGGTTCGAACGGCTTGCGTCAAGCTCGCGATCGATGCTGCGCGCGCGATCGGCATCGCCTTTGCGTCGATCGACGTGGTGCGCGTCGATGGCGATTGGCGCGTGCTCGAGATCAATTCCGGCGTGATGATGGAGTCGCTGGCGAAGCTGCATCCGGAGTTGGTGCAGGCGACGTACGACGCGGCGCTGGACCGGGTGTTTGGGAGGCGAGCTGACTGCTAAGCGCAGGGTGGAACCCTTCTACCCTTGCGGGAGAAGGTGGCGCGAAGCGCCGGATGAGGGGTTCTCTCCACTCGCGAGGCTGCTCGTGCGGATAGAGACCCCTCACCGTCTCGCCGCTGCGCGGCGAGCCAGCCTCTGGTGCACTGAGCTCGCGGCTCAATTATTCGCGCCCGGCGAATCGTCCATCGCCTTGAAGGCTTCTTCCAGCTGCAGCGAGATCGGTACGTTCAGCCGTTCGCCGGTGGGAAACCTGGCGGTGAACCATTTGTTGTAGAGCGGGATAAGGTCGCGGTTCGAGCCGAGCTTGCGGAAGGCGCGTTCGACCACGGCGGCGAGTTGCGGCTCGCCCTTCCTGAACATGATGCCGTAGGGATCGTAGGACAGATAGTCCCCGACCACGCGAAAATATTCCTGTGCCTTGTGACGCGCAATCAGGCCGTAGAGCAGGATGTCGTCGGTCGCGAACGCATCCGCCTTGCCGTCGTTCACCATCTGAAACGACTGCTCGTGATCCGGCGCGGTCACGATGTTAAGACCGAGCGAGAGCTTCTTGTCGGCTGCCTGGATCGCCTGCTCGTTCGTGGTGCCCTTCGTCACCACGATGGTCTTGCCCTTCAGATCGGTCAGCGACCGGACGTTCGACGCCTTCGGCACCATCAGCTTGGTGCCGGCGACGAATATCAGCGGCGAGAAGGCGACGCGCTTGCCACGTTCGGCATTGGCGGTAGTCGAGCCGCATTCAAAGTCGATCTTGTTCTGGAGCACGGCGTCGATGCGGTCGTCCGAGGTGACCTTGACGTAATCTATCCTGAGATTGGGATCGTCGACCTCGATGCCGATCTCCTCGACGATGGCCTCGCACAGCTCGAGGCTGTAGCCGATCGGGCGCCCCGCCTGGTCGAGGAAGGAGAATGGCGGCGAGCTCTCGCGATATCCGAGCCGCACGGTGTGCGCCTGCTTGATGGCCGACAGCGTCGGGCTGAGCCCTTCGCTGCCGGTCTGGGCGAACGCCGAGCTCACGAACAACGAAGTCATCAGCAAACATGCCGCGAGCCATAAGCAGAATGAGGTCAGTGACCTCGCCAGGAACTGGCCCATGGTTCGCTCCTACCCATGGCCGGCCATGGCGGGCACTTCACCGGGCACCATATCCTCGGGCACCGCATCACTAGGTCCAAGCTCGTGCTCGGGCCCGAGCTCACCTTCCCATTTGGCCACGACCGAGGTCGCCAGCGTGTTGCCGATCACGTTGGTGGCACTGCGGCCCATGTCCAGGAAGGTGTCGATGCCCATGATCATCAAGAGGCCCGCCTCGGGGATGTTGAACTGCGCCAGCGTCGAGGCGATCACGACGAGCGAGGCGCGCGGCACGCCGGCGACGCCCTTGGAGGTGATCATCAGCGTCGCCAGCATGGCGAGCTGGGTGCCGAGCGGCATGTCGATGTGGTAGCTCTGCGCGATGAAGACGCTGGCGAAGGTGCAGTACATCATCGTGCCGTCGAGGTTGAAGGAATAGCCGAGCGGCAACACGAAACTCGAGATCCGCGACGAGGCGCCGAAACGGTTGAGGCCCTCCAACGTCTTCGGATAGGCCGCTTCCGAGCTCGCGGTCGAGAATGCGATCATCAGGGGCTCGCGGATCAGCTTCAGCAGATGACCGTAGCGTGGCCCGATCACGATGAACCCGACGATAACCAGGATGGTCCACAGGATCGCCAGCGAGAGATAGAAGCCGCCCATGAAGACGACGAGCTTCCAGAGCACCAAGAGTCCATTCTTGGCGACCGTCGCGGTGATGGCGGCCCATACCGCGAGTGGCGCGAACAACATCACGTAGCTCGTCACCTTCAGCATGATGTGGCCGATGTCGTCGATCAGCGCCAGGATCGGCTTGGAGCGCTCGGGCATCGCGCCCATCGCCACCGAGAAGAACACGGCGAAGATCACGATCTGGAGGATTTCGTTCTGCGCCATCGCGTCCGCGATCGAGGTCGGGATCAGATGGGTCAAGAATTTCTCGATCGAGAAGGCGGAAACCGGCAGGCCTGTCGATTGGCCCGCCGCGGGCAGCGTGCCCGGGAAGTTCGCGCCAGGCTGAAGCAAATTCACCATGATGAGGCCGAGCAACAGCGACACGAACGAGGCGCTGACGAACCAGCCCATGGTCTTGGCGAAGATGCGGCCGAGCTTGGAGCCGGAGCCCATATGGGCGATGCCGCCGACCAGGGTCGCGAACACCAGCGGCGCGATGATCATCTTGATCAGGCGCAGGAACATCATAGCGATCAGGTTGATGGACGAGGCCCAGTCGGCGCGCGTGTCGGGCAGGAAATTGTAGATCGCCGAGCCCATGACAATGCCCAGCACCATCGCGGCCAGAATGTATTGCGTGAACCTGTTGGACATCGCTTACCCCCACGTACACCGGCGCTTCATGATGTCGCAGATATCACAGCGACGCAACACGCTTTGCGTGTGCTCGTGTTGGCCGGATGTTCTCGTTGTGAAATGGAACGCCGCGATCTAGCTTTCATGCAGCGCACAACGCATGCGGCTTGCACGTTTTCTTGGCTGCCGCTGCATCAATAATCGCCAAACGATCGGAGAGGGGAACGCCATGAGCGGCAACATCAATCGCCAGATTCTCCTGGTGGAAAAACCCAGCAGCAAGCTCGGGCCCGAGCATTTCAAGATGGTGGAGCACGCAGTGCCGGAGCCGAAGGACGGCGAGGCCCTGCTGCGCGTGCGATACATCTCGCTCGACGCCGCCAACCGCGCCTGGATGCATGGCGCGACCTATCGCTCCGCCGTCGAAGCCAACAGCGTGATGGCCGGCGGCGCCATTGCCGAGGTTGTCAGCTCGAAGGCGCCGGAGCTGGCGGCGGGCGACATCGTGTTCGGCGACACCGGCTGGCAGGAATATGCCGCGGTGCCGGCGAAGCATCTCACCAAGATGCCGAAGCTCGAGCCGATGACGCATCTGCTCAGCGTGTTCGGCATCGCCGGCCTGACCGCCTATTTCGGCCTGCTGGAGATCGGAAAGCCCAAGGAGGGCGAGACGGTCGTGGTCTCCGCGGCCGCGGGCTCGGTCGGCTCACTCGTCGGACAGATCGCCAAGATCAAAGGATGCCGCGTGATCGGCATCGCCGGCGGCGCCGACAAATGCAATTGGCTGACTTCCGAGCTCGGCTTCGATGCGGCCGTGGACTACAAGGACGGCGCGGTGTTCAAGGCGCTACGCGCAGCTGCAGCCAAGGGGATCGACGTCTATTTCGACAATGTCGGCGGCGACATTCTGGAAGCCTGCCTGCCGCAGATGAACAATTACGGCCGCATCGCCTGCTGCGGTGCAATCTCGCAATATGACGGCGCGCCCGCCGCACACGGCCCGCGCGGCGTGCCCGGCTTGATCGTGGTGAAGCGGCTCGTCATGCAGGGCTTCATCGTGATGGACTACATGAAGGACAGCCAGCGCGCACTGGCAGACCTCCAAGCGTGGGTCAATTCGGGCAAGCTGAAGGTGCAGGAGGACATTATCGATGGCCTCGAGAACACACCGAACGCGCTGATTGGATTGCTGGCGGGCGAGAACCGCGGCAAGCGCATGATAAGGCTCTGAGACGCCGCCACGGCGCAATTGCACCTGCATAATTGGCTTGCAGGAGAGATCAAAGCGGCGAATGATGCCACGCGCGAGGCATCATTCGCGACGATTGCGATTGCATTATATTTTAAGAGTCGTCGGCGTGACCGGCAGGGCAGGAAATCAGTCAGATGCTCAACACGTTGAGACATGCATCAACGCGCAAGGTGTTGCTGGCGGCAGCGTTCTTCGCAATTGCAACAGGCGCGTTCGCGCAGGCGCCGACCGAGGCGCAGAAGGGCGCCATCCGCTCGGCATGCCGCTCGGACTTCATGGCGCATTGCTCGAGCGTGACGCCCGGCGGGGTGGAAGCGTATCAATGTCTGGCAAAGAACATGTCCAGCCTGTCATCGGGATGCCAGACCGCGGTTCGCGCGGTCGAGCCTGCTTCGGCGCCGAAGACCGAAGCTGCGCCGAAGACCGAGGCTGCGCCCAAGCCGGCAGCGGCGCCTGCCACGCCGAAGGCTGACTCCGCTCCCGCTGCAAAGCCGGCCGCCGCGCCGGCGCCGAAGGCTGCTGCCGCCACGCAGCCGAGCAGCGCGCAGGTTGCGGCGGTCAAGAGCGCGTGCCGCGCCGATTATCCCAAGGTGTGCGCCAGTGTGCCGCCGGACGGCGCCCCCGCGCTCGAATGCCTGGAGAAGAGCAAGGCCAAGGTCTCGCCGGCCTGCCAGAGCGCGTTGAGTGCGGCGTCCGGCGGTGGCGCGGCTGCAACGGCAGCGCCCGCGGGTGCGGCTCCCGCGGCAGCAGCACCGGCGGCCGCGCCAGCGGCGATCGTTTTGCGCCCGCTGCGGCCGCGCGAAGAGCTGTTCATCGCAAGGTCGGCCTGCGGCGCCGACATCCGCACGCTCTGCGCCGGCGTCGCGCCCGGCGGCGGCCGCATCATTCAATGCATCTCCAGCAATGCCGCCTCGCTATCGCCGGCGTGCAAGGACGTGCTCGCCCCGTTCGCAGTGCGATGAGGCAGCGCACGATCGCGCGCCAAGGCACAGGGGCAATGCTTGGCGGCCTGCGCGAATGAATTCCCGCACGCCTGCAACGACAAGTCTTTTGCAAGGACCCGATTTCGATCACGGCCAGACCAGGAGGACAACATGCGTTCATTGCTGCTCGTCGCTTCTGCACTCCTTGCCTTCGCAGCGACCATGACGTTCGAGGCCACCGACGCCAATGCGGTGGTCTGCGCCCGCGGCGTGTATCGCGCCGGCTGCGCCGGGCCGAGCGCGGCGGTCGTGGTCCGCAAGCCGGTTCCGGCCGTCCGCTGCACCAGGGTGCTGGTGAACGGGGTCTACGTGAAGCGCTGCGTCTGACGGTGCGCATGGCCAAGCCCGCGTAGTTTGGCTATGCTTGCGCGCGAAACTGCTTCGGACACGCGCCAAACGCGCGTTCGGGAGTGAGCTTCGGCGCGCCTCGCCTTTCATAATTCCGCTGGCGCCGGACGCCGGAGCACATTAGTCTACCCCTAGATAGTGAGTATACTGTCAATTAGGGAGGCAGACGTTGCGGATCGCCGTGATTGGCGGGGGGCCCGGTGGGCTCTACTTCGCCTATCTCTGGAAGAAGCGTCACCCCGAGGATCAAGTCGACCTGTTCGAACAGAACCCGGCCGACGCGACCTGGGGCTTTGGCGTCGTGTTCTCGGACCAGGCTTTGGAATTCCTGCGCGCCGACGACCCCGAAACGGTCGACGCGATCGCGCCGCATATGGAGAGCTGGGAGAACATCACGCTGAACCTGCACGGGGACAGCGTCGCCATCGACGGGGTCGGCTTCTCCTCGATCGGACGGCTCGAGCTGCTCAAGTTCCTGCAGCAGCGCGCGCTCGATGCCGGCGTCGCCCCGTGCTTCGACACCCAGATCCATGCGATCGACCAACTCAACGGCCACGATCTCATCGTCGCCGCCGACGGCCTCAACTCGCTGGTGCGCCGGGCCTATGAGGGCGATTTCGGCACCTCGCTGTCCTACTCCTCCAACAAGTTCGTCTGGTACGGCACCTCGAAACGCTTCGATACGCTGTCGCAGACTTTCGTGAAGACCGACCGCGGCGCCTTCAACGCCCATCACTACCGCTACTCGCCGAACATGAGCACCTTTCTGGTCGAATGCGATCACGCGACATGGCAGGCCTATGGCTTCGCCTACAAGGACGTCGAGCAGTCCAAGGGCGTTTGCGAGGAGGTGTTTGCCGACACGCTTGGTGGCCATTGCCTCGTCTCCAACAAATCGGTCTGGCGCAACTTTCCCTGGGTCTGGAACGAGCACTGGTCGTTCAAGAACATCGTGCTGCTCGGAGATGCCCTGCACTCGGCGCATTTCTCGATCGGATCAGGCACGCGGCTCGCGATCGAAGACGCCATCGCGCTGGTCAAGGCGCTGGAATCGGATGCGCATCTGTCGACCGCTCTGCATCGCTACCAGGCCACGCGCAAGCCGATCGTGCAGAAGCTCGTCGATGCCGCGCGCACCAGCGCGTTCTGGTACGAGCACTTCGCCGACCACATGAAGCTGCCCGTGATGGATTTCGCCTATAGCTACATCACCCGGTCCGGCCGCATCGACGATTCCCGGCTGCGGGCGATGTCCCCGGCCTTCATGGCGCGCTACGAGGCGGCCAAGAACGGCGGGGGTGCGGCATGAGCAACGAGATTCGCGACCAGGTGCCTGCGGACAGCCCCGGCGCACGCGAGATCGGCTTTGCCGTTCCGCAAATCTATAATGCCGGCCGCGTGCTATTCGACAATCTCGATCAAGGGCGCGGCGACAAGCTCGCGCTCATCGGCCCGGCGGGCACGCGGACCTATGCCGAGCTCTGCGCCGAGGCTTGCCGCTGGGGCAACGGGCTTGCCTCGCTCGGCCTCAAGCGCGGCGACCGCGTGCTCTTGTTTCTCGACGACACGCCGGCCTATCCCGCCGCCTTCTTCGGCGCGGTGCGCGCCGGCTTCGTGCCGCTCCTGATCAACACGCTGACGCCGCCGGACCTCTTGCAGTTTTATCTTGCCGATTCCGGCGCTGCCGTTGCGGTGGCGGATGCCGAATTCTGCGCGCGCTTCAATGCGGAAGCTTGCAGGGACACGGGTCTGCACACGCTGATCGTCGTCAATGGCGAGGTGCGCGACCACGCCGCGCCTGTTGCGATCGCAGCGGCAAGCTGGCTCATGCAGTCCCCGGCCGAACTCGCGGAAGCCAACACCGATCGCGACGAGATGGCGTTCTGGATGTACTCCTCCGGCTCAACCGGCCGGCCCAAGGGCATCGTGCATCTTCAGCACGATATGGCCTATAGCGAAGCCGCCTTTGCCCGGAGCGTGTTGAAGCTGACGTCTGGCGACATCTGCTTCTCGGTACCAAAGATCTTCTTCGCTTACGGCTTTGGCAATTCCGTCACCTTCCCATTCTCGGCGGGCGCGGCAACGTTGCTGTTGCCGGGCCAGCCGAAGCCCGCATCGATCTTTTCGGCGATCGAGCAATACAAGCCGACGGTGTTCTTCGGCCTGCCGACGCTCTACACGGCACTGACCAAGGCCGAGGGCGCCGACAAGACCGACTTTTCGTCGCTGCGCATGGCGCTCTCTGCGGCCGAGGTGCTCTCGGTCGAAGTCTTCAACGGCTGGAAGGCGCTCACAGGCCTCGAGATCGTCGAGGGTCTCGGCTCGACCGAGGTGCTGCACATCTATCTCTCCAACCGTCCTGACAAGAGGAAGCTCGGCGCCGCCGGCCTGCGCGTGCCCGGCTACGAGGTTGCGCTACGCGACAAGGACGGCCGCGACGTCGCCGATAACGAGGAAGGCATCTTGTGGGTGCGCGGCGATTCCAACACGCCGCTGTACTGGAACCGGCCGGACAAATCCGCCGAGACCATTCGCGAGGGCGGCTGGATCTACACCGGCGATCGCTTCGTGCGCGATGCCGACGGCTTCCACTTCTTCCGCGGCCGCGCCGACGATCTCATCAAGATCTCCGGCCAGTGGGTCTATCCGCTGGAGGTCGAACTCTGCCTCGCCGACCACCCTGATATTCGCGAATGCGCGGTGTTCGCCGCCGAACTGCCGGATCGGCGCATGACGCTGAAGGCCGTGGTGGTGATGAACAACCGCGCCACTGATCAGAGCGAGACGACGCGCAAGCTCCAGGATTATGTGAAGGGCAAGCTATTGCCGTACAAATATCCGCGCGAGGTAATCTTCATCGACGAGCTGCCGAAGACCGGCACGGGGAAGATCGACCGGCAGGCGTTGCTGCGGATGTGAGGCCGAGGATGTGAGGGATACGCTCACGTGACCATACCCACGCTGTCATCGCCCGCGAAGACCTCACCCGCCCTTCCCCAGATGTTCCAGCGCATCCTCGGCCCGCAGCGGCACGCGTGAGGCTTCGTTGTTGAGATCGACGAGCTGCACCAAGAGCTCCAGCAGCGCCTTGCGGTCGGCGGGTTTCAACGGCTCCAGCATGCGCGCCTGGGCTCGCTCTACGGCGGGGATGATGTCGCGCAGGATCGCGGCGCCTGATCTGGTCAGATAGAGCAGCTTGATCCGCTTGTCCTCGGGCGCCGGCTTGCGCTCGATATAGGCCTTGGCCTGAAGCCGCTCGATCACGCTGCCGAGCGTGGAGCGATCGAAGGCGATCACCGCCGACAGACGCGTCGCGTCGATGCCGGGATGGGTGTGGACCGCGATCAGCGCCGCATATTGCACCGGCGTCAGGTCGAACGCCTTGCACTCCTCCATGAAGATCGAGACCGCGATCTGCTGCATGCGCCGGAACAGATAGCCTGGCGCGGCATAGACCGCATCCATCGTGATCGGAGGAAGAGGCTTACTCGGCATCGGGCTGCTTCTCCGGCGCGGCATTGGCGAAGGCCGGCATTGCCTTGGCGGCGGCTTCTGCCTGAAGCAGGCGCGGATAGGCCGACACATCGACGCCGAAACGGCGCGCATTGGCGAGCTGCGGCACCAGACAGAGATCGGCCAGCGTCGGCGCGTCTCCGAAGCAGAACGGGCCCGGCTCGCCCCTGATCAGCGTCTCGCAGGCCGACAATCCCTCGCGGTTGACCCAGGCCGCCCAGTCCTGGACCTTCTCCTCGGCAAGGCCGAGCTCGCGCAGCCGCGCCAGCACCTTCAGGTTCTGCACCGGATGTGTGTCGCAGGCGATCGCGAGTGCGAACGCGCGCACCTTGGCACGGCGCAGCGGGTCCTTCGGCAGCAGCGGCGGATTGGGATGCGTTTCGTCGAGCCATTCGATGATCGCGACCGATTGGGTCAGCACTTCGCCCGCATCGTCCTCCAGCGCCGGGACCAGGCCTTGCGGGTTGATGGCGAGATAGGCGGGCGCGCATTGCTCGCCCTTGCGCAGATGATGCGGCAGATGCTCGGCACCGAGGCCCTTGAGGTTCAGCGCGATCCGCACGCGATAGGCGGCGCTGGAGCGGAAATAGCCGTGCAGCTTCATTGAGACCTCCCTTGTTTCTTGTCGTTCCGGGGCTCGCGGAGCGAGAACCCGGAACCTCGAGATTCCAGGTGCGCAAGTGCGCACCATAGTTCGATGCTGCCGCATCGCCCCGGAATGGCGACCAACATCCCTCACGTTGACGCTACCTATATCCTCAGTATACTGTCAATCGACAAAACGAACGGAGCCGCACCATGGAAGCCGTGACCAAGACGCCGGAACGCGAGGCATTTTACCGGAAGATCGACGGCGAAAATCTCACCGCGCTGTGGACGGTGATGAGCGATTTGATCACGCCGGAGCCGAAGAGCGCCTGCCGGCCTCACTTATGGAAGTTCGAAATCATCCGCGACTACATGACGGAAGCCGGCAAGCTGATCACCGCCAAGGAAGCCGAGCGGCGCGTGCTGGTGCTGGAGAATCCGGGCCTGCGCGGCCAGTCCAAGATCACGACCTCGCTCTATGCCGGGGTGCAGATGGTGGTGCCCGGCGACGTCGCGCCCGCGCACCGCCACAGCCAGTCCGCGCTGCGCTTCGTGCTCGAAGGCAAGGGCGCCCACACCGCGGTCGACGGCGAGCGCACCGCGATGGAGCCCGGCGACTTCATCATCACGCCGTCGATGACCTGGCACGATCATTCCAACGAGACCAGCGAGCCGATGTTTTGGCTCGACGGCCTCGATATCCCGCTGGTGCAGTTCTTCGATTGCTCCTTTGCGGAAGGCTCAAGGGAGGACCAGCAGAAGATCACAAGACCAGCCGGCGACAGCTTTGCGCGCTACGGCCACAACCTGCTGCCGGTCGACGTAAAGCGGAGCTCGAAGACCTCGCCGATCTTCAGCTATCCCTATGCCTACACCCGCGAAGCGCTGGAGAAAGCCCGCGCAAGCCAGGAATGGGACGCCTGCCACGGCCTGAAGCTGAAATTCAGCAATCCCGAGACCGGCGATTTCGCAATGCCGACCATCGGCACCTTCATCCAGCTGCTGCCGAAGGGTTTCAAGACCGCGCGCTATCGCTCGACCGATGCCACGGTGTTCTGCCCGATCGAAGGCCGCGGCCGCAGCCGGATTGGGGATGCGACCTTCGAATGGGGCCCGCGCGATCTGTTCGTGGTGCCGAGCTGGCACTGGGTCACGCACGAGGCGGATGAGGACGCCGTGCTGTTCAGCTTCTCGGACCGGCCGGTGCAGCAGAAGCTGGATCTGTTTCGGGAAGATCGCGGGAACGCGTGACGGAGCAGGTCTCGTAGCTGGCTTCGTAGCAACCATTAAGTGGCGGCAGTTTTTTGCTCCGCCCGGATGGTCTGCGCCTGCCATGATGATGCCGTGCTCGCGTCCGTCAAGGCGTGGCCTGGCAACAGACCACGTGAGGTTCGAGCGAGCGACGGCCATCCTTGACGGACGCTGCGCGCGACGTCATGA